>JAJFGD010000055.1 GCA_021776315.1 Hyphococcus sp. | reverse complement strand
CAAACGCCGCCGCTACAATCGGTCATGAAAACGCTCCATTATCGAGTGGGAGGCCCGTTGCCCAGTTCCGTAGATAGCGCAATACGCCAGTAAGCGCATCGTTAAAATGTAAGATGAAGAGAGGACTTTTTGCCCGTCAAGGAGAGGGGATCTTGAAGAGCTAGAACCGGACCTTAGACGTGATAAACTTTTGTGATTTGAACCGCACGAAGAATATTCGAAATCCGCAAATGACGATGATATAGGCGTTCTCTAGCTCGAATAGCCGGTTTCGAAGCCATGATTCTACAAAATCCTCCGACCGCTCGTGGCCTAAGTAAATGCCCGTAAGATCGAACCCCAACCCCGATACATGAACCCCCACGAACAGTGCTTTAATAATAATCAGCGGAAACATCACGATCCCAGCTGGGGTTTCATACATACGTTGTAGAAAAACCGCGGCAAGGAAAATGTCGATAAAACCATAGCCGATGCTCAATCCTGGAAAGCTCATCCGCCATAATCGGGTCAACAAGAAAGCAATGATGAACCACTGCGTCGCGAAGAGTAAATTCTCATCTACATTTTTGGCTGGTCGGTTTGGCGATTGCGTAGCGGTCAAAAAATATGATGCTGCAAAAGCAACGACCAACCACATTGAGAAATAGAAAAACGCAATGGGTGTCGCGACAAACTCAGTTATGAAGTTCCCATTAACGATTTGATCACCTGCGCTACTGGTGGGGCTTTGTCATCACCACCAGAAACATAGTGGTTGACCGTTGTCGTGATGATATCCGCCCCAATTTCATTTGCCTTTGTTTCGAAGGCAAGATGAATGTCTCCCAGGCGGGCGGCAACGTCAAGTAGATCGGCTTGCAAGGATGCAACTTCTTGGGGTGTTACGATGTTTTCTTGCAACTTATCCTCTGCCGCTTTTACCAGCGACGGAGCCAATGCCAGAAAAGCCCCTAAACCGGCGAGATGTTTTTCAACCCGAAGGAGTGGGACTTGTTGCGGCTTTAGATCGATTTTTGGGTTTTCTGTAGTCACGAGACTGTCTCCTTTTTTTGCTGCGTGAGCAAAAATGGGGGCCGTGATTTTTGATAAAGCATGGTTAATGCGCGGTAACGATTTCGAGAGGTCACATTTAAGCGGGCACTAGGTCCACCGCACAGCTAGCGGTAAGATCACTGCGTTCGGGCGGCCTAAATGGCGACTGAAGGGGGGGCACGACGCTTTGACCAAAACGATATCACAAGCGCGTGAAACCGATGGTAGGACGCGGACTTTGCATCGAATTAATCGACATACCAAAAGAAACATGCTGCGCATGAATCCCAATCGCCTAGTCATTTTCAGATGTTGCAAGAGCGTCTGGCGGAGAGGAAGGCGGCCACCGCCAAGTTTCAGCCCGTCCCATACAGTCTCAAAACATAAATGAATACAATCGTTTGCATCTACGACAGGTTGATGCCGGTCCCAGATTGTTTTACCCAATACCAAGTTTTATGGCGGGTAGGTTGGCGGGTAGAAAGGTAAGATGCGAATGCCAAAAAAGGTTCGAGGGCTTTCAGCGCTGGAAGTGAAACGTTTGAGGCATACTGGAAGAGGAGGGAACGCGACTTTTGCAGTTGGCGGTGTCTCGGGTCTCTATCTGCAATTAGCACCTACAGGTGCTCGATCATGGATCCTAAGAAGCAAAGTGGGCGAGCGCCGGAGGCATATCGGTCTAGGCGGGTTTCCGGACGTCACACTTGCTCAAGCAAGAGAAAAAGCCCGCGAGGCAAAACAGCAGATAGCAAATGGCGAAGACCCAATTGAAGATCGCAAAGCCAGAAAGGCTGCGTTGTTTGCAGAGCAACAACGCGGGATAACTTTCAGAGATGCAAAAGAGAAGTTTCTTGTTGGGAAGCTAGCAGAGTTTGACAATCCAAAACATAGGAAGCAGTGGCGTGCTACTCTGGATACATATGCTGATCCAGGCTTGGGCAATATGCTGGTTAGCGAAATCTCCGTTGCTGATATTCAAAGAACGCTCGAACCTATCTGGATAGGCAAAAATGAAACAGCATCGCGCTTAAGAGGGCGGATTGAAGCTGTCCTTGCATGGGCAACCGTTGCTGGCCATCGCCAAGGCGATAATCCAGCTCGTTGGAAGGGAAACCTAGATGCTGTCCTACCAAAGTCGAGCCGTATTGCGAAAGTAAAGCATCATCCCGCGCTAGCTCTCGATGACGCCACTGAATGGTTCGCTGCAATTAAACAGAGAGAGGGTATGGCAACGCGAGCGCTTGAGTTCAAAGCCATGACACTCGCCCGTTCTGGAGAGGTGAGGGGCGCAACCTGGGATGAGATCAGTTTTAAAGATCGTGTTTGGATCGTTCCGGCACAGCGAATGAAAGGACGCGCAGAACATCGTGTGCCTTTGACAGAAAATGCAATTGACTTGCTCAAGAGTTTGGATCGTTTCGCAGGAGGCAATTTCATTTTCCCGGCACCACGTGGCGGCAAGCTATCAGACGCAGCGCTCTCCGCGTGCATGAAACGAGTAAACCATGCTCGGATCGGTGGGTTTCTCGACTCGCGTTCTGGAAAGGCTGCAGTTCCACATGGGTTACGCTCCACATTTCGTGACTGGTGCGGAGAGCGCACTGACTTCCCGCGTGACATGGCTGAGATCGCGCTAGCACACAACGTGGGTTCTGAGGTCGAACGCGCCTACCGGCGCGGCGACATGCTTGAAAAGCGACGAAAGATGATGTCGGCCTGGGAAGATTTCTTACACGGAGGAGAAGCCCCTAATGTTTTGTTTCTGGCAGCTTCCTAAGTCGGCCCCTCCACTTGGACTGGTTACCAGACGCCGGAGGCAATGGGGGCGGGTATATTTGGTTTTATCCAGGAGCGATTTTGGTCTGATTCATCGGCCGTCTGTCCCTGAGGCCCAATCAAATATCTTTGTTGTTTAATTATTGAGGCGGATTTGCGTGATGGTAATTGAAAGTTTTTATTTTCTTGAATCCTCCCAGCCCCGCGGCGCTGTCATTAGCGAATTCGTGCTCCACCGTTTTCAACCTACCCATCTCATCAAACTCATAGGTAGCACCAATATTGAACGGGTCTAACGTGCCCGTAATCTTCAGAGTTTCATGGTCATAGTTAAACCCATTAACTGTCGAATCTATTGGTTGAACTCGGAAATCATCAAAAACTACGGCCTCGTCATTATCATTGTGAACCATTATGATTACGCCGTCCCCAACATTCGCGAACGCGGGAACAGCGAAATCTACAGTTAGAAGCACCCAGTCACCAAATTGATCTGTGGGTGAATTCTGATCCACGGATCCAAGCACAGTCCACGGAAGACTATCGACATAACTGACACGCAGCTCTGGCGTGCCATCTCCCTGTTGCATTCCTTTGATCGGACGCTGCCAAATAGATGCGCGATATGATTTACCGATTTCAAAATGGTCACCAACTTTGCCGCTATAACTGATTCCATTACTCTGGCCAGGGATTTCGAAATAGTAAGTGCCGGTGTGTGCAACAGGCGCATCTTTCACGCGTAACGCTGATATCAAATGGATTTCGCTATTAGTGAGAGAGCCAGATTCATCGTCGTCTTCCGCACCCGAGAATGCAAACTCTGTAAACTTTGAATTAGAAGCCGTCGCCAATATCCTTGAGCCGTCATTTAAAACTTTGTTTGCATGAAACATTCCATTCACATCTCGAGTCTCTAAAATATGCGAATTTTGATTGTACAAAGTGATTTCGTTGGTCTTCGTCCATCGTCCGTCTAAGCCGTTGTAATTTTGATTCCACTTGAATGCTTCTGCCGAATTGGAGTCGAGCAAATTTACGCCCACAGAACCACTAGAATCCGTAATGCCAATAAAACTAAATTTTTCGATTGGGCGCCAAACAGGTACATAATTGCTGCCGTCGTCGGCCGGAGTTACAACCTCAAACGCTAGTCCCGATTGACCGTTAAGTAGTTTTCTATAATTCCACTGGTCGCCCCATGTCTGTACTTCGCCCGAAATCGATTCTTGGGTCGAAACATTCTGGACGTACACTGCCGCCACTTGAGTCAACATGTTCTTATTCTTAGGATCGTCTACTTTCGATCCCAGTTCCGAATATTTTTTATGAGCTGGCTCAGTGACTATTTCCAATTCATCTCTCGATGGCGTCGAAATGATTTTACTCTTTGGATGACCAGTGAAGAAATCGAAATTTTCAAAGATCGTACTCTTTGACACTCCATCCTTGGTAATATTCACCTCTAACAAAACTGATGGGTAATGTATCTGCTCGTTGACACTCAACCGCCATCCATGATCTGAATTCACATAGCTACCACTATTGGCCTCGTCGTATTTGTATGCTGAGTTAATCTCAGGCTTACCAGTATGCGTTATTTCTCGAATGATTCCAGCATCGTTTAGTAAATCAAAATCCCTTTTATAAATATAATCGGTTGTTTCAACTAATTGGTTGGTTGAATTAAATAACTCAATTTTCTTTACCCGCCCCACAAAGCTTTTTTTGTCGTGCGTTCTAACGCGATAGGAATAGTCGGCACCATCAAATGAAGAAACCCTGCCTGAGGAAATTCGGTCACGCCGTAAATGTATCTCGGGGTCGAATACCTCAAACGTATACCGGTGACTGCTTGCTGTTGAGCCGTCTCTTCCAATATCTGTGGCGCGAACAACCTCGTAGGCAACCATCGGCCCGACACCGTCAATAGCATTTGCAGACAAATCCGTGGGCTCTAATTTGCTTACCATTCGCTCAGAAAGCGGCAAGCTTCTATCAAATGCAGGTGGTTCAACAACCGTTACGCCAGAAGACCGTCCCGCTAACTCGTAGTCGAAATGCCGCTCCTTTGCGACACCATCTGAATCCCCAAAAACGAGTTTTGAGACTCTCAAACCACCCCCAAAGATTACCTCGGGGAATGCTCGTTGAAGCTGAGCGATTTCCATTACGTGAATTCCCTGTCGCCCAACCTGTTGCGCAGTGTAGGAATAATTGAGCGGGGGTAAACTCGCCGTATCCAATCGAACTCTATTTTCTATTCCGTCGACGTCCATTTCCAAAATCGAAATATCGTAAGGTACTTCAGTAATCGGGTTTCCGTCGAGAATAATAAATTCGCTACAGCAATTAAATTCTTGCTTTTGGCAGGCAAACCGCTGATCAAAAACCTTTACACGTAGGGGTTCATTTTTACTATGCAAATATCTAATTGCTGATAGTAAGTCCTCTTGGTAAATGTCATGACGATCAGTCTTGAACGCGCAGCCTGCAGCACCAAATGGAATTTCGAACGCTGTAGATTCGTCAGGTCTATCGGTGAAAGAAAATGGCCCAGGGATTGAAAGGTCTTGCATAAATCGATTGCTGCCAACTCGCGAATACGAATCACTTTCATACTCAACCTGCAATGTTGCTCCCATCGGATCTGTTATCTTTCGAACACTCCATGCATCAACGAAGTGCTTTGATTCATCCGTTGTATAACGGTCGCCCGAACCTTCCTTATCAAAGTCGTTTTTGAACGATCCCCAACGATCCCATGCCCCCGCTTTGTAGTCTGGGTTAGAAGCAGGATCACCTTCGGCGTAGTCAAATTCAAATGGAGGGACTGACTCCGTTTCGAAACGACCTAAAGTTCGAATCCGTTTAAGCGTCAGCTTTCCAGAATTTACTGCAGCATCAGGACTATTCCGTCGTAAAGAGTAGTCATACTCAAAAACTTTGGTAGTGAGCGAATGATCACGGGCGGCGTTTCGAATCGATATAGACCCATAAACATCATTTTCGCCATACAATTCATTGCGCAGTCCCAGGCTCCCTGTAAGTCCCAATAATTCTAACTGGCTTAACGCATTTTTCTCGAACAATCTCACCTCTTCCGTTCGCAATTGTCGCCGGCCGTTGGGTGCAATTCCATCCTCGCGCTCTTTATAAAAAAACACCGCACTATGACTTCGAGTTGAGATTTTCGAAATATAATAGATCTGTTTTTCACCGCTTGCGGCGTAGCGGTTTTTGAAATTCGCATCATTTGCATACTGGTCAGAAGCATAAGGTGACCGCCAACTAAAATCATTCTCGTGAATGCCATAGTCGAATTTTATCCACATTCCGTAGTCGCCATCGTCAGTTATCCCATTGCCGTTAGCATCATCAAAGTCTGGCCCCGTAATTGCAGTGAGTAACCAAGAATATGCGTATGAGCTTTCCCTTACAGAATGCACTGAGGAACTAGCGTCGGTTAGATCTTTTGCAAAATTTCCATCACTTGTCGTTCGGGGAAAAAAGGTAGCCGTTTCGTTTCGGGCAAAAACAGGCAATCCGAAATGATAGACCATTCCGTCTTCGGCAGTAATCTTGAATGCATGTATTTTGTGGTCATCAACGGCCAATTCATCCAGTGTATTTGATGCATCGAATTCGGTATCAAGCCGTGCATTAAGGACCACTCCAACATTGGTGCCAATTTCCAGGGCCGTAAACCATTCTACGAACCGTGACGTTTTAAAACGATTACCAAAAAACCCACGGCTCGGATCATGGGTTGGTAAGCCAAAGAAATCATTGGACGTAGCAGTTATGCTGGGTACTGGATTGGAAGTACGGTTGGTCATATCCGTGTCATTCGAGATGAATAATTCTCCCGAGTTCATGACTACATTGGACGAGTTTGCGCCTTGATAATGGAACTCAACCGACGAGTATTTTTTTAACTGACTTGGATTCAACGATTGGGCGGAAAATGGCTGGTGATAGATGCTAGACGGATCATTTTCGACGCCATCCTCGAATGAACCAAAAGCGACTAAAGAACCATTTTCAAAGCGGAAGGGCCTAATGTGTCCCTCGATTCCGGACGCATTCACACGATAAGTATCATATGCGATATGCGTTATTCCGATTGATAAATCGTCCCTATGAAAGTTTTTATCGGTTGCAACATCCATGGCTGATATAGTCTGGTTGTCGAAATCTCCAAGATATAAGGCTCCAAATGGTTTAATGTCCTTGGACGTATTTAGTGTGTAACGAATTGTGTTTCTGCTCTCTCCAAAAATTCCAAAAATGTTGATGTTATATCCGCCAAGATCGGCGACGGCCCAATCGCTATTTGAGATTTGGGGTGTCGGTGGCGAAGCGCTGGTCAAACCAGAAGAAACCGAACCGCCGAAATTCGAGGTCCCCTTGTTTGTAAGAGAATAGCTGATCCCGCCTTTGGCGACTCCGAAAGCGCTGGCTCCAGCGTTTGCAAAAAAGGTCTTTTCTGAAGTTATGCCAATGGTTGCACCTACGGTAACTGAGTCATTCACCGCATATGTAGCTCCCGCACTCCATGCTTGCGAATCTTGAGTTGAGTACGATCCACCTCCGGTCACGTATTGATTTGACGAACGAAGAGACAACCCGATGCTAGCTGGCCCTTGAAGTGGAATTGGCAACCCGCGAACCGATGTCGCAGTAGTTACCGTAAAGCCATCATCTGTTTCGGTGTGTGAAGTTAGATAACGATCAGATTGAGAATCTTGCTCTATACGATAATCGTCCGGAAAACCAACCGTACTTCGGGCAATTGAGCCAGGATTATTAGACCACCCCAATCCGAAATTGGATGCATCTTGATTGACACTTATACCTGCTGAATAAGCGAGGTTAATAGGAAAGGGCAATTCTGGGGATGGGACTTCAAGAAGAATTAGGTTGTATGTAAAATCACCAGTAAGTGGATTCACCAATTCAGTATGGTCATGCGGAGTAAAGTTCTGCGTGTTTGGAGTTGAAACTCCAAAAGGCGACGCCAGGACAGGCCAAGAACACATATTTAATCCGCTCACTACGATTAGTACGGAACATCGCAAAAACGACATCGAGAATTCTCCTATGACCGTTCCTCTGTGCACTTACGATAGTAGCAGAACTTACGTAAATACCAAATATATTGTCAGAAACGCCAGTTACATTGCGGCAAATAAACATTGTGCATTGCGAAATCGACCCAGATGCTATTGAGCCGTAATTTATGGATGCTATTGAACCGCTTCTATGATAGCTTTGCGCAGTCACGCCGCGCGAGATTACACTATGTTCCGCATTGCTCTTTTGAATACTATTGCTTTGGCGACTGTAGCTTGCACATCAGTGACGGAAGTTTTGACCACTCATATCTCTTGCCCACGTGATGAATTTACGACTTCGATAGCGACTGTCGCTTATTATGATGATGGCATTACGGAAAAGACAAAAGAAAAAGTTTATTTAGGAAATTATGGTGAGGAAATACAGTTTCAACGGGTTTCACTTTCGGACGCCTCGACTATCGCCAATCAACTTATCTATGATGCACATGGACGCTTAGTTTTAGAAACATTGCCAGCTCCAACAGGGGAGGCAACACCATGTTTTGACAAAGACTTCATAAAAAACCTCGCCGGAGAGAGCTATTCGTACTCTGATTTCGATCGGCTACCAACAAATTCAAACCTTGTTGGGGAACGTAATAATCCCGCACCTGTTGCTGAATCGGATATTGGTACGTTGGGTTGGTATTACAGCGACAATAACGATTTGGAGCCATACGTTCCATCCGCGGTCGGGTTTCCATACTCTAGAATTGAGTATGATGATGAACGATTTTATGGAAAAACCCGCTCGGCGCTTGCAGGCATCGCTCATCGCATGGGTCGCGGTAGGGCGACTTCCTCTGTTTCCCAACCGATTGAAAGTGAGTTAGATCATTATTCATCTCTACGACATCATTTCATAAATGGCAGCGTCATAACCTCGTACCAAGACAGTGGTCTAAAAACCACAACAATCGACAACAACGGTAACGCCACAAGTACCTTTACAGATCTAAATGGAAATAAACTTGTGTTCCAATCCACAGGTTTATCTCTCGAAAACATCATCAGCTCACAGGTTTTTGAGCTAGAGTTCACATTTTCGGGTTTGTACTCCAATACCCTTGCAGCCGTAACGGTTGTAGGCTCTGACCCTATATCGATATTTGACGCTGACGATGGTACATTGGTCTATTCAGGCCCCGCTGCCTCTGTCACCTCTAGTACATTCCCAATTATCAGCGAGTCATTATTTCAAGGTAAAACATATATTGTTTCTTCAAAGTCGCAGTTCGTTCTAACGCATCGTTACACACTTGCCCCTGGCGCCAATGGAGATGATGTGATTTATGACGAAATCCCGGAAGGGATGAACGGTAGCGAACTAGCATGTTCCATGCGTCTTTTTTGGAATACATCACAGTATTCCGCCTTTGCAATTTCGCCCAACGTCCAGATTCAGATAATTCGAGAAAACACTGGCCCAATTTATACTGGAGAATCGGACGATATCCCAATTGGCATTCTCACCTATGGCGGAATTTCTGATCAATACATAGTTCAATCCGACAATAGATTTGTTATCGAGTACGTTGACCAAAATTCCGGTGATTCACAGACTCGAAAAATCAAGTCGAATGAAAACTGCGTGCACTCAACTTACTATTATTTCGACGATGCAGCCAATTTAGTAGCAAAAGTCCCCCCTCTTGGTGTCGATGCGTCATCATCGGCGCTGCCACAAATGTTTACGAGACACTTCTACAATTCCGCCGGATGGCGAATCTCAACGCTATCCCCAGATTCCGGAGTTGCGGACTTTGTTTATAAATCGGACGGATTGATCAGGTTTTCTCAGAGCGCCGAACAGAGGTCGCGTTTCGAGTTTTCATATACGAACTACGACAAAAAAAACAGACCTACAGAATCGGGAGTATATGAATCCAGCGAAGACAAAGCGAGTGTCTTTTTTCAGGACCATACCGAAAGCCGGCTTGTTCCGGAAGACATACTTACTACACTTGATATTGCAGGAAACGCATTCGAACCAGGTGATCTGTCAGCGGATGGACTTGATGACGCGAACTGTCGCGAGCAATCCTTCGTGCTGTATGACATTTCCGACCAAGTCAATTTGGATGCAGCACTTGATAGCGCGGCGATTCCTACTTCCGGTTATCAGCAATCATATCTGATTGGCCGTGTCAGTCACACCTACAACCGTAATCCTGCGACAAATCGAACCTGGTATAGCTACGACGACCAAGGGCGCGTGAGGTGGGTAGTGCAGCAACTTGATGGATTGGGCGCGAAGACAACAGACTATGAATACAATCAGTATGGACAATTGGACAGAATTCTATTTCAAAAACACTCAGTCATCGAACAGTTTGAGCATCGGTATCAATACGATGCAGATAATCGACTTTTGCTAGTGAAGAGCAGCCGCGATGGCGTGTCGTACAAAGAACATGCTAGGTACAACTATTACCGCCATGGTCCACTGAAGAGAATTGAACTTGGGAAAAACCTGCAAGGTATTGACTACACCTATACAGTGAACGACTGGCCAAAAACAATAAACCACCCGTTGGCAGGCTTGGCGAACAGAAATGACGTAATCTATGATCCCGGTGAGGATGGCTTGCTAACAACTTACAACGGATTTTTTGCGGATGTATTTGGGCTAGCAATCGATTACCATCAAGGCGATTATGTCAGGCAGAATTCTAACATTGAATCGGGAATACCGAACCCGCTCCAGTTGCCAGATCCTAGTGGCCGCGACTACTTTAATGGAAACATTAAGTCATTGCGGTGGCGCACGAATGGTGAATTCACACCAGCAAATGGTCGGCAGTGGATGACCGCTCAATCATATGACAATCGGAATTGGCTGGTCGGATCGATTTTTGGTGAATTCCAACCGAGTATTACACTATTCGATGGCTTCGTGAATCAATCAACAATACCAACCTTCGTTGCACTGGACGACTACCGCGTATCTGAAATCAGCTACGATGGAAATGGAAATTTATTGTCCCTAAAAAGGGATGCGTTTGAACATACAATTCCAGCGCAAAACGATGTTGTTGGATCTGTTCCAATTGCTGTGGATAGGTCAATGGATCGACTAGAGTATCACTACGATATTAACAATGCGGGAAAACGGGGTAACAACTTGCTTCGATTTATTGACGACCGTGGAGACAACACAAATAAACATATATGGGACGATATCCGCGATCAAAAAACTGCCAATTATGTTTACGACCAAGACGGTCGTTTGCTGTATGATGTTGCCACCGATAATTTCTATATTTACGACAAAAACGGGTTAGTGATAGAAATCCGGCAAAATTTCGATGGTAGCGGTACATTGAAGGTTCGCTTTACTTATGATGAGGCCGCAAGACGAATTCGTAAACAAACATTTAACCAAAACTCCGGACAAACAATTGAGGATACTTGGTATGTCCGCGACGTGTCTGGAAAGCTGATTAGTATTTTTGAAGGTGTTATGGGTACAAGCGCGTCGCCGCAGCAGACAGAGTTTCCGCTATATGGGTTATCCCGCTTGGGCGTTTACAAAGTCGACTTGAACAGGGCTATTTACGAGTTAACTGACCACGTCGGCAATGTTCGCGCTGCTGTTTCAAAGACTTTTCAGGACGCTGTTTCAACTAGTTTTGAAGGAGATGGACCTGATGATTGGCGTTGGAGTGACAACAATTATGTTGCGACTCTTCCTTTGCTAGCGCGAACCGGCACTCAATTCATCTCTTTAAATCTCAGCAACACACAAAGCAGCTCTATTAGAATTGATTTAGCGAGCAGTCAGACTGCATCGGTGACTTTTCATGCTATGACTGATCACGAAATCGATAATTTTATGCCCGTTCGGTTCCGGGTATTTGATGCAGAGGACATCCTCATTTCTACTACGGCCGATGATTTAGGCATTTTCATAGTGCAAAATGGATGGACGGAATTCACAGCTAGCTTTCAAGCACCGCAAATGGCCGATGGGCATTATGTGGTGGTTGATTTCCAGTATTTAGATCAATGGGACCTTGGGGGAATCATAATTGACGATGTCGGCATTTCAATCTCGCCAGGTCAGGGCGGTGTTGCAGCTTTGGATTTAATTGCTCAATCGGATTTTTACCCTTTCGGAATGAAAATGCCCGGTCATACAAGCCGCAAATCGGGAGGCTACCGATATACGTATCAAGGCAAAGAAACAGATTTAGAATTAAACTTGGAAGACTTTGGTTCCCGGTTTTGGAATAGCCGAAATGGTCGTTGGTCGAATATTGATCCTGCTGCCCAATTTAATAGCCCTTATCTTGGAATGGGAAACAACCCGATTTCAATATTGGATGTTGACGGAACAACAGCGCACGAAAACGTTTCCGGTGCTGATGGAGGTATTATGCTTTCCGAGTTTGAAACCGTCAGCGATGTTAACAATGCGGCGCTGCTAAACTCGATAGCCTTTCTCGCTTTTTCGGCCGATTTTGGGCGCGAAGACATGTTTGATGGTGATTTGCTTGCAATGAATATCCGAATGTACACTGCAGCACGAGAGGCGGCCACAAAGGCCAAAAATGGGGCGATTGCAGTACAACAGGCACAGCGACAGGTAAACGATGATAACAAAGATATCGCCACGAAGACAGGAATTGAAAGACATAATAGGATTGCACACGCGAAGGCAGAAAAAAAACTCGCCAAAACAGCCGTAATTGTAAGTCAGTCTGTAACAGGCGCTCTACAAAAGGTGCATATTAAATCTCCCGACTAAGTAGGCAGAGAACCTCACGTTATGTTCCGCCTATTGATGCTTTGACCTGTCGTGGGGTCGCCAACATTGTTTGTGACCTGTTTTCTAAGTTTCGGCCATCTTGTGTCAAGACGTTAGTATTGCCCCCATTGTCGAGCTCCATGCTAGGTAGCATAGCGTTGCCCAGTTGCTTCTAATCTCCATTGCATTTCAAATGCACTTTTGCAGGTTTAGGTTCACTCTATTTGCTCTTCAATGGATCTATCAACGAATTTGTCAATGTCCGGTTTTGTGCGCGTAGTTTTGACGGCGGCAAACCCCAAATAAAGAACGATACGTGTGAATAGGATGAACGCTAATCTCAAAATGATGTTATTCAATCGATTACGAATATGTGTCCGACGAGGACATACAGCCCAGATTTCACGATTGGTCAGTTGAATGACTACTTCTCACAAAACTGATGCAAGACGTTCCAAGCATCCAATTGACAGATCCAGGGGCCTATTTGGAACTGTTGGCGGCGGCCGGAGGCCTAGTAGAGTGCATCTCCGTTCTCGCCCAAAAATGCAGATATTTTCATCTAAAATCGCAGCCTAATCGTAAAAGTTTTGCGAGATCGGCACGTTTTGGCGTTCGACAAGGGGTAAGCAATTGCATCTCTAATCATATGCCACTTCCTTAACTGACAGCAGTAAGTTGTTCATTGCGTTGCAAAACTCAAATACAGAGCGAAAATAAATTTTGATTGATCTAGTGCATTTCTTGCTCCCACGCGTCGCTTCGCGCGCGCGTGCGCGCGGGGGTATAAAGTGCAAAGAATAGAAATCGACTACCAAACCCAGGATCTCCCTGAGTTTGTTGTCGAGGCGTTTAGTAATCGCGCTAAAGAACTCGATATGAATAAGCGTGAATATCTATATCACTTGTTGCGCGAAGATGGCGTCGACATACCGCCTTATCACTTGATGGACGGGCGGAAGCTCTAGTTGCTACTCTCAATATATTCAGCACGGGCTTTTCTGTCGTAGTTGCTGTCTGTGAACTCGCCGTGAACGTCACTGCAGTTTAGTTCGCTGTTACCACCATCATTGTGGCGACACTGGCAGTAGCCACCTTTATTGAGACGGCTGCATATTTGGCCAGACGTAATTTCGGTTAAAGGTCAGTGGTTTAGGTGTTAAAAATATGCCTATATACATTGGTTTTGAGGTGCTATTGTTAAAGCAAATAGGGCGAGATGGATCTGCTTGCGGCGGGCCGAAATACATTAAAACAAAGACGGGAGACGGGAAATGAGAAAGCGACTTTTAGCGGCTGCTGCATTAATGCTTTCAGCATGTGGGTTAGTCGATAACTCCATCACCCAGAATAAATGGACAGGCGTTAAAAACGAATACGTCGCCACTCTATCAACAGACACTCAGACGGGGCGTAGTTACGTCGTTACATACTATTGTAACGAGCCTGTGATTGGCATTTTACACAACGTCGCGCCAGGCTCGATAGACGAAAGCCCTGTAAGCTAATTAGGTGTTATTACAGATGGGGTTAACGAGTATGATCCAATGGACATCACCTACGGGGCTGGGAAGTTTAACGATTCAGGTGGTAAATTCGTTGAGCGAGTTTTCGCTATGAATGCTAAGGAAGATTTTGTTTTCCTGAGATACTATGGATCATTAGGACTCGGTCGCCTTTTGGAAGAAGGTGCAGAAGAGGTAGTGTCCTTTACATCAAAGGGATTCCCCAAAGCTTACAAAAAAACCTGTAAACCAGAAGTTTAATCGACATCCCGCTCGTTTGCTTCACGAATTTCTTACGGAATCTCTGCTCGGTGAAATCTGCATCGCCTAAGTATTTGTTGTTGCTTGGGCTAGGCTTCTTCCAGTAGCCCTCCTAGTCAGCGCGACGGCCAGCCTTTAAAAGCCTTCGCTCGATAATTTGGCGTTTCAAAAGTCACAACTTCTGCAACAGATTTAGGAGCCTTTAATATCAAGCAGAAAAGTGTTGCATAATTGCGTTGCATAATGAAGGCAAGATTCTTATATTCTGAAAAGCGGAATAGGATTCTTGGCTATGAACATAATTGGATACGCACGCGTCAGCACTACTGACCAAAAGCTGGATCGCCAGTTAGCCGCCCTAAAGGCTGAAGGCTGCGACACGATCTTTAAGGAAAAAGCCTCCGGCAAATCCCTCGCCGGTAGGCCGCAGCTCGATAAAGCTATCGATAGCCTAGGGAAGGGCGACCTCTTCGTTATTGCGGAGTGGGATAGGGCAACTCGTTCAATGAGTGATGGGTTGAAGATCATTCAACGGATTGCCGAACGCGGCTGTAGCATCAAGGTGTTGGACCGTGCCTACCTGGACCTCACCACACCTATGGGTAAGGGAATTCTTGCCCTCTTGAGCGCTATGGCGGAAGACGAGAGAGAACGAATATTACGGCGTGCAGAACAGGGTAGGGCGTCTGCAAAGCGGGCAGGGGTTAGGCTGGGCCGCAAACCAACCCTTACAACGCATCAGCAAAGGCTGGCCCGTTCACGGCGCGCTAAAGGCGAAAGCGTTAGGAGCATCGCTAAGGACTTCAATGTAAGCGCTGCAACAATAAGTCGGTTGTAGAGTTAGTATGCGTTTTTCACTATTAGCGGACGTTCATAATCAGGACTTTATCTTCACCAAACTATATGAAAATGCCCCAAGGTGCGGATAGAGTAAAATTTACAGAGATCACTCGTTTGTGGATTGCCCCATAATCCGATTGTATTCTGGTTTGACACCAAATTCGCGAACATATTCTTCGAGGTAAAATGCTTCCCATTGAAACATTTCTTTTTCTGAATCGATCTCACTGAATTGGATTTCATCAAACGAGAAGCGAGTTTTATGCTGCGCTACCCTATCGCGAATAATTCCCTTTCCAATGTATACGATATTGTTTTTGAATATTAGACGATAAATACCTCGTACACCTGTTGGCAGGTTTTCCGTATCTGTCCGTGATTGCTCAAACATCGGCTGGAGTTCTACTACCCATTTATTGCCCCGAAGCTCCTTCTGAATGGGGAGTTTCGCATTTACAGAAGAATGCGCTTTGAGTCGTGGGTGTGAATTAACAAAGCCGCTTGCGGCAATTACGCGCCCTTTGCCCCTATTTGTACGAGCACTTCCCCCGTCCGGTGACAATGTATAGTCATTTGGGCCGTCTGATTTCTCTTTTAATTCAATAGCAAATCTTCGCCCATCACCCGAAATAAAAAGCCCGCAGCACGGTGCATCACCTGCCGCATCATAGAACTCAGCGTTTAATGCAAGAACCCCGCTGCTTCGGATAGTCAAAGTAGGAGTTCCTCGAAGGTCTGCTCCACTTTTCTTCACTTCGATCCAATTAGTCATCGATTAGCAATCTGTTTTATGCGGGAGTGTCGTTCACATGCTCAACTGACTGTAGCACCCTTAAACAAACACACAAAACTGACCTAGCGGCCCGCCAAAGAGCGGGCTTTTTACTGAAAGAGAAGAATGACGATGAACGATAACGAGCTCAAGAAACTCGGTAAGATGGGCCAGAAAGCCCGCTCACAAAACGTAGCTGCTGATCTTGCTGAAGCGTTGATAACGGTTTCCGACGAGCTGCTGCGGGTGAGGGGGCTTGCCCGGCAGGCATTCACCTATGCCAATGGCGGGAACGCTACGGCAACCGCCGCCAACCAGCATGCGATTTTGAAGCTCTTAAGGGAGATGGTGGAAAGACAGTGACGCTTGCACTGCCGCAAATCCCTATGGGGTTACGGCATCAATTGAAGGAATTAGCCTTTGCAGAGCGTCTCGCCTGCTTTATCCTCGACCACAGGCAGTCGTAACCGATTTGGGGAGGCTCATTATGCGCCGCATTCTTTCGTCGATAGCTTGTGGCAGTGTTCTTATTGCCGGAGGGGCGGGTTACGCCGAAGACCTCCCGACCTATCTTTGCATTGCTGAAAAAATGACCGGGTTTGCGCACGGAAATAACGATTGGAAACACACAAGATTTAACCCCACTGAGAAATTCCTCATCAAAGGGGAGACTCAATACGACGTTTTTCCGTTTGGAGCCGATGAACCGACGTATTTTGACTGTGATACAAGCGCGGCGGGTTTTACGTTGAGGTGTTCCGGTTGGACTGGACAATTTTTGCTGAACCTCAACAACAATCGATTCGTTGCATCTAATGCCTGGGGTTACATTTACAGCGACAAAGCCGATCTATTCTTGGCTATTGGAAAGTGTTCCAAACTTTAGCACCTAATGTGATCCCTTTCGCTCATCTTCGGAACTCAACCGGCACCCCCACTTGGACAGCTGGGCGCGCGCCGGCGGGCAATATCCGCGGCTATGTAAAGTGCTGTCCATGAGCCATAAAAAGATATTGTGAGCGATCAACGTAAGTTTTCGCCAATGATTGCGCACAGTGACTACTGATCTCGAAATAGTAGTATACCGCGGCTTTTCAGTCGCCTTCTCTGTGCACCAATTTACCTATAACACTCTAGAAAAGCGATACCAACTTAGTGACGTTTTCGTTTTAGCCAGCCCAATCCAAACAAACCGGATAGAAAAAGATAAAAGCCCGCAGGTAAAGGCACTTCGCCAATGTCATTCATGAAGGCATCATCAGATTCCAATTGTGAAATTGAGAAGACAACTCGTTGATTCCCATTTCCCAAGTCGACTACCGAGTCAACAATACCGTAACCTGCATAGTATTCTTTTCCCGTCAGCGATTTGTTGAACAAGAAAGCTTCTCCCAAGAGGCCATCGAAAAACGATTGCCCTTCGAAATCTATAATATACGTAAGGAAAAGGGATTCAAAAGTCGGATTTACAGTAAACTGTCCGCGCTCGCCCTCAACGCTGGCATTTATTACTTTGTCGCGACCCTCATCTTCAGGGAGCAAACCAATCCATTGGAAAATTGCTTTAATTTCGCTTAAAAGGTTTGGCGAATCGACAATTAGCTCACCCGCGTTTTGAGAAGTGAGGCTGGTTCGAGTTACAAGGTCCTTCGAAGCGTATGTGGCGTCTGCTGCGTTCCGAAGGTTTTGCTGAAATTCTTGATCATTAGCAACTGCATCAAAATCGCAGTTTGGTCCTTGCGCTGCACACTCATCTATTCTCTCCAAATAAGTGGAATCCGTATTCTGAGCGCCTTCCACGTAGTTTCGAAATGCGGTTATAACAGATGCACCTTGTGAACCAGCATTTTGTTTAGGTGCTGACGCAAACAAAACTTCAATGCCCCCTTCAACGAGTTCTCCATTGTCGCCAACTTCTCCAACATATGCATACAGTGGGGAAGTGAGGTTTGTCGCTCTTTCAAAGTCAAAACCGATGCTTCCCTCGGTCCCAAGACTGATAAATCCGAAAGGGGAAACCGTTGAACTTACAGCGTCGAATGAACCAAGTGTTGCGACCGAATTGTCAACGCCATCGCCCGTAAGATTAGTACCGTATAGTTTTGTGTCTTCAGGTGAAACTTGGGCACCAGGTGAAAGGTTGGCATTTTCATAGTTAAGATTGGCTTCAGAAATCAATGCCTCAACACACGCCGCTGTGTCGCAATTTGTCGACGAAATAATAACTGCGTCCATATCGAACCCAGTAAACTGACCGGGTGCTGACCCTCCGGCAACGCCACTGTCTGTAATCGTCAATGACAATGCGTTAGCTAATCCTGAAGTTGAAAGGTCTGCTTTGTAAACTGCAGTTGCTGGTCCACCAGAGTCTCCAGTCGTTCCGGTGAGTTTTGAAAAACTAACCACAGCTGCATTTGCCGAACCGGCAAATAGACTCACCAATATTACTAGTGCGAAGAATCTTGAGCGCATTTTACCCCTCCCCAAATAATCGAGATAGCCGAAGAAAGATTCTGTTTTTTCAACAGGCAAATCAGTCTCAATAATTATTCAATCTAATCCACTGTGAAGACCGGTGTCGCATGGACGAAAGATGCTACCTCTTACTATGGTGCAAATCTACCACAATCTGGGATCTTTGAGCGGGAGGCATAATCATTCAACAGATCAATAACTTAAAAAAAGAGTGGCTAGGTCGAATTCGCGGTATTTAAAGAGGTCTAGTCATTTTTTTGCAGTTGCAAGCACTCTTGACAGTTTACCGCCAGCAACCGCTGCCAATCAGCATGCGATTTTGAAAATTTTAAGTGAGGTGGTAGGGCCCAATGACCGTTAATCGCCAAAAGCGGTCATTCGATGACTTGGTTGCGCAATTCAAATCGCCGCAACCATTTTGCGAAATTCTTTTTTGGACTTCTTCGCTGCTTTGCGAGCAAATTTAAGGCGTTTGCTTTCGTCACCTGTAAGTTCTTCTTTAATAATGGACAGAACGCCAGATACGGAAACATAATCTTTGTCGTCCCACCAGAGCGCTGAGTAGTCACGACACCTTTGAAGCGTCTCCTTTTTAAATTCTTCTGCCTGCTGATAAACGTGCTTGTTATCCCAACTGTAACGAAGCTGTCCTATTTCTTGATGTCGGCGAAATGGAATGTAGATTAGTAGGTCACCTTCAATAAATACGCGAAGCTTCGGCAATACCGCACCAGCTCGTTTCAATAATTTACGAAATCTTCCGGGTGTACTTAGCCGATAAGGGTTTATATCGCGGTCTAATTCCAAAAACTCCAATAAGCTCCAAAAGCTAAAAGGAGGGTTGCTATTTGCATTATCGTACTCGATCTCCTGCAATGTTGCGTCGGCCGGCACTAAATTGAGATCCAGCGGAGAAAGCTCCGCATATAACTCTTGCCTGTCCCAGTAAAATTGCAACTGAAATTGGTCGCTCCTATATTCAACACCCGGTGAAATTCCCTCAGAATCAAAAGTCGCATTGCGATTCAAGATGAAGCCCAACTCCACGAGTTGGCTGTCAAATGCCTCAATGATTCTTTCACTGAAGTTTTTTGGATGCCAGCTGCTACTATCACCAAGCGCCAGATAATATAATTCAACTAGCAATTGCCACAACGAACCCAAAATACACCCCTGCAAACGAGCAACCAACATGTATTTCAAATGCTAGCAGATCCAGTCCAATTGCTACAATCTACCCAGAGCTGCTATTTCAAACCGCGGCGTTGAATGTCGGTTTTGGGCCAAAAATCACCCGATTGGCTGAATTGCGATCCGGGGTTCGTCGCCAAAAACAGGCGGTCGTTGTTAAAATTGAGAGTTTTCATTAGATTAAACCGGACCAGCATATATTTAATAGCTTAGTTAGTTCGGCGAATTAAACTAATTGAGTTCGTGGAGAGTTTTAAGATGATTATACTGCTCAGAACGATGTTCCTAAGTATCGGTATATCGCTGGCGTGGTCTCAATCCTCCAATGCCTGTGACTGTCTGTATGCTGGGAATTTTAGTGAGTACTCTAAAGGACAAACGGTTATCCGAGGTAAGATTAGAAGTTACGGCCCAAAACTAAATCACGGCGAAACACTTTACGCGACAATGAAGGTTTCAGTTCAACAAGTGATTAAAGGCTCTTACGCACATAGGTCGGTACGATTTAAAGGAGATCCCGGGCATTTATGTTTGACCTACATCAACTCCAATCGATATTCTGTCGGCAGCGAACATCTATTTGTATTATTTAGTGATGAGGGAAAGCAAGGCTTGGGCGGATGCGGTGAGGTTTCTGTCACTATTGCTGATGGAAAAATTCATGGTGCGGGATATATAGACAGTGAATGGACAGAGTATTCTGTTGATTATGACGAATTTATTGAAGCCATTAAAGATTAAACATCTAACGTCTGCTTTCGAGGAAATCCTGTCATCGAAAATCTAAGACGTGACCGTCGCACAAGGGCCAACTCCCGTCAGTTTTTGCTGAACTCGCGTAACTCTGCTTTTGACAAAAAGGAGATGTCCAACAAATTTCGGCAAATTCAATCTAAATCTTTCGAATCGGCCTGCGTAAATTGCCCTGTAATTTCCTATTTTTGTTGCGAAACAGGTAGTTGAAATTTTTGTACGATCTCTGCATATGAAATTTTAGAACTAAACCGTTTGATTGAGTCGTCCGCCTCCAATACCTGGTCGATGAAGGTTTGAAATTCCTGCATATCAGCAACGGCTGCTTTAATAATATAATCAGTATCTCCGCCTACGGAGTGGCACTCAAGCACTTCTGGCATGGATCTCATGCGGTTTTCAAACGACTTGTTTGTTCGTTCTTTGTGATCGGTAAGCGTAATATCAATAAATGCGACGATCGCGCCGCCAACCAAATCCTCATCGATTATTGTAACATATTGTTTAATGTGCCCCTGCTTCTCGAGCTTTCGTAGACGAACGGAACACGGGCTCAAGGATAGACCGACCTTGGCTGAAAGATCCGACACTGAAATTCGGGCGTCTTTCTGGAGCTCTGCAAGGATTTTCATATCAAGACGGTCAAGACCTTCTTTCGTCATTTTCGAATCATCCAAATATTTCTTTGTCCGACGAGCGATGCGCAAATGATTCGGGCAAAGACAGGCAAAATCAGCAACATCTTCTGACAGTTGATGCTTATATTACTCAATTAGGCGGAATTTTGGGAGCCATAAAACTATCAGCTCTCGAAATCATTATGTGGAGCTAATTCGTGCTAAATCGTTTAAAACAAATAGGTTTTTCAACCTGCAATGTAATCAACACTGCACAAATTATTGGGTCAATTATATCGGCAATAGCCTTGCTATCAATAGTGGCGTGCTCAACCGCATTGTCGAAGGAGGTCGCCACGAACCCTATCAATGAGATGACCGTAGAACTTAGGAAGTCGGTCATCAAGGAGGCCGCGAGTCTCATTGAGGAAAGATATGCGATCGAAGAAAAGGGGGCGGCAATTTCGCGCGCTCTCTTAGAGGTAGAGGGCAATGGCAGATTTGATGGCGTTCACACTCATTCAGGATTGTCGAACGCCTTGACCGAGTTTTTAAAGCCGTACGATGTCCATTTCGATGTTTCCTGGTCGTCGGAAACCCAAAATCAAGTATCTGGAAAAGAGATAAATCCTGCACGTACTGGGGAAGACAATTACGGATTTGATTCGTTTCAATTACTCTCAGGCAATATCGCATATCTCAAAATTTCGAATTTTGCATTTGTTAACCTGGAAAACCCTGATGATCCCGCAGTCACCAAGGCAGAAGCAATGCTGCACCTTTTAGACAGTGCTAACGGGGCTATTATCGATTTACGAGAGTGTCGCGGAGGAACGCCGGAAATGGTGCAATTTATCTTCAGCCATTTCCTCACTCAAGAATCTTTTTTGATAGATAAGCTTTATTGGCGTCCCGATGGTAAGGTCTACGAATACTGGACAATCGAGAATTTGAAATATTCTATTCCCGAAGACAGGCCAATAATTATATTAATAAGCGGTAGGACTGCTTCGGCGTGCGAGGCGTTTGCTTATAATTTCCAGGCTTTTTCGAGGGGTACGATTGTCGGACTCTCTTCGCGCGGTGCAGCTAATCCTGGATCTGCGTTTGAGCTGAGTGAGGGGTTTTCAATCTTCATTTCGGTTGGGCTGGTCGAAAATGCTGCTACGAAGACTAACTGGGGCGCGGAAGGCGTGATCCCAGATATTTCGGCTAATTATCAAGACGCCTTGCATGTTTCACATATAGAGATCGCCAAACAGTTGCTTTCCGAGGGTGGAAAGGTGAGCAAACATGCTTCGACAACTTTAGCTTGGATGATTGAGAGATTTCGTGCTGAAGAGCAGCCAATATCTTTGTCTGTTGAAGAGATCAGGGGCTATGCAGGAGATTACGGCACTCGTGTTGTTTTTGAGGAGAGCGGAAAACTATTTTACCGTCGATCATCTCAAGAGCCCGATAGAGAACTAATCCCGATAGGTCGAAACCTGTTTGCACGAGTGGGAGATGATTCCCTCAGATACAAGTTTGAGTTCAATTCTGATCGCGAAGTCTCCGCGTTGACAATTATGACCGCGTTAGGCTCAGCAAATCGATACAAAAAGTCGAGATAGCACTAGGGTGCATGAGAAACTGAATTATGGACTTTTTAATCCATTTTCTCGGGTGGAGCGGCGTTGTTGGCTTAATCGCAGCTTATACTGCGTCAGCCTGGGGCTGGCTTTCTGTTAAGGATATTCGCCTGCAAAGCGCAAATATCTATGCGGGAGCGGCTTTGGGAATTAATGCCTATGCATTTGGCGCCGTTCCCTCAGCTATAACAAATACGATTTGGGTTTTGATTGCTATTGGCAGCATTTGTCAGACCTTACGAAGGCGAATTCGCTAAATTCCCGGTCTCCAAGTCAGCTCAACGCAGAGCCTACATAGAAATTGGGGATAGACGGAGTGAATGTCCGTTAGGGGCCAATAACCGCCATTCAGCCTAGATTTTTGCGTTTGCGAACGTTCAGTGGCGGCTTTTCGCCAAAAGCGGAGGTATAGCAATTTTCCGCGAATGTCCGATCTCACTATTTTTCACGATTGCTCTAAAAGAACTCATCAAGGAGTAAGTGAAATTCTAACCTACGTTGGTCAATATCGTCGATGCCATACTCCGTCAGAAATTGCCGCCGCGCAATTTCTCCAAACTTTCTGAGGCTCCGCCAAAAAGTTGCGATGTCTCGATATCGATCACCAACACCCAAGCGGCCAACATCTATGCACCCGATAACCTGACCATCCGCTATCAGAATGTTGTCGAGGGTGAAGTCGCCGTGCGTGACTACATATTCCTCTTCATTCGGTTGAGTTTTGATCAACGCGTCCCAAACTTGTTCAGCCGTCCAACCCAATCGTTCAGCATCAAAATCCGTTGTGTCTACGTAACCACTATCAATGTTTTCTCTGGCCCGCCGGAGAAGCCGTTGGCGGGAAGCGTCGAATGGGCAGTTCTTAGCTTCAATTTGATGAAATAGCCGTAGAAATTTTGCGATCGCAGCAATAACATCCATGAGGTCCTTCTGCCTGCCGGTCAGGAACTGATCAGCCGTGACCCCGGAAATCGCGCTTGATAACAAACAAGCGTTCTGCCTTTCGGACTCAAAATGTTCGATTTTTGGTGCGGGCACTTTGCCGCTTAGCCATTCCAATCTCGCAAACTCGTCAATAATCGCTTCGGCCGCACGCTCTGTTCCCCATTTGACATAAAGTGACGGTCTGTCCGGCCAATCAAGGCGAAAGACGCGCGAGCTCGACTGCCCATTCTCTTGTTCGACCCAACTAGCTCCGCTCAACTTCAGCGATAACAACGAAGACAAATTAATGGGTGGCAGCATTGCAGTTTAGCTCCTGTAAACAGACATAGCTAAAGCGCGTAGCAAAGGCAAAGAAGGGCCAATAACGGTCATTCAGCGTAAGGCGGATCCTAAGTGTTGCCCCCACCTGGACCAGTAGTGATCTGCCGGCAGGCAATGCCCTAGGCTATATGAATTGCTATCCAAAGGCAGTCTTTGAAGAACGTACACCAAGGCGTGTTTGCGCCTGGCAATAGTATTCAGCCCATAAAAGGCATCCCCAATGCACATCCCAGCAATCCATCGCGCCCATACGCGCTTGCAAGCCTATTCCAGAAAAGCAAATGCCGGCGAGACACGGCGAAAAGAATATCTACGACACCTTGACGAGAAAGAAACCTGGTTACGCCTACACTTAGCGTTCTCACTCCTCGGCGAACGAGTGACCGATTTACCGCCAACCATTATCGAAGAACTTGGACGATGGTGTCTGGGCGTAACCGGTGGGAGTAGTCGAGAGCGGGCTGGTTTTTGCTGCTTCTTAGCGCCAGCTTGTGGACACATGGACGGCAATGGACGGTTATTTCCTTTAACTTCCCTATAAAATTCTCTCAGGAGTCTATGAATTTAGCCGTCCCGTAGTGTCCAAACGTCCAGACCTTTCGGTTAGAACGGCGCAGGCTCGATCGACGTTCTAACCCAACAGCGCTGGCCGTTCCTCTTAGTTGCTTCAAATCCAAGCACTCGCAGGGCATTGGCGGCACGGCGTGTTTCTCTAGGGGAATGGTGGCTAACGTCAATACGGAGAACATCTTTGAGTATGTCGCCGATGGTCACGAGGTTTTTATTACTGATATAAGAAGCAATCTCATCTTCCCACGGATCACATTCCCGCCGAGCCTCTTGTTCAGCTGCAATCACGGCGTTCTGGAGTTCCTGATCGGGCCACCAGCGCTCGCCTTTCTTAAAGAGCTCAACCGCTTCGGCAAATAGCTGGTCGCGATCAAGGGTAAGCTGTTCGGTATCTATTTTTCCGACTTTGACGGGCCAATATCTGCGTCCGCCTGTTGCGTCTCGTAGGTACTCAGCTTCGTTTGTCGTGCCAATAAAGACGCATTGGCGGGGCTGAACGACTTCGCAACGACCATATGGTGGACGGTAACGCTCTTCCTGACGGGTCACGAAGGCTTTTAGGTCTGATGCTTCAGCCTTCGACATCGCAGCCATTTCACCGACCTCGATGAGCCATTTGCCATTCAAATGGGCACTCGTGTCTTTGTTGTTAATGTCTGGTGGCAAATTTTCGGAAAACCATTCGCCTCCAAGAATACGGCACACCGTTGATTTTCTTGCGCCCTGCGGACCTTCAAGAATTACCATATGATCTACTTTGCAACCAGGTTTATATATTCGTGCGATCATACTTATAAGGAGCATTACTCCAATTCGATTTGTGTATTGTATATTTTCAGCCCCAAGATAGCTAGTAAGCCAAGAACTGGCGCGTTCGATTCCATCCCATTCCAATGAATCTAAGTAATCCCTCACTGGATGAAAACGATTCTGCTCTGAAATGACGTCGATTGCGTGTGCTGTGTTCTCACGCGAGATTGTCCTGAGGCCGCGTCGCTGCATATAGGCTTGTACATTGGCAATATCTGTATCTCGGAGTGCGCGTGGCTCCTCATAGGATATTTCGCACGAGGAGGGAGGTAAATCTGAAACTGTTTTTTGGCTAGCCATGTCATCAAAGCGGAATACTCCTAACCATTCCGGCTCACGTAATACCGCAATTGCATTGTTGAGATTTGAGACTGGCTCACCATTTCGATTTGCCTGTAAAGCCGCCGCACCATTTCTGTCAATTTGTAAATGTCGCTCAGTATTCACTTCATCCATCGCGCGATCCCAATTTCGTAGGGCATCAGATACTTTTCGCGCCAACTCAGATTTTCCGCGCCGTTCCACCTCAAGGGGCACGTCACGGACCAAAACTTTTCTTTCATACGTATGCCAAATGGCATCTATCATTTCTTGCGGCGTGGGAGGAATTGGATTTGCCCGTGCGGCCCTTAGCGTTTCTGCCCAGACAAAATTGCGCATGTATTTTTCTCGGCCGTCTATGACTCGTCCGTCGCCGTCACGGATGATTTCAAGTTGGGATCCCTGACCTGCCCCACCTTTTGTTGGGGTGCCCCCAACAGCAATGTCAAACCGGCTGCAAACGTCCTGGTAATTGAAATAAGTGTTCATAGTATCTCGACTGTGATTAGTTCATCAACATAGCCGAGCTGTAGTTTTGCATTCTTGGGACGATTGATCGCTCCCGGAAGTCTCATTAGCCGTCGCGGATCAGGGATACAGTCTCCACCAAATCGCGCTGCGAATTGGGACTGAATACTTCGAT
This sequence comes from Hyphococcus sp., assembly GCA_021776315.1. Classification (GTDB taxonomy): domain Bacteria; phylum Pseudomonadota; class Alphaproteobacteria; order Caulobacterales; family Parvularculaceae; genus Hyphococcus. Next base: position 4,595 of record JAJFGD010000055.1, on the reverse strand, counting down.
AGGTCGTTATATCTGTCATCGGATCTTTGAAGCACCAGTAGGCGTGAATTCTATGCCATGGCAAAGTTCCAGTCGTCACTTTAATTGATGGCTGACATTTTTGCGTCAGGCTCGAAAACTTCATTGCCGCTTCTTTGCTATCCAATTCCACTTTGAAATGGTTCAATGCTAGTACATCTTCATTTTTTAAATGACCTCTCGGTGTAGTGCATTGATGCAGCAGAGCCGGGCTGACATAAATATTTCCTCGATAAGAAAACGCCTCTTCGACAAAGGTTTCGAGCTCGCTGGTGTGCCCCCAAATAGCGTTGTTGAGTATGCCATCGCGTTCCGTCGTTGCGCAGCCGTAAATGTAACCGTCATAATCTGGCGGGAAGACATGATCGAGAAACTTAAGTGCTGCAGTTGAGTCTTGTTCAAACGTCGAAGCGGAGACAGCCATTATTGCACCTCCGAATAATTCTTGACTAGTTTGGCAATATCGCTCTCACGCCAAGCAGAGGTGTTCGGCCCTAATCGAATCGGCGCGGGGAACCGTCCTTCGGTGATGCCGCGATACCAAGTTGTGCGGGAAACTGGAAAAATGTCGAGCACTTGTTGAATTCGTAAAAAGCGCTTTGTGTGGAAAACGTCTTTTGGGGCCATTGATACTTCCTTCATACTTTGCGCCTGAAAATGACGCCTGGTGATGGAGTAATTTTAGCATTGATCAGTACCCGTCATCTAAGCTCCCATATTCCACACAATCGCCTTTCTTTGGGAATTACTTGGGCGATATGATCCGCGTCCGCAGCAAAGTCTTGCGATTCAATGTCTTAGCTAGTGATGTCACTACTCAATTATTCATCTTTGAGTGATGACATTTCATCACTGTAGATACCCCATGCTGGCCCTGGAAAACTCTAATTCAAAAGAATCAATAATGACCCGGCGACATCTTGACCGGTTATCCAGCCGCTTAGCGCAAATTTATGCGCGGACTTCACGAGGCCGTTTTTTTTGTAATGGATCCGCTTCCTGGGCGACGAGGGGGTTGGGAGGTCTGACTCATACTTGACCGAGTTTTTTTGTTCCATGACTGCGATGGATTGCTGGTCAATTTCGTCCGTCCGTTCCGCCAAAACATTTAATTCAGGATCCAGTAAGGTGAGGAGAGAAATCAAGCCTTCAGCAGGCCATTTCTCCGCAATATCACGCAGCATAAAGGCCAGCCCATAATGTTTGAGCACTTCGAATTGCACCAGGCTTTTATCTACTTGGGCCGTCGGTGAGATACCTCAACCGGGGTTTTACGAAGGACGCTATCGTTTTGTCGAAGTCAGTGGTTCGAAGTTTGTTCGCCAAATGGATTGGATTAAGATCACTATTTCAACAAACAACTTAGTATCGACAAAAAAACTGGCGACCCAAACAATCGCAATTTTTATGGCAGGTAGTTTGGTGGGTAGAGTTTTGAAGAATTGAAAAACTGAACACTTTCAATCTGTTAAACGTCGGCCTGGCGGAGAGGAAGGGATTCGAACCCTCGAAGGGAGATAAAGCCCTTACTCCCTTAGCAGGGGAGCGCCTTCAGCCACTCGGCCACCTCTCCGCCGCCGGTAATGCCCGGAAAGGCGTGCTTTTGCAAGATGTGACGTCAGAGGTTTTCCAGGAAGGCCATCTCGCTCTATTGGTCGAGCGTATTCTCTCGATCGTCATCCAGAGACTGTGTGTCATTGGCCGGAGCAAGGCGCGGCGCATAAACCCTTGCGATGAAGTCTTCGACAGCCGCAGGCGCAGGTTTTTCATCAAGTGGGGCCGGGGCGTTTGACGGTGCCAAGATGGTGATCGCAGGCGAAGGCGGTCTCGCAATAGGCTCCTGGAGCGTGGTCACTGGAGAGGCTTGGAAAGCGGTGTTTGTGGTGACCGTTTCGGGAGCACTTTGAACAACGCTTTGTTCAATTTTTCTATCGTTCTTTGGTTCCGAAGCATCCACGAAAATAGTTGAATTCGGCAATTCGATGTTGATCGGACGCTGCTCCGTCGGTGCCGCCGTCTTGGTCGCGGTGATGGGCTCGCTGGGCGACGTGAAGATTTGTGTACTTTGGCCAGTAGATTTTGGAGGCTGCATCAAAGTGGGCGCGGCAGGAAGCTCTTCAACGCTGCTGCTCAATCTGTATTGTGCAGCGCGGGCAGCAGTTGCGCCTGGAACCGGCGGCAATTTAGGTGCAGCAAACTTTTTTGCTGCTGACGCCAACGTATAAGACGGCACGGCTCCATGTTGCGCAGCACGTTCACGCACACCACCACGTTCTAGATCAGCGGAAAGACGCCCGGGGATGGGCGAATTGTTAAGGCGGCCGCGATAAACCTGAACATTTTCGAGGACGCGTTGCACATAGTTGCGCGTTTCGCTGAATGGAATGAGTTCGACCCAATCTACAGGATCAACGCCATCAAGGCGTGGGTCACCATAGGTCGAAATCCATTTGTCGGCGCGCGATGCGCCAGCGTTATATGAAGCAAAGGTCAAGATTAGCGACCCGTCAAAACGATCAATCAAATGAGAAAGGTGCGCCGCACCGATAGTCATGTTGTAAACTGGGTCATCCAGAAGCGCAGCGCGTGAATATCGCAACCCTTCCTTTTTGGCGGTGATTTGCGCGGTGGCAGGCATAAGTTGCATAACGCCGCGTGCGCCCGCCCGGGAATAAGCGCGCGTATTAAACTCACTTTCCTGGCGAGACAGACCAAGGACAATTTCAGGTGAGACAAAGCGCTTGGCTTCTTCCGGCACGAAAACAAGCGGGTAGGCGACATCTGGCGTGAAAGCGTCGCGCTGTATCGCAACCTTCCCAGCACGAACGGAAAGATGTGGTGCGCCTTCGCCATTAGTGAGTGAGGCAAGTTGTACAAATTCACCCGGATGGTCGAGTTCTCCATCGATATGATAGGAAAACACCATGAACTCATAATCGAGATCCAGATCGGACAACATGCGCAATGCCGCCACAGTTGGACGCGATCCAAAGCGTGCTTTATCCGCGGGGCTCGGCGTTACCGGCGAAGAGAAGCGTTGTTGTAAGGCGACACCGCCCAGCTCTTCCGCAGCCAGTTGTCCGTAATAAGAGTAATAATGCTTCGCTGCTGATTGATAATACGCTTTCGCTAAGTCGCTATTGTCATTTACTGCTGCCGTGCGGCCGAGCCAGTAGAATGCACGTGACATGGAAATAGGCGTGCCAACGCCTGATGCCAGCGCAAGGAAATGAGTTTCCGCTCGGACAGGTTCGTTCAGGAAACGAAGTGCCACCCAGCCAGCGCCGAATTCGGCTTCAGCAAAATCGCCGCCAGGCTCAAGACCATGATGAGCAGCGGCAGTGTATGCGTCTGCAAAACGTCCTTCTTTTAGTGCCCATCGCATAAGCAGCCGGCGTTCGTACCACCAGCGCTCTGAATTTCGAAGTGCTTCTGGTGTTTTGGGGGATTGGCTTGCTAACGAGATTGCATAGGTTTCATTTCCAGTTCGTCGATAATAGCGAACAGCGGCCAGAAGAACCCCGGAATCAAGTTGATCGTCTTTGGACAGTTTATTGTAGAGTGAAGGGCCGCTTGATGCGCCGAGAATAAGCGCGACGCGCGCTTTTGCTTTTGCCCGTTCGTGCTTATCGAGTTTTGAAATCACACGGCGCGCATTGGTGACTTGGCGCGCCCAAAGTAGGCGGTCAACGCGCGCTGCATGATCTTCTTTCGTCAGCCTGTTGTCATAAGACGATAGAATTGCGCGTTCTTTGGCTATTGTGAAATTGTTATTCACCCAAGCGTCGCGCAAATGGATTTCTCCGGCTTCTTTCTCCCCTTTAGAGAACAAAGCCCTAGCGAGTTGGATTTTACCGTCGCCGGTAACGGGATCGCGGGTTTCAAAAAATGCCAAGACCTCATCGGCAGGCGCATTTTTGGAAATGCGGCCTTCAACATACCCTTGAATGCGGCTGGCGGCGGGCCAATCGCTATGAAAATCGAGGAAACGATCGGCTTTGGTCAAACTGACGCTTGGATCTTGCGCCATGAAGTACATCCATTCGCCAAGGCTTTTGGCGATGGAATTGGTGATCCGGTTGGTCTTGCTCTCAGCTTCTGAAAAACGCTTCGCTTTCAATGAAGCTGACAACTCAAGCAGCAGCGTGTGGTCGGCTGGCACCATATAGGTCGGTCCCGGTGCAGGTGGCTTTAGTCGAGGCGTGGCCGATCCGGCAGCCGAGGTCGCTGTCAAAACAACCGCCAAGCTGGCAAAAGCCCCCATCGTCAAACGCCGCAGCGCCGATCCCATCATCCCTTCACTCCCGCACAACCGATACAGCACCGCCATAGACTAGCCCAAGATCGCGTGTATCAAAACACCAGATCGCTTGATGAATAGCGTCTAGCGGTTTATCGAACGGTTACATTTCAGAAAATTGAGCAAATGAAACACCTTAAAGGGTCCATAACCGCCCTAATCACGCCGTTTAAAGACGGCAAAATCGACGAAAAAGCGTTTGGTCAGCTGGTTGAGCGCCAAATCAGTGAAGGCACGCATGGATTGGTCCCGGTCGGCACAACCGGCGAATCGGCGA
>JAJFGD010000054.1 GCA_021776315.1 Hyphococcus sp. | reverse complement strand
AAATTCCATCCACCTGTGCAACGACGTCAGTCGATGCTGTCGCACACGCAGTCAGCATTCCTAACGCCAAGTATATTGATAGTTTTTCCCAAACTTTTTTTAAGGACATCGACATTCTCCTTTTTCTTACTACTGGTTATCTAGTTTTTAAAAATATAAAAAATTGCGGCCACATAGAACTTATCTCATACTGTTTATTAGTTGATTTTGTTATCGGCTGAAAAAATCAAACGGTCTAATTTGAGTAGTTCAGCGCTTTCATAAAGCCGCGGCGTAGCCCCGGCAACGAGCGTCAATGCAATTGAAAAGACAACACTAAGGGCTACGGTTTGCGTGAAAACGCTTCCGCGTGCTGGCGATTTCCTTGAAGCCAGTAAATGTCGCACGCGTTGCTACAATCCGTAATCAGAATATAGACCGACCATAGCAGAAGGAGTTAGTTTTAATGGGTTAATCCGGCGTGCTGTTTCAATTAAGAGCTTTGCATAGGCGATTGGGTCACCCTCCTTCTTCGCCGCATGTGCATCACAATCTATTTCACGAAGAACACGCGTTCGTCGAACCAATCCACGAATGAAAGGACTCCACCAATAAATAGCGCCGATAGCGCCTTCAATTAGTGAAAAGATCATATCATAACGCTTTATATGGCGCTGTTCATGCAACAGGGCGCCGCGCAACTCAGACGAGGAAGCGCTATCAATAAAACCCGCCGGCAAAAGAACGGTAGGGTTGATAATACCCGCTATCATGGGCGAAGATATCTGATCAGAAATTACAATTTTGAGCCCATAGAGTTCAGTCGGCAAATCGGACCCGACAAGGGAAGCGGGCTCGCCCGCGTGACGCAACTGATAAGATCTGCGAATACAGCCAATCAACTTAACCGTTTGAACCATTGCGCCGACGCCCAGTATCAATCCTAGAAACGCTGCGGGCCAAAATAACTGACTAAGATGTGCGAAATGTGGCTCCAACCGAACCTGGAGTTCTGCGTTATCGAGCGTGGCAATATTATGCCATGGCAGAAAAATAAATAACGGCGCCAAAGCCAGTGCGTATAAGATAGCGGTATAGAACCAATACAAAATCTCAGAATGTACTGTTTGTGGCAATCGTTCCAAAAGCTTGAGTAAGCAGAATGCAAATCCGCCTTGCCACAGATGATGCAACGCCAAGAACCCACCTAATGCAAGAAAATCATTCATTGCGCTTGGCCTTTTCAGCAGACATAATCTCGTCCTTTAATACGTCAAGAGTCCCGCGATCGAATTCACTTTCTTGAACTAAGTGTTGCGCGAAATCTCGTGGCGATTCACCAAAAAAACGAGAGATCAACGTTTTAATAGCCTGGTTGCGCGCCTCACCCTCACTAATAGCTGGAAAATACGTAAAAGCGCGGCCATCTTTTTGATAATTAACATACCCCTTATCCGTCATTGTGCGGAGCATTGAAAGAACCGTGTTGTAAGCAAGCTTGGTGTGATGCGGTAGATTGGCCTGAACCTCATGGACAGACCCGCTGCCACGTCGCCAAAGCACGTCCATGATCCTTTTTTCACCAGGCGTTAGAATAGGCGAGATTACAGGCGGCATTTCTACCTCAAACTAGTTATCTAGTTAGTCTGACGCAATATGACTAAAGCGTCAACTGGTTAACCAGTAATATGCGCTGAAACGCCTAATTTTTGCTATAAATTGCCACATTTGAGGGCATGACAATCTTAGACGCTCAATTGAATCCGCAGCCAATTGCTGCCTGATAGTTCAGATTTCGATCTGACGGCAACTCGCCAGAAGGCGACATTGGAACTGGTTGGCGCGAATGTCTTGTTTATAGCATCAGAGGACATATTATTTAGGCGCGTTCTCTTCAGTTAAGTGACGTCACTCCTAGTCAGTTTTGACGGCGGCGTTGAAGCCGTTTCAGCGTTCTCCGATTTCAATGATCGGCGATGACATCGGTGAAAATCCGCCAACAAAGGCTTATGCGATTGTAGGGGCTTGCTGAGAAGTTTGGCGGGATTTGTCGGATTATTGTCATTTCCGCCAAGCTGGAGAAATGCTAATCGAACACGATGCCTCCACCCAAATCTTCATCATCATGGCAGAAGCAAACGCCACCTACGCAACCGTTAACTTGCGGGTTCCTTATCTATGACGGCTTCGAGGCCTTAGACCTTACAGGTCCAAGAACGGCATTTTTCATTGCCAATGGAAAGCTTGGAGCGAGGTACCGGCTTCAAACCATCGGCATGTCGCATGCTCCGACAAAGAGTGAATGCGGCCTCTCCATTGCGCCCGACATTGGCCTGTTGGGCAGCAAGCGGCAGGACGTGCTAATCATTCCCGGCGGAGAAGGAAGCCGACGTCTCCACCTCTCGGCAAGCGAGTGCGACGCGCTAAAGAATCTAATTCATAGCGCGCATACCGTCGTTACTATCTGCACTGGCGCCTATGTGTTGGCGGAGCTTGGTTTTCTAGAGGGGCGCACTTCCGCCATCCACTGGAATTTCGCCTATGACTTTCAGAAACGTTTTCCGAACATAAAGGTTGATGGAGACTCAATTTACTGTCGCGACGATAAATTTTGGACATCGGGGGGCATTACCGCTGGCATAGATCTCACATTGCACCTTATCGCACGGGACTACGGCGCACTGTCTGCCGCGCTGGTTGGCAGGCATATGAACATGTATGTGCAACGATCTGGTGATCAGGCCCAATACTCGGTGCCGCTAGGTTTCCAGGGGCGCGCTTCGGGAGACCTCGCCAAACTGATAGACTTGATCGTTACTGATCCAACGCGAGACTTGTGCGTGGCGCAGCTCGCTGACTTGCTAGGATATTCTGAACGAACGCTCGCACGCCATGTCGACGCGCAATTTGGGCTGTCTCCCGCTAAGCTCGTCGACTGCGTCCGTCTCGATCTTGCGCGTCAAATGCTCGAATCCAGTCGCGCAAAAATTGAGAGCATTGCATTGGCCAGCGGGTTTCAATCCGCCGACAGTTTCTCGCGCTCATTCGAGCGCGCCTTTGCTATTCGACCTAACGACTACCGACGATCTTTTGAAGGAAAAAGGTAACCCCATGACAAAACTATTCAGTCTACTGATGGTGGTTTTTGCCTCCAGCCTACTCTCTTTTGGCCCGACAAACGCCCAGGAAAACAAACGCCATGCCCAAATCGCAGCGGCCGATGTGTCTATTGGGGCAACCTTAACATTCCCGGAAAACTGCCCAACCGCAGGGTGTCCTGCAATGGTGTTAGGGCATGGCTCTGCGCCAACGACACGGAATGATCTCGGATTCTACAAAAATATAGCTCTAAAACTCGGCTATGCGGTGCTTGCCTATGACAAACGGGGCGTCGGGGAATCAACCGGCAAATATGAGCGCTTCGATGTCTCCAAAAGTACGCGCGTTTTCTGCAGCCTAGCAAAGGACATGTCTGCAGTTACGATTTGGCTTGCCGAACAAGACGGCATCAACGCGGAGCGCATTGGTTTTTTGGGGGGAAGTCAGGCAGGTTGGATCATGCCTCTTGCCGCAAACCTAGGAGCGCCCGTTTCATTCATCATCATTGGTGAAGGCGTCCCCTTATCTGCTGGCGAGGAAGCCGCCCATGGCCAATATTTTGTAGAACATTTTGGTTCCGAAGCTTCGCCTGACATAGTTTTCCGAGATGTCAATGAGGCCGACGAGGTATTGGAAGCTTATGACGGGCCCGCTGGTTTTGATCCTGAGGCCGTACTTGCATCTATCGATACTCCGATACTTTGGATATTTGGTCTCAGCGATACGGTCATCCCAGTCTTGCCGTCGTTACGCCGACTCGAGACCGCCATCGCTGCGGGACAGTCTAACCATGACATACACGTGTTCCCGTATGGCGATCACAATTTTACAAACACCTCCGATGGCACACGCTATGATCTAGCAAAGATTGTGGGCCCTTGGCTTACCGCACTTGACGAAAGCCAAGGCCAGTAAACCTTCTATCGGGGCCTGACGCCCTCATCATTATTCACTCAATAGGGTTTCTATGAAATTCATTTTTGCATTGCTGATTTTTCTTTTTGCCGGCTGCGCACAGTCGGCGTCACCCCCAATAGGGCAAAATGCTGATCAAGTTGCGATCACCGGCTTGGTCGATACTTTTCTTTCGGGGATCGAGACGCAAAACCGAACGAAAATCTTAGAAGTATTCTATCGCGAAGACGCCCTGTTTTCTTCTGTTATCGATAAGGAAGAAGGAAAACATACAAATTACTTTATGGCTGCTGAGTTCGCAGACATCGTTTTGTCCCAAGAGCGCCGCCCATCAGAGATTTTTGATGACCTTGTAATTGAAGTCTATGAATCAACGGCTATCGCAAGGTTCAATTACTCGTTCCGATTGGATGAGGA
>JAJFGD010000053.1 GCA_021776315.1 Hyphococcus sp. | reverse complement strand
TTTCCATCGTGATGCGCGACGGGGAAATTCACATACTGACCTTTTTCAAACCCGCTCGTGAACATTGATTGGCTATTTTCGATCTTCAGCGTCACGGTGCGACAGACAAAATTTAGATCCGCATTGCGCAAAAGGGCACCGGGCAATAACCCTGTTTCACAAAGAACCTGGAAACCGTTGCAAATGCCAATGACTGGGGTGCCCGATTTAGCCCGTTCAATAACGTCGCGCATCACGGGTGATTTGGCAGCCATCGCGCCCGATCGCAGATAATCGCCATAAGAAAACCCGCCCGGCAGAACGATGAAGTCGGCGTCCGGCAATTCAGCATCGCCGTGCCAGACCATGTTTGGTGCCTTGCCGGTGACTTTTTCCAGAGCAACAGCGACGTCTCGATCGCAATTCGAAGCGGGGAAGACAACAACAGCAGGGTTCATAGGTTACGCCAGTATTTCGATTGAATAGTTTTCCATCACCGGATTGGCGAGTAGCTTTTTACACATCTCTTCGGTTTTGGTGCGGGCCGACGCCTCATCAGTCTCGTCGAGTTTCAACTCAATGACTTTGCCTTGACGGACTTCAGAAGCCCCCTCAAATCCGAGCCCCATAAGCGCGCCTTCAATGGCTTTGCCTTGGGGGTCGAGAACGCCGTTTTTCAACGTAATGGTGATTTTCGCCTTCATGGATCATTCCAGTTTCTGGCCAGTTGTTGGCCAGTTGCTTGTATGGGCAAGGCCATACGCTGGACTGCTTTTTGGTGCAACTCGAATGGTGCTGAAATTTGCCCCACATTGCGCAAAAAGGCCGGTCTGGCCTAAGGTCGCCGCGATCTGAACCTGGAGGGGACCTGACATATGATTCGCAAAATTTCCGCTACCGTGATGTCCGTTGCGGCTGGAGCGCTCGTTCTAGTAGGCACTGCGTCGGCCAATCACCATGAATTGACGCCCGCACAAGCAAAAGCACGCGAAATTTATGAGACCGTTATTGGCATGCGCACGGCCAAGGGGCATGGCAAAGTACCAGAAATGGCCGCCTATCTCGCCAGTGAATTACGGTCTGCGGGCTTTGCGGCTGATGATATGGAAATCATCCCATCAGGAGAAACGGCGGCCTTTACGCTTCGCTATCGTGGCGATGGATCATCCGACGCCAAGCCAGTCCTCTTTCTGGCCCATATGGATGTGGTTGATGCCAAACGCGATGATTGGGAGCATGACCCGTTCACCCTGCGAGAGGAGGACGGTGCGTTCCTAGGGCGCGGCGTTGCAGACAACAAATATGGCATTGTCAATCTCACCCAGTCCTTCATGCGTTTGAAGCAGGAAGGGTTTGTTCCCAACCGGGATCTCATTTTGGTTTTCACCGGCGATGAAGAAACCGACATGGTGACGACGCGGATGATGGCTTATGACCGTCCCGATATTGCCGAAGCTGAATTTGCCTTAAATTCTGATGCTGGCGGCGGGGCCTATACCAAAGATGGTGTCGTACTGCCTTATGATATGCAGGCAGCTGAAAAAACCTATGCAACATTCAATGTGACGTCCCGCAATCCTGGCGGTCATTCATCGCGCCCACGCCCAGACAATGCAATTTATGACCTTGCCCGGGCATTGCTTGAAATTGAGTCGTTTGAGTTTCCTGTTATGGCCAATGACATTACGCGGGCATCTGCGCGCGCCGCCGCAGCCGATGTCGGTGGTGACGTTGGCAAAGCGATGGCGAAATTTGCCGATGATCCCAAAAATAAAAAAGCGATCAAAGTTCTTCGTAACAATGTCAGTTCAAGCAATATGTTGTCGACGACATGTGTGGCGACAATGCTCGATGCGGGGCATGCAGAAAACGCCTTGCCCCAATCTGCCATGGCGACTGTGAACTGTCGAATTTTTCCAGGTGTGGAGATCGATACGGTGCGCGATATGCTCGCAGAAGTAATAGACAATGATGCGCTTAGCGTGGAACAGGCTGATGAACGCTACGTCTCCAGTCCAGCATCGGACCCGCGCGCCGATGTGAATGCAGCATTGAGTGCCGCAATCACATCGCGATATCCAGGCGCTGAAATCGTGCCTTCCATGAGTGCCGGTGGTACTGATGGCATGCATTTTCGACGGGCTGGGATCCCGACCTTTGGGGTTAGCGGGCGTTTCGTTGAACTCGGCTACCGGGCGAGCGCCCATGGCTTGAATGAGCGTCTGCCAGTAAAAACCTTTTATGAAGGGTTGGATCATTGGATAATTTTGATCAAAACTTTGGCTGGTTCTGAGCAAGAATAAAGCGGCCGTCGAAAGATTTATAATTAAGCGTCACCGATGATTTCCGTCGGTGACGCACCATACCAACCACGAAAAGCACGGGTGAAAGCACTTTGTTCGCTATAGCCAACGGCCTGCGCAATCTCCGCAATCGATTTCTTCCGCTCGCGAATATAAACTTCGCACGCTTCTTTGCGGGCGCTTTCGACAATGGCGCGGAAGCTAACTCCGTCTGCAGATAGCCGTCTTCGTAACGTTCGCTCAGAAAAGCCCAGCACTTTCGCGACACGTGCAATACTCGGTGTGCCGTCGCTCAGCATGGCTTGAACACAGTGATAGGTTTCTGTCTCAGTGGTCATGGGCATGTTTAATTCTGTCAATTGGCGATCCAAGCGTTTGCACAAAACGTCGAGAAGCTCTTTATTGGCATTGGGTAATGGCATGTTGACCAATGCAACATCCAATTCCATTTGGTCGAGCCGCGCGCCAAATTCCACTTTGCAGGCAAAAAGGTTTTCGCACTCTGCTGCATGTGCTGGGCGTTTATGACGACATTGCATGCCAGCAATCTCTTTGTCGTATAACCAAGTGAGCCATCGTCCGAAGACGGCGTAACCAGCAAATACGGCCTCGGTCACGGGGCGCATCCGCTCGGGATCGTCAATATAGGGACGCCAGGTGATCAAGGCCTGATCTGATTTTATGGAAAGATGGGTTTTGCCCAATTGTTGGGTCAGTGCCTGATATTTCTCATTGACCGTGAGGGCTTCTTTGAGCGTTGCACTTGAGATCAACGCCAATCCGATATCGAGAAATGTTGATGGACGAAAATCACGTCCAGCGCTTAGTCCAATCGTCGTGTCGTTGGTTAGGGCCTCTGCCTTGTGCATCATTTCAATGACGACAGCATTGTCGAAACGCCGGGCGGGGTTTTCAAATGGCTTGGGGCCAACGCCTAGAAGCTCGATAAGGGGTCCTTGCGGACAGCCTTTTGAGAGGCAGGTGTCGAAGTAGCTTTTCAAATATCGCGAAGAAACGTCGCCCATTTGCGCCTCGGTGGTCGCTTGTATGGCCTAAATGGACAAAATTTGGCCGATTTTGTCAAACACCCTGGCCAATTTTGTCAAGACGCCAGAAAGATCGGGCACCTACGGTGTGTGTGAAGCGTCGGTGCGTTGCTGAACATTTCAGTATTTCTGGCGCGGGGAGAGACGCTGGGACAAAACGTGCATCAAAAAGGTCTTTGCAGCTAGGGGAGACGGCTGCGATTTTGTACCCGAGTAAATGTGCAACCCCCGGAGCCCGCCGTGATGATTTCATCGCGGCGGGTTTCATTTTGTCCGACCACCGTTAAATTCATACCATGTTCTCTAGATGGGGGTGGCCAATGGGAAAGCTTCAAAAATTCGTTCTCGCAGCGCTTGGGACTTCATTGCTTTTGTCCTGTGCAGTGCCAGAGCAGACGCCGGAAAAAAAGACCGTACCCGGGGCAAGCTGGTCGCAATTTGATGATGTGACCCAAGCCGGTTTTTCTGCGGACGGACTAACGGCTTTGGAGGCAGAGGTCGCAGCCGGCAACACCCATTCAATGCTCGTCATCAAAGGCGGGCAGGTCGCCTATTCTTATGGTGATGTTGCACAGACAGAGGGAACCTATCTCGCCTCCGTGCGCAAAAGCATTCTAACCATGATGATGGGGGAACATGTTGAAAGCGGTGCGATCAATATTGATGCAACGCTCGCCGAGATCGGCATTGATGATATTCAAGGTCTGTCAGAAACTGAAAAATCGGCCACATTGCGCGATTTAATTTCTGCACGATCCGGCATCTATCACCCGGCGTCAAATTTCAGCGGTGTGACCAGTGCGGGCCCGCAACGTGGCGACCATGCGCCAGGCACCTATTACTGGTACAATAATTGGGACTTTAATGCAGCGGGTGGTATTTTCGAAAAACTGACGGGTACGGATATATATGATGCCTTCGATACCCAACTTGCAGGGCCGTTAGCGCTAGAAGACTATGACCCGGATTTTCATAAGGCTAATGGTAAGACTGGCGACCTCACGCAATCTGAATTCCCCGCTTATCATTTCTATCTTTCTGCACGCGATGTGGCGCGCCTCGGACTGTTGATGTTGCATGAGGGGCAGTGGGGTGACGAACAGATCATATCAAGTGACTGGGTGCGTGAAGGGGTTGCGATCTCAACCCCGAATGCGGAGATGAATCCAGAGGGTTATCGGGAAAGTGGTTTTGCCTATGGATATATGTGGTGGGTGTTTGACCCCAAACACTTCCCAGCGGCATTTCATGGGGGCTACGCTGCCCGCGGGCATTTTGGGCAATATATTGTTGTCTTGCCAGCGCGCGATCTTGTGATTGTGCACAAGACTCTCCCAATCAATTATGAAACGCCAGAGGAATATGACGCGGTCAATGTGAATTGGGGTGAATTTCGCACGCTGATCGATTTGACCCTAGAGGCGATGAACGGGTAGTTGGTTGCGAAGCCTGTCACCGACACCAATAGGAATGTTTTGAATTTATGATTTTGTCGCACAAGCATAAATTCATTTTCCTAAAGACCATCAAAACGGCCGGGACGAGTGTTGAGGCGGCATTGTCTGAAATCTGCGGGCCCGACGATGTCATCACGCCGTTTAGCCCTGAGAATGAATCATTCCGTAGTGGACTCGCGCCGCAGAATTATCGCCTCGACCATCCGCTTGTACCCAAACGTCCGCTGCTCCGGCGGCTCCTGCGACGGCCAGAGCGTTACTATCATACCTCTGTTGGGTTTTATGAGCACATGCCAGCCTGGCGTGTGAAAGCCTATGTGGGCGATGAGATTTGGGACAGCTATTTCAAATTCGCGTTTGAGCGTAACCCCTGGGACCGCCAGCTTTCCTATTACTATTATAAAACCAGGAAGATGAAGCACCGTCCCAGTTTCCAAAGATTCATGGGCAACCGTAGCAAAGCCTTTGTCGAGAATTTCTCGCTCTATACGATTGAAGATGAAATCGCGGTGGATTTCCTTGGGCGCTATGAAAATCTTGAAGCGGATTTTCAGATCGCGCTGGACCGCATTGGGGTCACGACACCGGTCGCGCTGCCAAAGGCAAATATCTCAACCAATCGCGACGCCGGTAAAAGCTATCAGGCGCAATTTGATGCGCCGCTTAAGGCATTGGTTGATGATTGGTATGAGCCCGAAATTCGGGCCCTTAAATACCAATTCGATTGAAGTCACGCGTAAGCAAAAACTATTCGCCGTTATCGCTGACCAGCACGGGTCCTGACTGACCCGCACTTTCATTCTCGCGCAACACACCAAGACGGCGAGCGACTTCGCGATAGGCATCCGTGACATTGCCCAGATCCTGGCGGAACCGGTCTTTGTCCATGATGTCATTGGTTTCCATATCCCAAAGACGGCAACTGTCCGGGCTAATCTCGTCAGCCACGATGAGGCGCATCATTTCGCCTTCATATTGGCGACCAAATTCAATTTTGAAATCGATCAACTTGATTCCAACGGCGGCAAACATGCCCGAAAGGAAATCATTGGTGCGCAAAGCCAGCGCCATCATGTCGTCGATCTCTTGGGGGTTGGCCCAATTAAACGCCGTGATGTGCTCTTCGGAGACGAGCGGGTCACCCAGCTTGTCGTCTTTGTAATAGAATTCGATGATAGAGCGCGGCAGCACTGTCCCATTTTCAAGGCCAAGCCGTTTGCACAAGGAGCCAGCCGCGACATTGCGAACGACCACTTCGAGCGGCACAATTTCTACATGGCGGACCAGCTGTTCGCGCATATTGAGCCGCTTCATGAAGTGGGTTGGCACGCCAATACGTTCCAGCCCGACCATCACAAATTCAGAAATCCGGTTGTTGAGGACGCCTTTGCCCTCCAAAACAGCCTTTTTCTGATTATTGAAGGCGGTCGCATCATCTTTGAAATATTGGATGACGGTTCCAGGTTCTGGTCCTTCAAATATGATTTTCGCCTTGCCTTCGTAAATTTGTTTGCGGCGGGCCATTCGGGTAGTCCTTTCAATGCCTTATAGGCGTTTCCGGCGACGATGGTGCGGCTTGACGGGTAGCTCAGCACCGTAATAATACGGGGTGGCTTTCCCGTTTTGCTTACACAATTCGCGCAGGGGAAGAAGGCGAGGATGTACGCTCTCAATCCGGGCTTGAAAACCCCCTGTGGATGTAAATATCAGGCTTCTCGTTGCGCATTGCCTTAACCGCCTATAAGTACGATTCGAGCCACAATCGTATCAGTATTGGAGATACTTCCCATGACCACCTTTGACGACCGCGAAAACAGTTTTGAAAAAGCTTTCGCCCATGATGAGACGCTTCGCTTTCGGGCTGAAGCACGGCGCAATAAGCTTTTGGGGCTGTGGGCCGCAGGGATTATGGGAAAAGACGGCGAAGCCGCTCAAGCCTATGCGAAAGAGGTCATCAAGGCCGATCTTGAAGAAGCGGGAGACGAAGACGTATTTCGCAAAATTCGCGGTGATTTTGATGCGGCAAGCGTCGATCAGTCAGACCACCAGATCCGTCGCCAGATGCAAGACTGCATGGCGGAAGCAATCGACCAGATTCGCAACGAAACCTGACCTAACTTAAAAGCGCGCCGAAACGGTTTATTTGGCGCTTTCACGACATTCAAATTGAATGGGTCGTTACGCTGCCTCATTGCGCGTAAGGGCGAGCCCATTTGCATGATAACTGCGTCCCGCGGTGGCATCACATCTGTCGATATGGCATTTGAGACATTATTCGATCAGTTGACGAGGAGGCGCATATGGGACGCGTGGATGGCAAACAGGTATTCATTACCGGCGGTGCACAAGGGTTAGGTGCGTGTTTTGCGCAAATGCTCGCCGCGGAAGGGGCCAAAGTTTTTGTCACTGACGTCAACGCGGCTGGCGCCGAAGAAACTGCGGCCGAGATCAATGCGAAATTCCCGGGTGTGGCCTCATCTTGTCATCATGATGTGACCAGCCGTGATGATTGGAAAACGGCGCTGAAATCCGCCGCCGATTTTATGGGCGGCATCAGCGTGCTGATTAACAATGCTGGTATTGGTGGTTGGGGCAACATCGAAACGGAAACCGATGAGAATTGGCGTCGGACAATGGAGATCGATGTCGATTCGATTTTCTATGGAACGCAGCTGGCGATGCCATATCTGATTAAGTCTCAGCCATCGTCCATCATCAATATATCATCTGTGGCTGGCATGCTGGCTGATGCCAATATGCTTTCCTACAACACAGCTAAGGCGGCCGTGTGGATGATGTCGAAATCCATCGCACTCCATTGCGCGCGATCTGGCTATGATATCCGCAGTAATTCCGTTCATCCCGTGTTCACACGAACGCCGATCATTGACCCTTTGATCCAATTCGGCGGTGGTGGCGATGAGGGCGAGAAAAAACTGGTCCGACAGATCCCCCTAAAACGCCTTGGTGAACCAGAGGATGTTGGCTATTGCGTGCTTTATCTCGCTTCTGATGAATCGCGCTATGTGACGGCCTCAGAATTCAAAATTGATGGCGGTATCACCGCCCAATAGGGTGGCTGACAGGGCTGCGCACTAGATGCGCGATCACGATGATGGGTGGTGAGGCATGCCTCATTGCCGAACCGATCCGAACAACCTACAATTGAAATCATTCATTTGACGTGACCGGTAGGCGGGGAGACCGCTAACCGATTGCGTAGCCCGAAAAAGGAGGAAGACGGCATGTCCGGCTTTTTGATTCTACTTGGCGTCATTGTTGTCGCGGTACTTTTTGTCATCACCATCTACAACCGTATCGTTGCGTTAAGCCAGCGTACGGAACAGGCCTTTGCCGATGTCGATGTTCAGCTGAAACAGCGCCATGACCTTGTTCCCAACTTGGTCGAGACAGTGAAGGGC
>JAJFGD010000052.1 GCA_021776315.1 Hyphococcus sp. | reverse complement strand
CATCCGCTTTGGACCGGCGGCGCAAACTGGCCGCTTGCAGCAAATAGGCAATATGGCGAACGATGCCACCTCTGGCATTGCGCAAAACGCCAATCCAAGGACCAAGCGCGCGAATGACACCGCCCGGATTTGTCAAAACTTCTGTTAAAAAACTTAGAAACAGTCCGATTGTGTTTTGGGTCAGCAGATAGTGTGTCTTTTGCTTTTCGCTGATGTCATCTGGATCAACGAGCTCTCCATCCCAATGGCGCACGGCATAGCGCGTAATCGATAGGCCACTGCGTTCCAGCGCTGCAATCTCACGGCGAATAAACGTCGTTGAGATTATGGGATAAGTGTTCATGAAATAGGCGATTTTAGGCATGACCTATTCCCCTACACTTGCACAAGAATGGATTAGATCGGCGGCAAAGCCGGTCCCAATGACATTAATTTTTCCGCTCCGTGACGCCATGACGGCCTTCCACAATTGGCTCAAAACGCAAAACCCACCTGAAAGCGATTCAGGTGGGAGTGCTAATAGGTTAAATCCGTAAAGATTCTGCGTGCAAGAATATTGGCTTATTTACCCAATTTCGCTCAGAAACGCTGTTAACTCGCTGTTTTAAACGAAACGATCTTGGTCGGCGACGCCGGTGGTTCACCGCGCTGGGCCGCATCAACATGCTCCATCCCTTCGACGACTTTACCCCAAGCTGTGTATTGCCCATCGAGAAACGATGCGTCATCAAAACAGATGAAAAACTGACTATTGGCACTGTCCGGGTTTTGCGCGCGCGCCATTGAGCAAACCCCACGCTGGTGACTGACATCATTAAATTCAGCTTTTAGGTTTGGTTTGTCTGAACCACCCATGCCGGTACCGTTTGGGCACCCCATTTGGGCCATAAATCCTTCGATCACCCGATGCAGGATTAGTCCATCATAAAACCCACCATCGGCAAGCTCTTTGATCCGCGCGACATGGTCTGGTGCTTTGTCTGAAAGCATTTCAATCGTCACTTCACCGGTGTCGAGTTTTAGGATTAGCTTATCGCTCATTTTCTATGATTCCATCATTGTAAATTGGTACACGAATATCACAAATATCTTTGACATAGCCAGTTTCGTCAACTTCACCAGCTACTCTCAGATACTCTGAAAACGTATCACTATCTGTCCGCATGACCGTGATTTTCTCATGATCATCTGCAGGCACGTCAGCCATCACGCGAACACGCATGATAGGTGTTGGGCGGCTCGGTGGCTCGCCACGGACAATGCGGCGGCTCGCATCAAAACCGTCAACGATCCAACCCCATCCCGTATAGCGCCGGTCTAGATCAGTTCGGGAATCGCCAATCATCAAAAAGAATTGGCTGTTCGCACTGGCCACATCTGCAGCTCGCGCCATAGACATCACGCCTGGGCAATGCAGCGGCCACAGCTGGACAGCACGATCTGTTTTAAAGGCACGTAAGCCTTCTGGTTGGGCACCAACAGGCATACCGTCAATGAACCCGACCCGAGCCGATATCCTGTCACGCCCTAGCTCCACAAATCCTGTCACATCTTTCGTATCGCGAAAAAATTCTGGTTGAAGACTTGGCTTGTCAGACCCGCCGGTGCCATCACCCTTTGGGTCTCCGCCCTGGGCCATAAATCCTTCGATCACCCGATGAAAATTCAAGCCGTTATAAAAACCCTCTCGGGTAAGTTCTTTGATGCGAGCCACATGAATCGGTGCAAAATCCGGTCGCAACTCAATCACCACACGACCTGCGGGCAAATCCATATACAGCGTGTTTTCTGGATCAAGATCGCGCCACACTTCTGCAGGAGCCGCCAATAAAATTTCAGCCGGCGTCGGCGCGTCATCGTCGTCATCGGCAAATGCCGGTGTCACGCACAGCGCCATTGCAATACAGATGGAAGTAATACTACGCATAGGAACTATATCTCCATTTAACCAATTGGCGGCATTTTATCGAAATGGGGTACACCCTCAAATGGGCGATCCCATGGTGCCGCTTTTGACGCAAAGACAACAGCTTGCGGCGAAAAGGCAGAAAGGTCATCGAGCGTTGCCGCAACGATATGGGCATTGACAGGCGTGCTTGAACTCGCGGTGTAGACCTGGGACCAGCAAGAAGGGCAAAAATGATGAGATATCGAAGCGCCTGAATCTGCGGTTACTTGATACTCAGACATCGCTCCTGAAAACTCGACTTGATCCTTCGGCAATCCAATTAAAGACATGTGTCCGGCAGCACTCGACTTTCGGCAATCATCGCAATGACAATTTGCCATAAATGCTGGCTCTGCCGTCGACGCATATCGAACCGCGCCACACAAGCAACCCCCTTTAAACTCAGCCATAACTCACCTCTTCAAGGTCGTAACAATGCGCATAGATTTTGCCAAAATAATGGCGCTATCCGCTGGAAAACTTCGCTTTTAGCTTCTTTGCGACATGATCGGGCACAAAGGATGATATATCACCGCCCAGCCGCGCAATCTCCTTAACTAATCGTGAGGCGATAGATTGATAGCGAATATCGGCCATCAAAAATACCGTTTCGATCTCATCGTTGAGCACCTGGTTCATCCCGACCATCTGATACTCATATTCAAAATCTGAAACCGCACGCAAACCACGAATGATGATATTTGCCTTCATTTCTTCTGCAAATTTTACCAACAAAGTTTCAAATGGAACGACACGGATTGGAATGCCGTTCGCTTTTGAAATGCGTGACATTTCTATTTCCACCATGGCGACGCGCTCTTCCAACGAGAATAGCGGCGACTTATCGCGATTAATTGCAACACCAATCACCAGTTCATCGACCAGTTTTGCAGCGCGCTCGACAATGTCCACATGCCCAAGCGTTGGTGGGTCAAAAGTACCGGGATAAAGACCGATCAATTGCGTCATGCATCATCGCCTGTTTGTGGGCCAGTGGATTCCTCCTCGCCGACATCACTTTCGTCATCACCATCAACATCATCAATACGTCCGACGGAGACAACTTTTTCGTCTTTACGTGTGCGGAAGATCGTAACGCCTTGGGTGTTTCGTCCAGCGGCACGAATGTCGTTCACCGGCGTTCTAATCAATTGCCCGCCATCGGTGACAAGCATGATCTGATCAGTGTCTTCAACCGGGAAGGAAGCAACCACAGGTCCATTTCGGTCTGTTGTTTGAATAGCAATGATCCCCTTACCGCCCCGACCCGACGTTCGGTATTCATAAGATGATGTCCGTTTGCCATACCCATTTTCGGTAACGGTCAGGACAAATTGTTCAGCAGCCCCAAGCTCAGCCAAACGGTCTGTTCCGATCGCCACATCAGGCTTGCCATTATCTTCTGGATCTTCCGCATCAACCTCGCCCGCTGCGCGCCTCATGGCGGCTGCATGCTTTAGATAGGCTTTCGATTCATCTGATGTTGTATTCACATGGCG
Organism: Hyphococcus sp.; assembly: GCA_021776315.1. Lineage (GTDB taxonomy): Bacteria > Pseudomonadota > Alphaproteobacteria > Caulobacterales > Parvularculaceae > Hyphococcus. Next base: position 801 of record JAJFGD010000052.1, on the reverse strand, counting down.
TAAGATCGCCATCGAGATCACGACATTATCTTTAGCGAGTCGGATCCCGCGGACGCCGGTCGAAGTTCTTCCGGCAAATACGCGTACTGTATCAACCGGGAAGCGGATACAGTTCCCCGCCGCGGATGTGAGCAAGACGTCTTCGTCTTCACGGCATACATCAACGCCGATAATGCTGTCGCCCTCATCGAGCTTCATGGCGATTTTACCGTTTCGATTCACGCGCTGGAAGTCTGATAGCTTGTTGCGCCGGACACCGCCCGAGCGTGTTGCAAACATCACATGGAGATTTTCCCAAGCTGCTTCATCTTCTGGCAATGGCAATATATTCGTAACCCGCTCATCGGGAGCCAGCGGCAACAAATTTACAAAGGCCTTGCCGCGCGAATTCGGCGACCCTTCAGGCAAACGCCATAGCTTCAATTTGTACGCCATACCGGTGGACGTAAAGAACAATAGTGGCGTGTGGGTATTGCCCACAAAAAGCTGATTGACGAAATCTTCGTCTTTAAACTTCATGCCAGCACGCCCTTTGCCGCCACGCTTTTGCGCCCGATAAGTAGAAAGTGCTGTTCGCTTTACATAACCAGAATGGGTGACCGTCACGACCATATCTTCACGTGAGATCAAATCTTCGTCTTCAACTTCACCCTCGGCGTCGACGATTTCGGTTCGACGAGGCGTCGCGAAAGCTTCTTTAGACGCATTCAATTCGTCTTTGATAATATTCATGACACGCTCGCGGCGCCGGAGAATTTCGAGATGGTCAGCAATTGTCTCAGCCAGGCCTTTAAGCTCATC
>JAJFGD010000051.1 GCA_021776315.1 Hyphococcus sp. | reverse complement strand
AACGCGCCGGCCCACAACAAGAATTTGATGGCGACGAGATGGATCGGTTTTAAGTTTAAAAAACCCGAATTCGGATCAGCGAAAAACCCACCCTATCCCTGACAAGTTTTTTGCGTCTCCGGGCGTGAGGATGGGAACACCAAGCGCCAACATTCTTTATAAAGACTGCAATAGCACACATCGACTTCGATGGTTTGATCAACATAGATTTCCCGTGCCAATAGCGCGGCGAGGTCGCTATTGCCGCTCTCGATGACTGTACGAATCTCCCCCGCTTGCACCACTTCGCCGGGATCCATATTGGCTTCGCTGATACCGCGTTGCACCGCTGTCGGATCGAGACCATGTTCAGCCGCGACGGCGTCAAAAACCACACGCCAATTTGACATGGGCTCGCCTTTGCGGCGCAAATTAATCGACTCAACGATTGCCGGCCCAACACCCTTATTGGTGATGTTAAACGAAAAGGGCTTGATCTCGTCCGTTTGTTGATCGCCAGAGGCGAAACCCGCAAACATCTGCAAATAAGGCCAAACCGACACCGCTTGATGGCGTGCCATTAATTGGGTTTGAAAAATCGCCGCAAGCGCCGCACAGGTTGCAACAATAACAGCGACGAGACCAATCAGATCTTGCGGATGGAACTTTTTTTTCTGTTGGTCTGACATCGTCTGTGGCCTTATTTGCGTTCTATGGAGTGGGTTGTTCATGCAGCTTACGCCAGGCCCAAACAATACCAAACATGAACGGTAGGGCCATCACGGTGAATTCAAACATAAATGCTTGCACGCCGCCAAATTGTAGATATTCCCCAAACTCCACCCGTGCCGTGTCGAAACCGCCAGCAAAAAACCGTGCAATAATTGGCATCGCGAATAACAGCAAGACAATGAAATCAAACATCACAATAAAACCATTGCGAAGGCCCGGTCGGTTTTGCACCGCCATGATCGCGCATATTAAGGCACCGACAAACATGAAGCCTGCGAATAGAAAAATCTCTACCGGATATGTCGCGCGAATAATTCCATTCGCATAACCAACATAGTCTGGGTCCAACAAGCCGCGAAACGGGGCCACACTATTGGTCAGCGCTAATGGGATATGGGCCAGACCGATCAACAAGGACCCAATCGTCCAGGTTCTTTTAACCACGAAAAACAAAAATACACCGATCGCCAGCGCCATAATCGGATAGCCGGCGTTTAACCAATTGACTTCAGAAAAATCCATCTTTCCCTCCCGCAATACAGTACTGTATGGTATTGACCCATTTAGCGACCCCTGTCAATACACTACTGTATGGAAATGCGTAAAAAAGACTTATCCCGGGATGATTGGATCGCTGCGGGGATGCACGCCCTTTATGATGGGGGGATCAGCGCGGTAAAGGCAGACCGCTTGGCGAAACAATTGAATATCACCCGTGGCAGTTTTTATTGGCACTTCAAAAATCTCGATGATTTTCTAAGTGCCATGGTCGCTTTCTGGCTTGAGGTACAGCAAGGATATTTGGCACGGTTGCGCACATCGACCGATGACGCCGAAACCCAACTTAAAAACACCCTATCGCATATTCATTCTAAAAACGCCGAGCATGATGTGGCAATGCGTCTTTGGGCCTATCAAGACAATATTGTTGCCCGCGCGGTTCAGAAAATAGACATGATGCGGTTGAAATATGTTGAAGGATTGTTTCTTGCTATGGGGCATGACGCGGAGCAAGCGAAGTTCCGTGCGCATATGTTGTATTATTTTCAGCTCGGTGATCAACTATCGCGCAAACGCCCGACCAATAAAGAACGGGCAGCGCATTTTGATCAGCTGAAATATATGTTGCTGGGCGACACATAGCTGCGCGAAGACTTTTCTGAATACGGAAATTTTATTCGGCAAGAAATAGATTAATCGCGTCAGAAATTTTCGCCCATGCTGGGTCGGTAGCTGGCACAATGTGATTATCGCTTTCGACACTCATGAATCTTGCACCAGGAATAGCCGCTGCGAGCTCTTGTCCGGAACTCATCGGGACACGCATATCGCCGCGACAATGAATGACCAAGGTTGGCGCTTCAACCTTGGATAGAATGTCGGTGACATCAACATGACCAAGGGCTTCCAACAAATTCGCCGCATTGTCAGGGGACGTGGTGCGCAATTGCAATTCATTGAACCAGTTTTGGTTTTCCGGCGGCGCATCGGGCATGAAGAGCGACGTAAACATTTGCCGAAAGGTCGGGTCGTTGCGCCCCCAGCCAGTGCGGATTAGCGTCCCCATGGCCTCTGAGCTCGCGACCGTTTCTGCCCCCCGGAAACGCCACCCGCGGACATAGCCGCCAAATAAAATCAGCTTACTGACACGTTCGGGATATTTCGCAGCATAGGCCACACTGACCGGACAGCCTTGGGACATACCAATCAGGGGAAACCGATCAATCCCCGCCGCATCTACGATCGCTTCTAGATCTTCCACCTGTCGTTCAAAGGAAAAGTCCGTGACTTTCCAATCAGACAAGCCATTGCCCCGCGCATCATAGCGGATCAATTGACGCCCTTGCATCAAGTCAGAAAAAATATGGGTCCAAACCGGGCTTTGCCAATCAAATTCCAAGTGGTTCAACCAATTTGCGGTTTTGATCAGCGGCGGCCCCTCGCCCGCTGTAGCATAGGCGATTTTTGCCCCATCAGCGCTATGACAAAACCGAATGTCTTGGGCGACCATTTTCTGAATAGCAACTTTATCCGCAGACACACCATCATCTGATGTGGCAACATCACCGACAAAGCGCACGCCGCGCCCGTGAATGGTTTTGATGTAACGCTGTTCGCGCCCACTATCATTCAGGGCCTGACGCGCGGATTTAATCCGACTAGAAACCGCGGCCTCAGAAACAACCCGCCCACCCCAAATCGCTTCAATCAATTCATCTTTGCTGACAACGCGGGCGTGGTTTTCCACCAGATACACCAGCAAGCTAAAAACTTGTGGTTCAATCGCCACGAGGTCACGCCCATGACGCAATTCATGGGGCCCGACCGCGAGTTCAAAATCATCAAATCGATAGCGCACATCACTGTCATAATGGGTGGCGCGCGAATGTGCTAGGGGTTTTGGTGAATCCCGGATCAAGCCCGGGATGACGGTTAGCACAATAGCGAATTTCTGGACCGTCATAAAAGCGGGCGTTTTTTTCCGCTCATCAATCTTTCGTGAGTTAATGTTGGTAGATTGAGTGAACCCTTCCCTCCACCAGGCCGATATGTGATGACAAGAAAAACAAGGAACGAAAATGGAAGCTGAATTCTGGCACAATAGATGGAAAACCAAACAAATTGCCTTTCATACAAGTGAAGCAAACCCTTTTTTGGTCAAACATTTTCACGCGCTTTCACTGACGAAGGGCGCACGCATATTTCTACCTCTATGTGGCAAAACACTCGATATCTCTTGGTTGCTGTCAAATGGGTATCGCGTGGCCGGCGCAGAGCTTAGCGCATTGGCGATCGATGAATTGTTTTCGGAACTGGAGACCGAACCGACACTTACCAATTTTGGAAACGTCAAGCATTACTCAGCCGCAAACATCGATATTTTTGTTGGTGATATTTTTGATCTGACACCGGAAATGCTCGGCCCGGTCGATGCTATTTATGACCGGGCGGCGCTGGTAGCTCTACCGACCGAGATGCGCATACGCTACACCTCGCATCTAACGAAGATCACAAACGCAGCACCACAACTACTCATTCAATATTCTTATGATCAAAATATATTTGCCGGGCCACCTCTCTCCGTCAGTGATGATGAAATTCGCCAGCATTACCAAGGCCAGTACACCATCACGCAACTTGAAAGCACCGATGTCGAAGGTGGTTTAAAAGGGAGATACCCGGCAAAGGAAAATGCATGGCTGCTGCAGAAGAACGGCTAAGCCCTAACAATTAGACCGGTCATTTCCGTGTAACTTTTTCGACGGGATCCCGGATCAAGTCCGGGATGACGGTTTTATATGGCCCTTCGTTTAATCTGCGTCATTGCGGGCTTGATCCGCAATCCACATCGCAGCCAATGATGGAATGAGCGGATAAAAAATACTTACATCAAAACCACATGCGCAAACCGGCGACAAAAGAAACGCTAGAGGGGTCTTCCCCATTGGCGCGGGCAATGTCGGCAGTTTCACCTACAGCGCCGGCCCAAGAAACGCCAATATAGGGCGCGAATTCCCGCTTAATTTCATAACGCAAACGCATGCCGATCTCTGCGCTTGATAAACCGCTGCCGACGCCATTGGCGGGGACATCTTGTATGGCAAGGTTTAATTCCGTACGCGGTTGAAGAATCAAGCGTTGCGTCAGTAGCAACTCATATTCAAGTTCAATGCGCGCTGAGATATCACCATCATCACTGATAAAGGCGGCCGCATCGACCTCGAACCAATAAGGGGCCAGGCCTTGCACACCGAACACCGCGAATGTGCGATCATCACCTGGGGCAAAATCATGTCGAAGCCCCGCTTGCAGATCAAAATAGCGCGAGATCGCGCGCGACCATAGCGCTTGCACCTCAGCCTCTTCAAAGGCACTGGCATCAAAGCCATATTCCCCTTCGGTTTTGATCCATAATTTGTTTTTATCGCCGCCATACCATCCTTGGACATCCCAAAGAAATTCCGGGTCTCCTTCACCAGTGCGATATTCAAAACGATCCGCCTGCAGAAAGGTAATTTGCGCGGCCCCATGTTCCCGGCGCACGGCCTCGCGCGATTTTGCCATCTCGGCTGCATCCCAATAATGATCCGCCATAGACCAGCCCTGTTCGGGTGGTGCGTTGTCGGTTTCTTCTGCACCCAAGGCGTTGGTTACAGTGCCAAGCAACATGCATGAAGATAGCGCAAGGGCGCGATATGTGTTTGTGCTGATCATGACGCGCCCCCCCCATGGTTCATCTTGGAATGGTTCATCTTGGAATGATCCATCTTTGAATGGTCCATCTTTGAATGGTCCATTTCTTGGCCATCGCTCGCATCCGGTTTTTTTGACCCGTGCCCCATTTTCTCATGGTCCATTTCTTCATGGTCCATATTTTCGTGGTCCATCTTTTCGTGATCCATGGGGGCCATCGCCATATCCCGCGGGCGCACGGAGACCACTTGCATCATCCCCGCATGCATATGCATCAATAAATGACAATGGAATGCCCAATCCCCGACATGATCCGCGGTCACATCAAAGGAAAGCTTTTCGCCAGGTTTGACGATCACTGTATGTTTGCGCGGTTTGTGATGACCGCCATCATTGACGAGATCGAAAAACATGCCGTGCAAATGTATGGGGTGAGACATCATTGTGTCATTGACCAATGTCATGCGCACCCTTTCCCCCTCATGGAAAATGATCGGGTCCACCACTTCAGAAAATTTGATACCGTCAAAGGACCACATATAGCGTTCCATATTACCGGTGAGGTGGAGTTCAATCTCCCGCTCCGGGTCGCGATGATCAGGATTGGGATGAAGACTGCGCAAATCCGCATAGGTCAGTGTACGGTGGGGCACATCTTCAAGGCCAAGCCCCGGTTCATTCAAACGATAGACTGGTGCCATCGCGACCATGTCGACACCGGCACCGCGTTTGTGGTCATGGCGTTGCATGGCGGCGTCACCCATTTGGTGATCGTCTGTTGATTTGGCCATCTTGCCGTGACCCATAGCGTCATGGTCCATCGTTTCATGACCCATCGCACCATGGTCCATATTTTCTTGGCCCATACTCGTTTCTTCCATCGCGCCATGGTCTCCATGGCTCATCGCCATGTCGCGCATGGTGAGCGTTGGCCGCGCACGCAAAGGCGGCGCTTCGGCGCGCATCCCCGCATGGGGTGATAGGGTCGCGACACCCATACCGGAACGGTCAATCGATTCCGCGATGAGGCCATAGGCTTTTTCTTCGCGGGGCTGAACGATCACATCATAGGTTTCGGCAATGCCGATTTGAAACTCATCAGTTTCCAATGGCTGGACCGCCAATCCATCTGACGCAACCACCGTCATCGGCAGGCCGGGAATACGGAAATTAAAAATCGTCATCGCAGAAGCATTGATAATGCGCAGGCGTATTTTCTCGTCCGGATTAAAGATCCCGTTCCAATTATCTGAGGGCGCATGGCCATTGATTAGATAGGTATAGGTCGCACCGGTCACATCCGCGATGTCAGCGGCGGACATACGCATCGCCCCCCACATGGCGCGGTCTTCTACCGTATTGCCCAACCCGTTCTTGCCAGCGGCTTTTAAAAATTCCGGGAAGGTGCGCTCTTGGAAATTATAAACTTCGCTGTTCTTTTTTAGCTTGGCAAAAAGCCGATGGGGGTTTTCAAAGGTCCAATCGGACAACACCAACACATATTCCCGGTCATATTCAACCGGGTCGCCTTCTTTGGGATCAATGATCAGTGGCCCATAATGGCCAAGCTGTTCCTGCAAACCGGAATGGGAATGATACCAATAGGTCCCGCTTTGGGGGAGCGCGAATTTATAGGTGAACGTCTCACCTGGCGCGATGCCGGGGAAAGAAACACCCGGCACGCCATCCATATAAAACGGCACCAAAAGCCCATGCCAATGAATGGACGTGTCTTTCATCAAATTGTTTTTGACATTGATCGTAATCTCATCGCCTTCGCGAAACCGGATCAGCGGCGCGGGCACGGTACCATTGACACCAACAGCCTCTGCCGCTTGGCCGCCAATGCGCACGGGAAATTTCCCGATCGACAAATCAAAATTTGTCCCGGTGAGACCGGGTAAACCATGATTGCCATGGGTCGCGCTTTGCGCCCAAGCGGGCAGCAAATTGGAAAGGGCGAATGAGGCACCGATGCTTGTCGATGCGCCAAGAAATTGTCGTCTAGTGGTGAACATGGGTTTCGTCTCTATGGAAAAGAAGTTGAACTACGCGAACGCATGCACAACACCGCCGATCAAAAGCGATATCGCGCATTCAATCAGTGTCGCTCAATTCAAAAGACGGGTTTTCAATGTAATGGGTGTTGTCGGCGGCGGATCCAACCACGCATGGCCACGTGCAATCATGGGCAAGATTTTTCCGAACCCATTATCGGTCAGTGCCAACGCGCTTGGTACGAATTTTTCAAATTCGGGATGCGATAGGGTCGTCGTAATTTTCGCGGCAAGGGCCGCTTCCAACAAAGACGGCGCGCTGCAATGGCTACACCCTGTCTCGCCCCCATGGCGATCATGGCCGGTATCTTTGGTCTGATGGTCGGCATGGTCGCCCATCTCCATCGCTGGTGCTTGATGTTGATGTTGCTCAGCGGGCGTCACCCCCATCGGTGACATGCACGCGCAAAGTTGGCTCGCGCTAAAAACCAAGGCGAGCAAGATGACGAAGCCAGATTTCATCATATGAAAAATCATCAATTGACCTTCCCCCTGCCCATCTTCTATATACCCCCCAAGGGTATTGGTCAATGACACAGGCAAACACAACGATTAAGCGGTTGAACCGCATTGAAGGCCAAGTGCGGGGCATCGCCCGCATGTTGGAGGAAGAACGCTATTGCATTGACGTCTTGCACCAGATGCAAGCGGTGAAGGCCGCCCTCGCCCGCGCGGAAAGCGAAATCTTAAAAGATCATGCGGCCCATTGCGTTGAAGACGCGATCGCGTCAGGCAATGAAACCGCACAAAGAGAAAAAGTGTCAGAACTTGTGGATCTATTCGACAAGTTGAAGCGTTAAGGGATTTTCTTTCTCACCTGTCAGTACCGAAGAAAGAGTGATAAAAACGAAACGTCATACCGGCGAATGCCGGTATCCATTTAGAAGCACTATGCGTTGGTTTTCGTAGATCCCGGATCAGGTCCGGGATGACGGCGAATGTGTGGTATCGCATTTTTCTGCGTCATTCACGGGCTTGACCCGCAATCCATGCTTCAGCGGATGAGAAAAAACCTACTCCGCATCCCCTTTCGGCGTATAGCGTCCATCAAAGGCGGTCGCCCATGTCTCACCACCATCGGATGAGACCTGCCAGAATTGGCGCACGCTACCGTCGTCATGGGATGACCAGGTGACGCGATTGATCGTGCCCGATGCTTTGCTGATGGCATGATCGGCGTCCGTTAAGACCATCGCGCCGTCCTCATTCAGGCCACCTTCAAGATAAACAGGCACACCATTATTCGCCATCCAGCTTTGGTGCCAAACCTCGCGCACATTGTCATAGTAATTGATGCTCATCCCCGTATAGGCACCGCTAAGCACATCATATTCTTCCAGCACCATACAGCCGCCATGTTTTGACGAGATTTTGCTTTTCGCTGTTGGCGTGGTCGCGCCGGCACCGGTCACGTCCCACTCACCTAACCAGAAATCAAAATGGCGAAATTCATCATCTGTGCACGGCGTTAATGCGGAAACAACAGCGATAAATCTTGGGTTCTCGAGCAGTGGTTCAAATTCAGCGGTGTTGCGTACAAATTGTCCGTTGGGTCCACCACTTTGTGCGATCACTTCTAATTGTTCCAGCGCTTCTTCTTCCATGCCCAATGACATATAGACCCGGGCGAGACGAAACCGCAGTTGAATGACGCGTGGGTATTCAGCGTCAAGCGCGGCCAAATAGGCATCGCGTGCGCCGGTATAGTCTTCGAGTTGATGTAAGGCACTCGCCAGATTGAATTGATTTTGCGCGTTGCTGGCATCATCAGCTAGGAGCGCACGATACTCATCCGCCGCGCCCTGCCAATCTTCTGCTGCCAGTTTTGTATCAGCGTCTTCTTGGCTCTGCGCGTAAGCGGGGGCCAAAAGCGGGGCACCAGCAATAAGAGCGATTATGGCGATTGCGGTACATAATTTTCTCACTATTTTCTCCATCAGATTGGCTCGGCAAAAAAGACTTATGACTAATATCGTCTTTTCACCCCTGTGACCGCGATCGATGGTGCAGATATTGCGAAATCCTCACATTTTATCACGGAAATTTGTCCTTCTGGCGCAGGTGACTTCATTGACAGTGCCAATGGCCCACCCCTACACTCATTGACGTTGCGTAGTCGAAGGGAAAGTTCCTCGGGGACCCATCCACACCACCTGCCAGTGGTGCTCGGTTTCGTAATAGTCCCCGTAGGCTCATATTGTGGTTGTCATCATCGGCAACCCGGCTTTGCGTGCGATCCCTTTCATTGTGGTTTGATTTGTTCTGGCGCTAATGCTTTGGGGTGCGTGCGTTATGAAGATTTTGATCGGCCTATCCATTGTTCAGACTTTATTGCTCGCCATTATTGGTATGCGCGTTTTGTCGATGGATGCGCGCATGGACACGGTCACCGATACATCACTGGATGTTTTATCGGCGACGAGCCAGCTCAAAAACGCTGGTCCAGTGGAGATTGCACAAACATCTACAGCCTCTCTGACGGGTGAGGATGTGCGTTGGATCATCCAGGAAGAACTGGCGAGTTTTGCCAAACAACACCCAGTTGCAGCGGGCCAGCGCATGGCACAAAATAAAACCACTCGCCAAAAGGCACTTGAAAATGGCGAACCTTTATACGCCTTGAAGGCCGATGTTCAGCAAGAGCTGGATTATTTTATCGGCCGCGGCGACATAACCCAATCAGAGATGACAAAATTACAGATAAAAATTGCCAAGCTCCCTCCATCAGAGCGCGGCGAAATGCTCTCCCGGCTGACGAAATCACTAAGTGCAGGTGAAATTGACGGTCAATTCTAATAGACACTGCACATAACACAACCCTAGGAGAATCCCTTATGAAAAGGCTTGTAAGTTTGGTCGCTGGTGCCATGGCCATGATATCAACCGCCGCATTTGGTGGGTCCGTGCAACCATTTCCTGTTGACGTAGATTTGGTCGCTCTAACGGCAAATGGCGATATGGTAACAGCGCGCTATTCAGCCAATGAAAATGAGTTTATCGGTTGCGGCATTCGTATTTTTGATGATGGTGCCGGCGGTACTTTTAGCTTCGGCTTTTGTCAAGCAGAGGACCGTGACGGCGAACGGGCATTTTGTAATTCACAAGATGCAGCACTGTTAGATGCGATTTCATCAAGCGGCGATTTTGGCTTTATCACCTTTAGCTATGACGAAGACGGTGTGTGCACACGCATTGGTTTTTCAAACCAGTCATTCTATTTGCCAGAAAAACTGAAGAGCAACGAATAGAAAGTCCCCCCAAGGCGCTGACCGGAAATCCCACTACTATCATTCGGTCTTAGCGCCCACAGAAAGGCCGGACCTCTTTAACAAGAGGCCCGGCTTTTTTTGTCGGCTGAGTGACAAAATTTAGATGGGGTTACGCCGAGCCCGATTTAAACTGGGCTTCAGCTTTAGCAAGCATGGCAATGAAACGAGGGTCGTCGCGGACAGTGTCAAAATCTGTATCCGTCCGCATCCACTTCAAGGCACCTTCTGATATTCTATCAATAAAACCAGCAATCGAATTCAAACCAATTTCAACTTCCCCACCGCGCAACATTGCGCAAGCAATATTAAATTGCAGATTGATATTGTCGGGATCGAGCAAGTATGCCCGAGCTGCCCATTCTTTCGCGCGGTCGGTTTGGCCGAGCCGCATTAAGGCGCCAGTGCCAAGCCCGAGCGCATTTCCATGATCTGGCTCCACGGCGATAATTTTCTCAATCCGTTCAATTGCGCGTTTGCTGGCTTTATGTGCATGGTCAAATTCTTCCAGCGATTCATAACATTGAATGACCATGCTACAGGCATAATATTCCGTGTCGATTATATTGGCGGCCATCTCAAAATATGTAATGGCGTCTTTGAGGCGACCAAGCGCCATAGAATGGACGCCAGCCAATCGTGCGGCAAAGTAGGAATTGGAATCTAGACTGAGCGCATGAATGCATGCCTCAAGTCCTTCGTCATAGCGACCTTGTTCCTGGCGGATGGCCCCGATCGCCGCATGAGCATCGGCCAACATCGGATCAAGAGCGATGGCTTTTTCGGCAGCGATCTCTCCGCTCGCATTTCTCTGATCCCCCCTATGTAGCTCCCATTGCGCAATCGCTAGACTTGCCCATGCTTGCGCATAATTTGGATCCAAGCTCACAGCATGGCGACACAAACGCACAATAGTCTTTTGATGTCGTTCATTGCCCATCACGCTGAACTGGCGCGTCATTAAAAAAGTCTTATAGGCTTCGGAATTACCCGTGGACCTGTGCTCTAACGCTTGTTTTTCTTCCGGCAGAAGGGTCAGCTTCAACGCTTTGACGATCGCTTCTGAAATTTCGTCCTGCAGTTTGAAAATATCATCAAGATCACGATCAAATCGTTCCGCCCAAATGTGATCGTCATTTGCCGTATTGATCAGCTGTGCTGTGATGCGCACACGGTTGCCCGATTTGCGCACGCTCCCCTCAAGAACAAACGCCGCGGATGTCTGTTTGGCGATATCCGCAACATTGGCCGATGTTCCTTTTAAAGAGAACGTTGTGTGGCGTGAGGCAATAGAGAGCGCAGAGACTTTGCTCAAATCCGTGATGATATCTTCCGTAATCCCATCGCTGAAATATTCTTGTTCCGGATCGCCGCTCATATTCTGGAAGGGAAACACACAAATACCGACAGGATTGCGTTTGGGTTTTACCGCCACTGCCGGTGCTGTGCTGTTTTCTTGGTTTAACTGGGTCCGAATAGATTTACGCAATGATTGATAGGGTGCGCTTTCACGATCCGCCGCCCAATCATCCATATCGGATGTGTGGATCGCGCGAAAATCGATCGGCATAATCGCCTGGTTAAAACGTATCGGGGTCAAAACACCGCGGTCGGCAGCGTCGCGGGCCTCGCCTTTTACCCAACGTGAGTCAACAGAAGTTGGCGTCCACACAACCACAACTGTTTTTGCCGCCGCTAACTCTGTGGCAATCAAGCGGTCGAATTCGACGCCCGGTGCAATTTCCGGATCCCACCACACGGACCAACCCTCCGCTTGAAAGGCTTCCACGAGCGGCAACACCAGATCCCGATCGGCCCGCGCATAGGAGACAAAAATATCAGCCATTTATTCGCTGGACCCGTTTTCCGCGACCCAAACGTCATACCGCGCTTTCATGGCGACCCAGCTTGGATGGTCGTGCATATCTTCATAAGCCCGCCAGGAGCGATAACTACGGTAGCACCAGCCGTCTACAACACCACAGGCGCGGTCGACATATTCCATCGCTTGATCCGCATCCCCGGCATAGGCAAAGGCTTCGGCAATCGCTTCGTTTCGATTGCGATTACCCCATACATCGAAAGGCTTTTCAGCTTCATACGCCGCGACCAATCGCTCGACTTCCGCTAAGTCCCCCATGAGAGCCGGTAACCTGACAGGGTAAACAATGGAATTGGCGGACCATCCGGCCGGATAGGGTTCGCTGCGCGCGTCAACGCTGGCTTTCACATTCGCCAAAATTGCATTGGCTTCATCGACATCCCCCAAAGCAATCAGCGCTTGTGCTTTTTCCAGATCATAAATTTCAGGAAATGAAACCAGAGACCGCTGCGATTCTGGCCAGCCCGATAAGGCAGCTTCAACTTTCTCGCGGTCGCGGAGCATTGCAGCAATTGAAAGGCGCGCAGAGTAGACGCGTGCATCTGCATTATCGACGGGCCGGTTTGCTTCGCGTTCCGCGCGCTCCAAATCGCCCAATCTAATGCCGTACCAATATCCAAAAAAGGCGAGTGATGGATTGCGCGGCTCTAATTCAACAGCCCGCGCCAATGCGTCCTCTGCAATGTCCCATTCACCGGCCAATGGGGCTGTGTCCACAATCTCAATCCAATTTGAGATGTCGAGCGGATCGAGCTGCGAGGCCTGCATTAGCTCTTCGAGTGCTTTCGAAAAATTTCCACGTCTGCGCTGGGTAAAAGCTTTACCCGCAACTGTTCGGCTATGGTTTGGGGCGCGCGCGAGTACTTTGTCGAATGTTGCATCTGCCGCATCATAATCAAGCTCACCCCAATATTGGTAATATCCAAGCGCAATAAGCGTTTCGATATCGTCAGGCGCAAGAGCGCGCGCCTTTGCCAAAGAAGCCGCCGAGGCTTCACGATAAGAATCACCACCAAGCAACCAATAGATGGAGAGTTGCTGATAAGATTTTTTGGCGTAAGCGGCAGCAAAATTTGGGTCCAATGCAATGGCCTCGTCAAAGGCAACAACCGCATTTTCACGCGCACTACGCGTCACCGTAAAGATGTCCCCTGCGAGAGCTGTGCCGCGTAAATACGCTTCATAGGCGGCGACACTTTCAGTCGGGCGTATACTCAATTCGGTTTCGTCATCGCCAGACAGAACAGTTTCCAACGCTTGTGCAATCGCCCGGGTAATCTCTTCTTGAATATCAAAAATGTTTTCAGCCGTTAGTTCGCGATCATAGATCTCTGCCCAAAGATGTTGGTCCGTTGCTCCATCGATAAGCTGGACATTGATACGTACGCGGCTACCGGCGCGCTGAACCGCGCCTTCCATGACAACAGCCGCTCCAAGCAGGTTTGCAATTTCTGGAATTGGTTGTTCCGTTTCCCGAAACCGCATTACCGATGTTCGTGAAATGACCTGAAGCGCGGAAATCTTCGAAAGTTTTGTTAGCAAATCATCATGCACACCATCGGCAAAGAAAGCATCGTTGGCGTCAGCGCTACGATTCGCGAACGGTAATACGGCGACGATGTTATTGTCCGGTGCCGCAGTCGTCGTTCGAGGCGCTTGTGGCGAAGACCTTGTTTGTTCCGCAACAATTGCCCCGTCATCAGTTTCGCCACCGCGACCCATCAACAATATGCTTGCAACAATGGCCACGACCAATACCGCAATGGCGGCGAGTGGAATCGGGGCCATTAGTTTTTCAGCCCACGGTTTCACCGATGCATGTATAGGTTGAGGCGTCGGTGTCGGCGTCACCGCTAGCGCGATCGGCACATCTTCGCCCAGTTTTGCCATATGGGTTGCAATGGAATCGCGTAGCTCAATAAATTGTGGTTCGTCGCGCCCACCGCTCCAACTGGACATACCGTGAGAATGGAATTGCATATAGCCGATGGGCGGTTCCGTGCCGTCGAGACTGATGGTTTTCAGTTTACCTGCACGATGGGCAATCGTCGCCTCATCTTTGACCCAGCGTGACTTTGCCCCTTCTTCGGACCAACACACAATGACCGCTTTCGCGGCACCAAGTTCCCGTTCAATGTCTGTCGAAAACTCTGCACCACTTTCAATATGGCGATCCCACCAGACTGAATAGCCTTCGCCCTCAAGCGCGCTGGCGAGCCGTTCAATCTTGTCGCGATCTGCGCGCGCATAGGAGATGAAAATGTCAGCCATCAATCACACTCAAAATCATCTGCGCCCATTGGACGGCATTGCGGGGGGAAGCCATGCTTGCGCCAATAGTTTGGCAGACCAGCGTCTCTAAAAATTCTCTTTCTTTCTGGTGATGCCACATAATCCGGATTCAACACCCCCCAAATCACCGCACCCTTAAAGGGTTGCAGATCCGCATAAGCCCCATGGGCGAAGTGCAAGAATTCATAAAGCGCATCTTCCGGTTTCATTGGCCGGCCCGACGCGGCAAGACGCGTTTTAATACGCCGTAAACCTTCGGCGCGATCATAGTCCGGATCCGTTATTGCCCGAAAAGTGGGTTCGATCATCCAATATTCCCCACCGAAAGTGCGCAAAGTAGACATTACATACGAGATGACGCCAGCATCATTCCCAGTCTGTGCAAGATAATAAAGATAATCTGCATCTGCGTAGGTCGTGCCAGCGAGCAGCATTTCATGTTTTAAGGCGATCGCTTTTTCAAGCTCACCCAAACGGAAATAGGCAGCGGCAATATTTCCCCGACAATTTTGATAATTTGGATCAAGCGCCAAACATTTTTCCGAATATTCAATCGAGCGCTCATTATAGCCGAGTTGTATCAATGAATAGGCCAACCAATGAAGCGTCGTTGGCTCACGCGGGTCATTTTTGATTGCCGTTTGATAATATTGCTGCGCGGCTTCATGATTGGGCGGCGATTGGCGTTCTTCCAATCGTGCAAGCGCGGCATAGGGCAATGACATTTTCGGATTTAACGCGATGGCGCGGTTCGCTGCCGATCTGGCGATTTGGTCATAGTCCCGATCGGTCACCAAACGCGCGCCCGCAATTGACGCCGCACCGGCCAGCCCGGCCCAGCCCCGTGCAAAATCCGGGTCGAGTTCGGTGACACGTTCAAACATACTAATCGTGTCGCGAAAAAACTCAGGCGTTCCGCGCTCAATGAAACGGTTTTGGGCTTCTAGATAAAGCTCATAGGCATCAAGATTGCCTGTATCCGCAACAACATCGACAAGTGATGCACCACCGGTCAATTGTCCGCCGAGCACATTGACAATCTCTGTTGCAATCTCGTCTTGCACCGCGAATAGATTTTCGACCGATAACACACGATCATAGGTTTCTGACCATAATTGCTGGTCACTCTGTGCATCAATTAATTGCGCGGTGATCCGTACTGTATCACCGGCCTTTCGCACGGACCCTTCCAACAAGTGACGCACTTGCAAGGCTTCGGCAATGACCGGGATCCCAATCGCCGCCTGCCCTTTATACTGGAAAGACGACCGACGCGAGGCGACTTTCAGACCCTCAACATCAGCGAGCACATTGAGAATTTCTTCCGATATGCCGTCGGAGAAATATTCCTGATCGCCGTCGGGTGACAGATCGGCAAATGGTAAAACTGCAATTGATGCCGCGAGCGGTGTTGCCGTGATCGTATCATCAACATTGTTTGGAGTTGCGACCTCTATGGCTTGGTCTATCGTGGTCTCAGCCGTCGATGATGCTGCGACCTCTGCCGGATCCGGTGGTGATGACCGGCGCTTCTCGCCAAATTGTTGTGAGATCACAATTGCGACGACCATGGTGGCAATGATCGCCGTCTTGGCAACGGAGTTTTTATCGTCATCTTTCATCGACGCACGCATGCGTCCGAATAGACCTTTCGGTGCTGACGGTGTTGCGGCTACAGAAATCTCACCAGTTATCGCCGATGTCACAGCGCGAGACAGATCTTTAAACGCAAGACTTTCTGTATCGCCTTTCCAACTGGTCAGATCGATGACATGGAATTGGCGAAACCCCATCGGCGCTTCCGACCCATCAATTGATGTTGGGATCAGTTTGCCGGCATCCGCCGCGGCAACCGCTTCGTCTTTCACCCAGCGGGATTTTATCGCGTCCGAAGACCAAGCAACGATCACGGCTTTCGCCGCGGTTAGTTCCTTTTCGATCTCGGCGGAAAATTCTGAACCGCCAACGATCTGGCGGTCCCACCAGACCGAATAGCCTTCACCTTCCAAAGCACTGGCGAGCTTTTCAATCTTGCCGCGATCAGCGCGCGCATAGGAAATAAAAATATCCGCCATCAATCACACTCAAAATCGTCGGTGCCCAATGGGCGACACCAAAACGGAAAGCCGCGTGTCTGCCACAGATTTAAGATACCAGATTTTTCGACTTGAGCTTTCCATCGCGGATCTTGGCGCTGCTCGGCAGAGACACCGAACAAAACAATGACTTCATGTTGATAGGCGCTGTTCAAATATTCCTCATGGCGCATAATCGCATAATCAGGGTCGTTCAAACGCTTTGCAATTGGAAACTTGATCAGGTCAGGAATATCCTCTTGGGTAAGGGCGGTCCGCAACGCGTCATCCCCCTGGCGGGTTAGATCTAATAATTGTGCCACGCCTTGGCGCGCTTCTGGCGGTAAGGCACCCGCCGAAACCCCAGATTGAATAGTTTGATCGAATTCATCTAACCGATCGAGATGGAAATAAATGCCTGCCAAGCTCGTATAGGGAAAATTCAACGCCGGGTTCACCTCAATCGATTTTTGGTAACTCCTAATGGCCTCATGATAATAATTTTGATCATCGGTGACATCACCCAAGGCCGAATTGGCGTGCCCGATGGAATTCCAATTAATCGGCCCTAAAGGATCGAGCTCTGCGGCGCGCGTGGCAAGGGTCAATGCTTGCCTAAAATAGCCAAGAAAATAGGCGGTCTGTGCGGCGGTGTCGTGAACTTCCGCATCATCAGGCGCAAATTCAAGCGCCCTTTCCATACTGACCATTGCGCGGACAAAATCTCGATCATAATAATCATATTGCGCGAGCATGATGAGGGCTTGTGCATTATTGGCATCGATCGTGAGCGCACGCTCCACGGCCGCACGTCCGATCGCTCGCCATTGCGCATATTCGCGCTCTGCCTGTTCCCCTGGCGCATAGGCCTCAAGCAACCCATAAGCGGCACCAATCTGCACCCATGCGGGAATGAAATTGGGGTCCCGCGTTGTCGCTTCTTGCAGCAAAAGCAACGCCGATTGTAAATTGTCAAAACCACGATCACGGATCAGCGTTTTTGCTTTCAGATAATTTTCATAAGCAACGGTATCGTCCGTTCGCTCATTTGAAACGGTTTCCACCTCTTGCAAACCGAGGGAGATGGCGAGGGCTTCAGCCACAGATTGCGCAATCTCATCTTGTATATTGAAAATATCGACAAGCTCCCGGTCATATGTTTCAGACCAAAGATGAAACCCGTCTGCCGACCGAATAAGCTGTGCGGTAATGCGCAGCTGTGTGCCCGACTTGCGCACACTGCCTTCGAGAATGTGATTGACGCCAAGGGTCGACCCGATCTCACGCAAATCGTCATTTTTACCTTTGTAGGAAAAACTCGACGTACGCCCGGCGACTTTCAAATCTTGAATGCGTACCAGCACGTTGAGGATTTCTTCTGAAATCCCGTCCGCGAAATATTCCTGATCACCCGATGGCGACAAATCAATAAATGGCAAAACTGCAATCGAGGGTGACGCATCAATACCGGATTCACTGGCAATTGTTTCCGATGACGGTGCCGACGGGCCGCGCAGAACGGTAACCAACGCAATGAGGGCCACGACCACCGCGCCGATGATCGCCAAAGGAACCGGTTTCAACAATCTGTCTTTGATCGATGTATCGGTTGATGCCGCAGTTGGGGTCGGTGCCGTTGGCGTCTCAACAGACGTTGTCGATGAAGCAACCGACGCAGCCCCGCCCAGCTTTGCCAAATGTGCCGCTATGGAATCGCGCAGCTCCACAAATTGTGTTTCGTCGCGCCCGCCCTTCCAGCTCGACATGCCGTGGGAATGAAACTGCATATAGCCGATGGGGGGTTCGGTGCCATCGAGACTGATGGTTTTTAATTTGTTCGACCGATGGGCAATCGTCGCTTCATCTTTGACCCAGCGTGATTTCGCACCCTCTTCGGACCAACAGACGATGACGGCTTTTGCGGCCTCTAATTCTCGTTCAATCGCAGCAGAAAACTCAGCGCCACTATCGATATGCCGATCCCACCAGACAGAATAACCCTCGCCTTCTAGGGCGCTTGCCAGCAGCTCGACCTTTTCCCGATCTGAACGGGCATAGGAAATAAAAATATCAGCCATCTAGTTTGCCTCCGCTGGCGGGCACAGAAAAGGCGCATCGAGGATTGGCGGCGGCGTTATTCCTTCACGCGCCATTAAAGCCGAAATATTTGGAAACGGGGTCGGATCAAAGAAGGGGTATGCCAAAAACGACTCCAATGGATAGGGCGGAGCAGCACGATCATAGGGCCGAAGCAAATCGGCAGCCTCATCCTTTTCCCCGAGAAGATAGGCACCCATCCATCGACCAGACAAGTCACGCTCAGAAAAGCCCGCAATGATCGCTTCAGCGGTTTGCCGATCACCATCGGCACATGCCTGTCGCACTTTGGCGAATTCGCGCGCCGACTGGGGCATTGGGCTAGCGTCAAGCAACGGCAAGAGGTCACGAGCTTCATCCACCGCGCCGTTCCACAAAAAGGCACGATGCGCTTGATATATGACCAGCCCATTGTTGGGTGCCTTTTTAAGCGCCTCACGGGCAAATGCCGCCGCACCTTGGTAATCTTGTACATAGACCGAGTACAAAACATAGGGGCCATAGTCTCTTTGTTCATTTTCAATAAGTGGTCGCAAATTGGTGAGGGATTGTCGCGCAGCTTCAAAGTCACCAAAATTGATCTGCGCATTCGCGAGCCCGAACCAAGCATCGCGAGCGAGCGGATAAGCCTCAGCAAATCGTTCATAACTCTCCAAGGCACGCCGTTGCTGAAACAACATCTCTGATTTCATGCCTTGATAGATTTCGCGGTCAGCAGCACGCGGTGCCGTGGCAATCGCCGCATCAATCCGCTCTAGGAATTTTTCTAAATCGCCCTCAACATCGGATAAATCATTATCTGACCCGATGCGCGTTGGCGATAATTGTTGTCGATAGTAAAACGCTGCTTCCCAATGCGCATATGCGAATTGCGGATCTATCGCCCGCGCCTGCTCGATTAATTCTATTGGCGATAACCTCTCTTGTGCGCTGCCATCCTGCCAACCGTCAATGATAGCCCGCGCGCGCAAATATAACTCATAGGCCTCAACGGAATGCGTACCGACCTCAGCCATCGCAATTAATGCTTCCGGGTCCATCGCCGTTTTCAGCGCTTTGGCGATTTCGATGGCGATCTCCTCTTGGATCGTGATCGTATCATCTGTAGAGCGATCATAATTTTGCGACCAAAGATGAAATCCATCGGAGGCACGAATTAACTGTGCTGTAATTCTTAACCGGTCGCCAGCACGTCTTACGGAACCCTCAAGAATATGAGCTACACCTAATTCTTGTGCGAT
Organism: Hyphococcus sp.; assembly: GCA_021776315.1. Taxonomy (GTDB): domain Bacteria; phylum Pseudomonadota; class Alphaproteobacteria; order Caulobacterales; family Parvularculaceae; genus Hyphococcus. Next base: position 16,751 of record JAJFGD010000051.1, on the reverse strand, counting down.
GATGCGCGTTTCTTTGCTCGTGCCTTTATAGCTGAAAGATGACGTCCGCGACGCCACCAGAAGATCCGGTGTTCTCGCCAAAGAATTCAAAATCTCGTCGGTCAGGCCATCAGAAAACCATTCCTGATTTCCTTCGGAAGAAAAATCTGCGAAGGGCAGCACCGCGATCGATTTTGATCGGTCAATCTCTTGTGCGATGGCGGCAACATTTTCTGTCGCACCATCATTATTGCCACGCCCCATAACCATGACACCGGCAATGATCGCGACGACCGTAGCGGCCATGGCGGCAAGTGGCAGCGGTTTTAATATTTTGTCCGACAAAGAGGCGATCGATGGACTTTCGGACTTTGCCATCGCTGTTTGAGGAACTGGCGCTTCCTCTCCCAACTTCGCCAAATGCGCCGCAATGGAATCTCGCAGCTCAATAAACTGTGTCTCGTCACGCCCACCCTTCCAGCTCGACATACCGTGGGAATGGAATTGCATATAGCCGATGGGCGGTTCCGTGCCGTCGAGGCTGATGGTTTTCAATTTCCCCGCACGATGAGCAATCGTCGCTTCATCTTTGACCCACCGTGATTTTGCCCCCTCTTCGGACCAACACACGATGACGGCTTTTGCCGCTTCTAATTCTCGCTCAATGTCTGCTGAAAATTCTGCGCCGCTTTCAATATGCCGATCCCACCAGACCGAATATCCTTCGCCTTCTAGGGCGCTTGCCAGCTGCTCGACCTTTTCCCGATCCGCGCGCGCATAGGATATGAAAATGTCGGCCAAGCTTGATCCCCTCAAAAGCGATTTAACGCACTGATTTGTTACCGTGTTTTCAGGCCATGGGCCAGTTTTCATCATTGCGCCAAGAGGCAATTCCACGCAAAACAAGGGCAGGCTTTGGCGGCTTAGGACTTGCACCGCCGAAATCCAGGCTTTTTGAATTCACGTTTCTCGGAATTAGCCCTAGAATCAGACAGCTTCAGCCTTGGCGGCGCCATGATTCCTTGCCAAATGGCGCTGACTTCCGGGATTAGATGGCAAATTGAGGACGATGACCGAATCTGACGACCATAAGGGCAATATTGGGGAAGACGCCGCAGAGAGCGATCCAGCTCTAAAAGCGGACCCAAAAAAGTCCCCAGATGCGACCCCAAAGGCGCGCAAGTCGATCTCTGATCGATTGACGAAATTGCGCGCGCAGATGGGTGGGTTGTTTGCGATATTACCTTTGCCATCAAAGAAACAATCAAAGCCCGCCTCTCCCTATGCAGAGAGCACCAAATATCACGACCGCAAGGTCAACTGGCGACAGTTTTGGGGCAGTCTTTTGGGCGCAGGCATATCGTTGAGTTTTATTGGCGCGAGTGCGGGCTTAGCGTTTGCTTTTGTCGTCATGGCGCCGCGCATTCCTGACGATGCGGATTTGTGGAACGTCAATCGCCAATCTGCGATCATCGTTTTAGATCGCAATGGTGAAGAGATCGCGGCAAGGGGTGCGCGTTACGGCGAACATGTGGAGCCTGATGATCTCCCTGAACATTTGATCAAAGCATTTCTCTCAACAGAAGATCGTCGTTTTTATGATCATGCGGGTATTGACCTAAAAGGCACATTGCGCGCCGCCATTGCCAATGCAAAATCGGGTGGCATCAGCGAGGGTGGATCGACCATCACCCAACAGCTTGCGCGTAACTTGTTCTTGTCAGCAGAGCAGACCTATGAACGCAAAGCCCGTGAAGCACTCCTCGCCCTATGGTTAGAAGGACATTATACAAAGAACCAAATTCTCTCTTTATATCTCAATCGCATTTATTTAGGCGCTGGTACCTATGGGATTGAATCCGCTGCGCAAACCTATTTCGGCAAATCTGCGCGCTATACAACCCTTTCTGAAGCAGCGATGTTAGCGGGCTTACCCAAAGCACCATCGACATATGCACCGACACAAAACCCATTGGGTGCACAGCGCCGTGCCGCAGAGGTTCTGGGCAATCTATTAGAGACGGGCACGATTGAACCCTTTGAAGCGCGACAAGCGCGGGAGAACCCTGCGGTCATCGTTTCCCAAAATACAGATTCCGATCTCGGCTATTTCTTTGATTATGTGGCTGTGCAAGCCAAAGCTGTTGCGCCGGCCGTTGCTGGCGACATCATTGTGCGCACAACGATTGATCAAAAACTTCAGCGCGATGCAGAAGCCGCAGTCAGTGCCGCCCTTGATGTGGATGCACGGTTGAAAGGCGCGGACCAAGCTGCATTGGTGGCCTATGATTCAAGCGGTGCGTTACGCGCTATGGTCGGTGGGCGTTCTTATAAAGAAAGCCAGTTCAATCGCGCTGTCCAAGCGGTGCGCCAACCAGGATCCGCATTCAAACCATTCGTCTATGTCGCCGCATTGGAAGCGGGTTATCGTCCTAACTCGCGCTTCGTCGATCGCCCCGTCAATATTGGTGGGTGGGAGCCGCAAAATTACACGCCTGGCTTTACGGGTCCGGTGCGCTTAACCGAGGCTTTAGCAAAATCCATCAACACCGTCGCCGTTCAAGTCACCGAACGGGTGGGTCGCGGCAAGGTCGCCGAAGCGGCCATGCGCCTTGGGGTTAATGACAATATCCCGGCACACCGGTCGATTGCGCTTGGTGCGGTTGATGTCACACTGGAGCGATTGACCGGCGCTTATATTCCGTTCGCGCGCAATGGCCTCGCGCCATCCACCTATTCCATATCTTCCGTAGAAACCCGTGACGGCACAGTGATCTATCAACGCGAAGATGAAGTGCCCCGGGCCGTGCTGGACCCGAAAATTGCGAAAAACATCACTCATATGCTTTATCAAGTTGTGCATTCAGGCACGGGACGCCGCGCCAATTTGGGCATGCGTGATGCGGCCGGCAAAACTGGCACCACCAATGATTGGCGCGATGCTTGGTTCGTTGGCTATACGGATCAACTGATCACCGGTGTTTGGGTCGGCAATGATGATTATTTACCCATGGAAAAAATCACCGGCGGTTCAATCCCCGCCATGATTTGGCATGATTTTATGATCTCTGCGCATCAGGGGTTGCGCCTAACGCCGCTTGAAGGAGCCTTCCCGGCCGTCACCTATGCGTCAGAGCCCGCTTTGATTGATTTCTATACCAATGTTTCGAGAGACCTTGCCCGCGCCCGCCGCGATGGCAATGCACGGCGCTATCAAAGGCGCCGCCGCCGGTAACGAAATATTGCTTTCGTCGCGCCGGCGAAAGCTGAAATCTAGACCCGACTCATGGCGAATGTCTGTAATGGGCCAAATGCCGACACGCTACCCAGCATCTTACATCGAAGAATCCGCGCGACGGGCAACATCAAGCATGATGATCAGACCGAGCGACCAGAAGCCCACAAAGACGAGATATTCGTTAAGGGGCAAGATGCGCCAAAAGGAGAGCGTCAAGAAATAACCGGCGACCCCTGTCGCAATGGCAATCGCAAACCATGCTGCTGCGACCCCAAGACGTTTCGGTGATAAGGCGGGCCGCATGATAATCGCCGCTGTGATGGTGGCGTTTAAGATGGCGATCATCACCGCCAAGGCCATATGCAACTTCTCCGTATAAATCGCCAATGGGATCATCGTCACGCAGGACCCAAATCCCTGCGCGATTAATGAAAACAACAAACACTCAAAATCCGCATACCAAGAACGGGTAAATGATCGTGGCAATGAGCTACCAGATTGATGGATGTGTTTTTCCGGGGTGAAGATACGATCTGTTTTTTCGCAAATCGCTTTCAGCACCATATCCGGCAATGGCTCGCCAGCCACCCATGCGGAAAGATCGATTGTATTTAAATTGCGAAAATCCAATGGCAATACAGAGCGATCGATTTGCACTGGGATCAGTGTTTTTCGCTCGCGCGCCGCGGACGCCTCACCCACCACCCATTCGCTTTCAGTGGATGATTTCGACCAAATCACAATGGTTGCTGGTGCTTTGGCGATCACTTGCGCGATTTTATTGCGATAGTTTTCTCCGCCAAGAAGTTCTGTATCCCACCAAACCTCTATATTGTGGCGCGTCAATTCTTTTGCGATCGCGGCAGCAACGTCACGGTCTTTGCTACTATATGAAATAAAGACTTCCGGCATCGCGCGCCCCCCAGTGAACGACAACTACAAAAATACGATGCCAATAATGACACGATCCATTATGCGCCCGTCAATGGCGTAATTATAGACCATTTCCCACGGCATGGGTTCTATTTTTAGCTGCTTTGGGTCTTCAATCGGGCATTTTATGATGGGGGCATACCGCGATAGGCCAACTGTACAGTTCTGGTTGTAATGTAGGTCTTAAATTCCCTTTCCTGCCTAATCCTCCGCCAGCTGTGCTTCCAGACTCGTGATGACTTGCCCAAGGAATGCAAAATTTGGATCTAACGCCACCGCATTTTTATAGTCAGCAAGAGCGCTTTTTAAATCCCCGGCCCGTTGAGAGGCCTGGCCGCGCCCTGAATAGGCGGCCCCCGCATGGGGGTTTAATTCAACATTTAAGTTGTGCACACGCATGGCGTCTTCCGACGCTGTCGCCGCCAGAGATTGCGCGAAGAGCCCAAGTCGGTCTGCGGAGAAATCAAATGTGAATCCGCCATAGAATTGATCGCGCAATTCCGTATATTTTGAAATCGTCGCTTCAATGCCTTCATCGTCATACACTTCTGCTAAAACATCTTGGATCATCCGCGGTTTGTCTTGCCCGCGATGACAAGTCACACAATTGACTGTTACAAATTCATGTCCCTCATCCCGGTCCGATTTGCGCACAGTTTTGTTGATGTCTTCAACCATACTTATCATGTCCCGCGCGATCAGTTTCATCGCCTTGTCATCGGCGGCGAAGTCATACTCAAAAATTGACTGATCATCCTCGCCCACATGACAACTCGCACAGGTCAAGCCGAGATCGATAGCAAAGCTGCGCATGGTTGCCCGCAACTCCGCACGGGAAATATCTTCCGGCAATACTTTCAAGTTTTGCGGATCACTGAATATGTCACGTCGTTCCTGGGCGTGGCCGTGAGTAGACACCAACACCATCGCACATAGGGCTAAACTTGATCGAATAATCGCCATTTGACAGCTCCGCTATTTATTCTACAATATAGAATTAATACGGAAAGGACGATGGCGCAAGACTAAGCGCACTAAGCAAAGCGCAATTGATTGATGAGCAAATCTCGAAACCTTGGTGAGTTTGAAATTCTCGTCTTGGCGGCATTGGTCCGTCTTGGCGACGACGCTTATGGCGTAACCATCCGACAGGAAATTGAAAACCGGGCGGAACGATCGGTGACCGTCGGTGCCCTCTACACGACCCTTGCACGTTTGGAGGACAAAAAATTTGTTGCCTCGCGCATGGGTGAAGCCACACCGGAACGCGGTGGTCGTGCGAAACGGTATTTTGAAATGACGGATGAGGGCCGCGCCCATTTTGAACGCTCGATTTCTTCACTTGGGGCTATGTTGAAAGGCTTGCGGCCATGGCCGAAGACACTTCGCATCAGCCATTAGGGCCGCCAAAGGCCGCCTCCGCAATCCTCAGCTTTTTCCTGCGGGGTAGTGATATGGCACCGCTCTTAGGTGATCTTGCTGAGGAATATCAAGACTTGGCACAATCATCACCCAAGGCCGCGCGAGACTGGTATTGGCGGCAAAGTATTCTGTCTACGGCCCATATTGCAGTCTCCCGGGCGCGTGAACAAAATTTGCATCGCGCGCTGATTGGTGTCGGCATTATTTTTGTATTCTTGCACTATTGGAATTTGTGGATTGCCCCGGTCGCGGCGACGCGCGTTTATACATTGTCGGGCGCGGAATCTTATGGCCCAGCGCGCCTTGCTTATTATATCGTCGCGCTTTTTGGTGCCGCCATATCAGGCGCTTTTTTCTCTTACGTCTTAGCGGCAAAGCACATCAGGTTGATGCGCTTTGTGATGAGCCGCGCGCTCCCCGCCGCAACGATCTTGTTCACGCCAGCCGCCGCGCTGATCTTGATGCAAGGTGGGGACTATCCCGTTGCCTACCGCTTGACCCAGACCGGACTTGTGGCTGTGGCCTTTATCGCCGGTGCCGCCCTCGCCTTTTGGCGTATGCGCTAAGGATTTCGATGCCCGGAACAATGCCGGAATGACAATGCAGTGACGTAACGACATCTCGTATAAACGTCATTGCGGGCTTGACCCGCAATCCAATTTACATCTTTCGCCGGCATGAGCGGTAAGAGCCATATAGGGTGAAACGCCCCCACAGCACGACCAACTCCTAATTAATTAGTTGACTCTGAAAAGCGGCGAAACTAGGCTTCAACTAATTCATTAGGAATAAACATGGCCAGAGCGACCTCAAAAACACTGACCGAAGCCGAACAACGGGTAATGGATGTTCTATGGCGCTGCGAAGAAGCGAGCGTGCGCGACGTGGCGGATGCCCTCGCCCAAGAGCGCGACGTTGCTTACAATACGGTGCTGACCATTCTCGGCATACTGCATAAGAAAAAATATGTGGAATTTCGCCGCGACGGCCGCGCTCATATTTATCGCGCGGTGATCTCAGAAAACGAAGCGCAACGTGAAGCCGTCGACAATTTGGTGTCGCGGTTTTTCGGTGGTTCAAGCAACGCCTTTGCCCAATATTTGGTGGATGAAAAAGCCATCGACCCTGATGAATTGCGCCGGTTGAAATCGATGACGCAAAAAGCGCGCAAAAAAGGAACCTAATGCCATGACAAGTTCAATGATGATGCAAATTGCGCTGACGGGTTTATGGCAATCTGGACTGATTGCACTCACCGCCTTTATTGCAATTCGTGCATTTCGACTTGAAAGCGCCGCGGCGCGAACATTGCTGTGGTCAGCTGCATTTTTTGCTGCCGCTTTGGCGCCACTTTCCGCCTTCACCCCATCACCAATCGCCAGTGCCGCACCCGTGATCGAGACTGCGCCGACGCAAGCCGCGATTGCACTCGCGACCCCCGCCATCGAAATGACGGGACCACGCCAGGTTATCACACTCAAAGATTTTGTTGCACCAGGACTGTTGCTCGTTTGGCTCATGGGCACTGGGTATTTTTCACTACGTATTCTGAAAGATTACGCAGCCATGGGAAAAATCCGGCGCGACAGCACATCGTTTTCGATGCCCCTTGAATATAGCGCAACAGATGGGGCGGAAATACGCACCCATGCCGCTATCAATAGCCCCATGACGACAGGCATCTTCAAGCCCGTGATCATTTTGCCCAAATCCATGGTCAAAGACGCCCCAACAAGCGTCATTCAAAATGCTGTCGCACATGAACAAGCCCATATTGAACGCGGCGACCTCATCGCGAATTTGGCGGAGAACATCACCCTTTGTGTTTTCTGGTGGAATCCGGTTTTGCGCGCCATGCGCCAGCGCATTGCCGACGCCAGAGAGATGGCCTGTGATGACCGCGCCGCAACGCTGGCAAAAAATCCCGGTGTTTATGCTGCCGCCTTGGTGGACTGTGCAGAACGCATGTCAACTTCTCGGCAAGATGTATGCAATCAATCCGCCCTCGCCGTACTTGGTCAGAAAAGCGAGTTGACCCATCGGGTGGAACGTCTGCTTTCCAACGACTACGCGTCGCAGTCGCGGGCCCCTTTGTCACGCATCATCCTGGCCACCGCCGCGATCACCACCATGACAATTTGCGTTGCATCCGCGGCACCACGGGTTGAATTCCCATCGAACGGCCCGACCCCAACCATCCATGGCCCGGGACAAGAACTGGTGCTGGCAATCTTGGACGAAGACCAAAACAAAGCCGCTGCTTTATTGGCGCGCGGCGCCAATATCGATGCAGTGCTGGAAGGTGACGGGACGTCCTTGATTGCCGCGGTTAATCAAGGCGATGACAGTCTAGCCAGTTGGCTCATCACCATGGGTGCCGATGTTGATGCTTATGCTCGTTATGACGAAACAGCGCTCATCTCTGCCGTCCGCAATGGTGATGACAGCATGGTGCGCCTACTGATTGATGCTGGCGCGAATGTAAATCTGTCAGCTACGACAGAAAATGGTGATGTGCGCGCCCCGCTATCCGAGGCACGCAAGCTGCGCCAATCGACCATAGAAAACATGTTGATCAGCGCCGGCGCGCAAGACTAACAAAAATCCCAAAATGAGGAGGCGAGAAATGCCAAACCACACTCGAAATCTGTCTACCAGTCTGTTTTTTTTCGTTGCCGTCATGCTCAACGGGGTTGCCGCGCAGCCGATGACCGAGTCCGAATGGCGCGAAGATATTGCCGTCGTTGTGGATACGATACGCGCAGAACACCCAGATCCATTTGAACAAGTCGAAGAAGAAACATTTAATGCAATGCACCAGGCACTGTTGGATGATCTTCCTGAACTGAACGACAATGATGCCGCCTTGCGTTTGGCGGCACTGGTCGCGGTGATGAAAGATGGCCATTCGCGCTTGTCAATTCCCCGCGCCCATAATGGTCTGGCTTTTTTACAAGGCCATACAGGTCCCAATGAAGCGGCGCGCGACGGACTTGTCTTTTCCAGCCTGCCCTTTCGATATTTTCTTTTTGAAGACGGCCTCCACATTGTCGAGGCCGCCAAAGGTTATGAACAATTTATCGGGGCCAAGATTTTGACGATCGGTAATATGGAGGCGATGGACGCTGTAGAAGCCGTAGGTCCGATTTTGTTTGTTGAGAACGACAATGGTGCGAACTTACTCTCAGCCGATCGTCTCGCCCTTACCGAGGTGCTAACCCATTTCGACATCATTGATGATGCGTCATCCGTCCCCCTGACCATTGAACAAAATGGTGAGACAAAAACGATCACTGTTAAACCATTACCGACGGACATCGATCTTGAAACGGTGAAACCGCAATGGGAAACACCACCCCTATCATCTTTAAATTCTGAAAAGAAAAAATGGCATGCCCGCATTCCACGCCAACGTGCCTGGTATATTCAACTGAACGAAATTGAATCCTTTCCTGACGCGCCGCTTTCTGACTTTTTTACAGACGCGTTTTCGAAAGCGCGACGTAGCGGTGCCAAGAAACTCATCCTCGATCTACGCCATAATCAAGGTGGCAATGGCACAAACAACACCGCCATCGTCAATGCGATAGGGCGAAGTCGTTTCAATGAATATGGACGGTTTTATGTGTTGGTTGGCCGGGAGACCTTTTCTGCCGCGGCCATGTTGATCAATGATTTTGAACAATACACCCAAGTGATTTTTGTTGGCGAACCATCGGGCGCACGCCCATCCCATTATGGTGATCCCCGAAGATTGGTATTGCCAAACAGTGGCCTGACCTTGCGGGTGTCCACAATCTATTGGCAATCCTGGCTCGCGGGTGATTTTCGCGACGCACTCAACACGCATTTAGATGCTAAACCGACGGCAACAGACTTTTTCGCTGGACATGATAGCGCCATTGCGACCGCGCTCGACTATACGCCGCCACCGACACCAGCCAGGCAAATGGCGGAGCTTTTTGACAAAGACAAAGTGCAAGCGGGCGTTACGCGTTATCTCGGCTGGATCAATTCTCCGCTGTCGCGCCCCCATGATGGCGCAGAAGAATTGGTGGCTATCGGCAATGATTATCTCGATGCCGGCGATTTTCGCCGCGGTCGATATATGATGGTGATGGCCCGGGATTTTTACCCGACCCATGCCGATGCTTTTGCCGGTCTTGGCCGCGCTTTGGAACTAGATGGCGATCTTGAAAGTGCCGGTCGGCAATATGAACGGGCCTTAAACATCGACGAGAATAATGCCACCGCATTAGAAGGCCGCGATCGTCTTGCGGCGGCGGGTGTTAGCGGATCATGAACATGGATCCCGGATCAAGTCCGGGATGACTGTTCTTTGTTTGTCGTTGTTTTTTCCTCGTCATTGCGGGCTTGACCCGCAATCCATTCCTGAAAAGGATCCGGTTTCTAGATCCCGGATCAAGTCCGGGATGACCGAAACAAGAATCAAAACTCCAGCAGATTTTCAGGCTGTGTTTCTGGATCCACTTCCGGGGGCGCAGCCCGCCAACCCGTGCCATCGTTACATGCGGCCCCTTGCCATTCATCACGCTCAGCACCTAGATCAATACGTTGCACATATTCACGGCACAATAATGGGCGACGGCGTGGTCCGCCCGCCAGCTCAAGCTCCGTACCCGGTGCTTTGATCAATAGGTTTTGAAAGATATAGCCCCGTACAACATCATCAATCGCAACGAGCATCCACGACTTATTGGTAACGCGACCAACAACTTCGACCCCTTGTCCAGGGGTGATCATTTCCGTCACTTGATGTTCTGTACCCGGCCCGAGACGGACATTGGCATTACGTGTCGCCACATAAAGCCCCATCTCCGTTTCTATTTGATGGCCAAGGTCGAAATCCCCGCGCCCCGCTTTGATACGGGCTCTTGGATTCGCTTGAAGATTTGCCAACGCATAGCTTGCCGGTTCCACCACGCCACTCGCGCGTCTTGTCCGCCATGACCGGGCCTCACCCGTTTCCAGCGCATCCGTTGCCGCTTGTGCTAAGGCACTGCGCGCATCATTGGGTAAGCGATAGTCAAGCGCTGAGCCCGCCGCAAAATCACCACGCGCCGTGCCACTGCCCATAGATGGCAAACTCGAACAGCCCGCCAGCATCATCGTGCCAAACAAGGCAATCATGGCCAATTTCATACCGCTCATCCCAATACTCCAGTTCCTCAACGCGACCCGTCTTCTAGCTGTCCGCAATTTTTACATATTCATGCGCCATTGTGGAGGGCTTTCATATGAGCCGTTTGTCATGGGCCATGACAATGATGGCTTTATGACCCTGTCATGGCCATGGCGGGGCAATATTCTCATTTCAATTTTTGATGGATGCCCGGATCAAGTCCGGGATGACGGTTTGAAAACGAAAAGTAACAACGAATATCCGCGCCATTCCTGAAATGGTTGTGCATGTGTTTTTATGGGTCCCGGAACAAGTCCGGGCATGACAATAAAAAGAATAAAACCTAATCCAAAAAGGCGCGACCCTCGCGGTCCTCAATTTCCACGACCCAAATATCCGGATCAATATTGGCTTCCTTTTCGATCCAGGCGTCGACCTGGCTTTCGTCAACCACATCATCCAGGGGCTCGCGCCAGATCGCATTGCCGTCCATATCCCGGCTTTGGATATAAAGACGCGCGCTGCGTCCGCCGAGATAAAGTTTCACCGCGACAGCCCCCGCATCAGGGTCCCCGCGCCGCGCGATCGTCGCAAAAGCGCCCGCCGCTTGCGCCCGCCGTAAATGCGCGCTGACACGAATGTCGGTTTTAAGACGTGGTTCAGGAACCGGGCCCAATCAGCCCTCCCATGTTTTCGAGGGCAGAATATATTGCGCCTGCCGGGACACAACAATCCCCCGCGGGTGCAATCAAACTAGCTCGCGCCTTATGAAATCGGCATTAGGAAGAATGCTGTCGTCGCTGAACCAAGTAGAACAGTGAGGAGGACCATCCGCCACGCTTCTTTTTTCATCAAATGCAACACCACCGGGATCAACAACAAATTGGCCGTGCAAATGAAGGTCATATAGCTTGCTGATGGAATAAGCTCACCAATCGGGAATTCACCGCTCGCAAGCCCGCGCGCCAGGAATGGCAAGAACACGGCCATATCAATGGACAAGACCAGACCGATATAGGCTTTGGAAATATCAGATAAGACCGTCGTCGATGTCTTCACCAGAGAAATCGCTTTTTGCGTCAACGCAAATCCATATTCACGGCCGGCGATCAGACCCAAGAAAACAAATGTCGTACTCATCGGAATGTTGTTGAGTTCTTTGAAATAGAACAAGAGCGACGCATAGATGAAATCAATAATCGTCGCAGAACGAATGTCGGTGACAGCAGTTTTTGAATTCAACACCCGCTGAACCGGGCCACCTTTGTTGGCGAAGGTATAACAAAGCAGTGCGACAATCGCGAAAAGCCCGGTGAATCCTTCGACCACAGATAGCTGGCGCGGCAGGAAGACAAAGATATTGGCAAAGTCTTGGATCAACCAAACCGACCATAGATACCCGGTGGTCGCCCATTGCAGCAGCACCCATACCGAATGATGTTGTTGGTGTTCGGTTTTTCGGAAATATTTTTCGACTGTTTGTGACGTGATCAGGAAAACCCCAAGACCAATCGCAAAAGCAAGGCCATAACCGATTAGGGATTTCTGCAGCATTGATGACAAACCACCAATCGAGGCAAAAACTGTCAGCACCATGAACGACGTGGAAACCGGCACACCAAACCGTGTAATCACCAACAAAACGAGTGGCGGTAACGTGTGATACCACTGTACTTCAATTGCCGGATATTTTTTCGCATTGGCGAGACGCCCATAAGATGGGTCGCCATCATTGATCACCCAACCATAGGTAAAGGTGACAATCAAAATGATCGCCGCAAATAAGAACAACCAAAACCAATGGATCCGGCTGTTTGACGCAATGAATGTACCCAATGTTTGTAGAGCGTCGTTTCCGACCACCGCATAGGCTGCAAACAAAAACCCTACCGCTGCAAAAAGTGTAATATCCATGACTGGCGCAAAGCCCCTCTGTTGGCCATTTTTCCGCCTGGTACAGTCAGGGCTTTACAGTTTTATGACAGCTGAATGGCGTTTTTGCCCCATATGCGCATTCCGTGCGCGAATCTTCTAAGTTCACAAAAGGTTCATCGATTTTTTTTCAAACTGTCATGTACCGGACATAGAGGCGTCACGTGTTTTGAAAGCCTCTAGAAATGACTTGCAGAAAATTAGCTCTCGCATTTTTCAGTGCCGCCGTATTTATCACCCAACCTGTTTTGGCCGCAGACAATGCACCAAACACGGGCAATTCCATCATCACAGACATTGATATTATTGGGATTGCGCAAAATGATTACTCCAGGGTGACCGGCGATAATACGGCAATCGACACCGACAAGTTGGAAGTGCGTCGCGGGCGAATCGGCTTTAAGGCGACGCTCTATGATGCAGTCAAGGTGAAAGCCGAGCTCGATCTCGATGATCCAAGTGATCCCAATCTCATTGATGCCTATATCGCTTTCAATCCAACCAGTCCCCTCACCATAAAATTAGGTCAGTTTAAAACCGCCAACTCCCTAGACGAGCAAACCTCGTCGAAAAAAATCTCAACTTTTGAACGCGCTGGCTTCACCGATGCGTTTCAGTTGGCAAGAGGCGTCGGTGCCGCGGCGAAATATGTCGGTGCGCGACACACATTAGAGTTTGGTGTTTTCGGCCGCGATCTCGAGGACGATGTCTTGCAAGGACTTTTTGTTGGTGGCCGCGCCACATACGAACCCATCGTCGTCGACGATCTGCAAGTTCATACGGGCATTTCATTTCGCTACAGAGAGCTCAGCTCTAGCCAGACACCGTATGAATATAGTCAGAAACCAGTGGCGAACCCTGCTGGTGCCATTGTCAACACAGGCGAAATCGCCCGCTCTGATCTGTTTTACGGTGCTGAAGTCGCGGTCCTAAAAGGGCGCTTTTGGGGAGCGGCTGAATATGGCGCGCTCCGTGCCGACTGCATCACTTGCTTGAGCGACCCAACTTTCCCCGGTGCCTATATTGAAGTGGGTGCCTTTTTTAATGGCAAGAAGACTTTAAAGGCCGGCAGTTTTGGCACGCCGAAAATCTACGGTTCAGTCAAAGATGGCGGCATTGGTGCTTTTAGCGCCGTGGTTCGTTGGGACACGCTTGACCTAAACGACGCCGGCATCAGCGGCGGCTATTATGAAACGATCACCTTGGGCGCTGACTGGTGGGCGACACCCAACGTTCGGCTCGGCATTAATGTCTATAAAGTCGATGTTGAATTCGGCAATGTCGTCAACGGCCTAGACGCCGCTTTTGCGACGGCGATTGCGAATGGCGTGACGACGGAAGATGCGACCGGTGTGACGGTCAGATTCCAGGTGCATATTTAACACCCCCCGAACAATCTCTTGGAGAGCCCTACAACAGCACAAAAGCTTGTTGGTGTTAAATTCGCACCGGAATGGTGTTTCGAGGACGTTAGGATAGAGATTTCGCTATTACGTCTTGGGCGCAAAAAAGCGCCCAGGACTTAGTCAGCATTCGCAATCAAGGTTGCACTGCTACAGCTATTGTCAAAACATTCGTCAAAAATGCCACCAGTCTGCATTTGACCTGAAGACATCGCCATTGGGATCGCCATCGCAATGCCGAGAGCAGCAGCGATAAGATAAAGCATTGGTCTTTTTATACCCGGATCACTTTTAAACATCGGTCCGTTCCTTACTAAGATATTATAATCACAGCCTTTTTCTCACCATGTAACATAAGTGATAACAAACTGTCATTGAACTGTCATATACATGGCGCACTGGATGCACATTGTCAACAAAAGAAGCGCATTTTTTGCGCAAAAATCCGCTAATCGTTTGAATTTACTTAGTTATATTCGGAAAAAACTTCACTTGTTCCGCCCAATTCTGGGGAAAACGAAATTTTTAAGCCGCGTTGGCTGCGTCGGCGCGTTCCCGTCGGAAGCGGGCGACGCGGTCAAGTTGGCTTTGAATATCCCCGGGGCGGGAGAGATCGCCGGTCCGCAATTCTTCGAGGGAGCGATGGATCGGCAAGGTGAAGCGCGCAGTGGTGCCCGCCCCTTGTGCAGATTCCATTACCAAGACACCCCCATGGAGTTTGGCCAAAGCAAAAGACAAAGACAGGCCAAGCCCAGCGCCATTGGCACCGCGCACACCATTTTGATGCAATTCAGAGAAGCGGCCGCCAAGTTTGGCGAGCGCAATTTGGCTCATCCCAATGCCCGTATCGCGCACGGTGAAATCGAGCGCGCCGTTTTTCTCTTTGACCGTCAGGGAAATCGAGCCATTTTCGGTGAACTTCACCGCATTGGTCAAAAGATTGATCAGGATTTGTTTGACCGCCTGCTTATCGATCATGGCTTCTGGCAGATCGGCTGCGATTTCCACATGAAGGGCAAGTCCGGCCTTGGCTGCCTCCCCTTTGATCATCGCTGCACAATCCCGGACAATTGGTGCCGGGTCCGTCAACACAGGGGAAAGCTTGTAAGTATCGGCCTCAATCTTCGCCGAATCGAGGATCGACCCGATCAGATCCATCAAATGGCGGCCCGATGCGTGAATATCTTCCGCATATTCTTTGTATTTTGGGTCCCCTAGCGGGCCAAAGGTCTCCGAGCGAATCGTATCAGCAAATCCCATAATGGCATTCAACGGCGTTTTCATCTCATGGCTGAGATCCGCCATCCGGTCAGAGGCTGGAGCGCTCGCCTTTTCAATCGGCGGTGCCATAGGTGCCGGGCGCGTCTTAACAGATCGCTGAAAGACGTGTTGTGGGGAAAGTCGGCCAACGCCCGTGCGTATAAGCGCCCGTAAGCGGCCACGACCGATGGGCGTGACCAAGATTTCCGCTGGTGTTTGTGACTTGCGAACCCGCAATAATCGGAATTCTGCGTGGAGTTCTGAGGGTTTAGCCCGGCCCCGGCCCTCAGCCGCAGCGTTTAGGCAGGCCCGAACCCCATCACGATCTTCCCGGCGCATAAAATCATAGACGGAGCGCCCTTGAAGAGGGCCAGCTGCGCCAATGATCTCTGCCGCGGACGGGGAAACGTCAAGAATGACGCCATTATCATACATGGTCAGGACCATGTCGCCGACGCCGCCCCGCCACACGGGGCCACCGCTCAATTGAGAGAAAAAATCGCGCAACATAGAGAATGGACGAGACATCATAAGGCCTGATGACGAGCGCTTTCGTATTAAGCCCGCCTTTAGATTGGTTAACACCATTTCACCATGACCTAATTGTCGTTAATAAATGCTAAATGCCCATTAAGGCCGAGAAATTGCAGGGTTTGGGCGCTTAAAAGGTCGAATTTGTTTAGAATTTGGCTAGGATCATCAGCAGGGTCTTAAACCGTGGGGCGGTAATGTGACGAAACCATTAGGGGTTGTTCGTTTTCTGGGAGAGGTCATCCATGTTGCGTCATAAAAAACCGGTTCGCTCACGTGCGTTTCGGAACCGGGCGGTGTTTGTTGCTTTGCTGGCAGGTTTTGCCACTACGGGGGTTTCAGCCGATACGCTGGCACAGCCCAAAGATTCCGCATTAGAACGCACCGCTGCAAGCTATGTGCGTTTCCGCGAAGATGTCGCCGCGCTTGAAGCCATGAGTTTTGACAGTGCAAAAGCCACAAGAGAAGCCCATCGCCGCCTAAGTGCCCACTCACCTGATACGCTCACCGCAGGCTGGGTTGCTTATGCCGCGCTGGTTGCAGCGGACACACCCGAATTTGCCGATGCTCTTAAAAAGGAAGTCAAAAAACGAAAACGCCGTGATGAACTCGGCGGCAAAAAAGGCTTTCTTTCAAATCTTGCACAAGATCCAAGCTATGCGCGCAAATTAAAAGGCGCGGACAAAGCCGTTGACGCGGTGCTCGCCATGACCATGCAAGATGGCGCGCGTATTTCTGCACTGGGCGAGTCTTTTAAGACCCAAGCCTATGCCATGCAGAAAACCAAATGGGGCAAGCAACGCATTGCGTCGAGCACTGAACGTTTAAACGAAGCGGCACAATATGGTCGCAATCGCGGTGCCGCAGGCGCACCGGATTTTGACCGCGCTGTTGATGGCGGTGTCGTTGC
>JAJFGD010000006.1 GCA_021776315.1 Hyphococcus sp. | reverse complement strand
CATTGATCTGTAATATCATTGTCGTCACCGGTGGTGCTTGGCGCTTTTCGCAGGCTGGTCACCTCAATTGGCGCGCATTGCTGCCTTGGCTTATGACGTCCGTACCGGCCGCTTGGCTTGGTGGTCGGCTCGCAATCTCTGAAACCGTTTTTGTTGGTACACTCGGGTTTTCCCTGTTGATCGCTGGCGTGCACCTCCTGATCGAGCGACACCAACAATCAACCCTCACAATCGCGCCTACTCCGCCGGTCATTGCTGGTATCATCGGCGGTGCAATCGGTTTTCTTGCCGGGTTGGTGGGGATCGGTGGCGGAATTTTTTTGGCACCCGTTTTTTACTTTTTGCGCTGGGGGCAGCCGCGTGACATTGCTGGTGCCTGCAGTCTTTTTATTCTGGTCAATTCGATATCGGGTCTGACTGGACAGCTGATGAAACTAGGTGACTTCAATGTTGCCGGTGATGTCGCTAGTTACTGGCTAATTTTCCCTGCCGTCCTTATTGGCGGGCAAATCGGGTCACGCATGAGCAGCACCGCGCTTAGCCCAAAGATGATCAAGCGCCTGACAGCAATTCTCATTCTCTATGTCAGTGCGCGACTAATTTTCCGTTGGTTTGGACTGTTGGCCTAACGCAACCAAACAAACTCAACGCTGTCACCAATTTCTATAGTCGGAGCTTTAACCGTTCGACGGATTAGAGCATTAGCCGTTGCAAATGGTAATAAAAGCGAGCTGTCCTGGTTTGGAACCGGACTGACCTGATACCCTTCCGACGAAGTATTGACGATACCCCGTAGAAACGATTCGCGGGGCCCATTGGACTCCATCGCTGTCATTGCCTTGGCAGTATGAAAAAATGTTGCATCGCTTTCAACTCGGCCTGCCAAACGACGGACAAGAGGTTGAACAAACAAAGCTGCCGTAACGAGGGCTGATGCCGGATTGCCCGGTAAGCCAATTACACGTGCATTGCCAATGAGACCAAACCAGGTAGGTTTTCCTGGTCGAACTGCAATCTTTTCAAATACCGTATCGCCACCCTCGCCGCGAAACGCTGTCTTGACGAAATCATAATCGCCAACGGATGCGCCGCCAATGGGGATAATCAAGTCAGCACTTTGGCCTTTTGCAAACATGTCGCGAATAGCTTGTTCACTATCAGGAGCACATCCTAAATAGACGGGATCGCCACCCCAACGTCGGATCATCTCAACCAATGCATAGTGATTTGAGTTAACGATTTGACCGGCTCTTAATTCTGTACCCGGCTCAACCAGCTCATCGCCATTTGAAAATAAAGCAACCTTTGGCGGGGCATGAACTGGTACAACATCAATATTGGCCGCTGCCAAAATCGACCCATGCATTTCATGAAAGGTTTCGCCTTTGCGAACCAGCGTTTCGCCTGCAACAAAATCAATTCCTGCCGCACGAATATTTTTTGGATGTTTCTGCTTATCATGAACTGAGATGACGTTTCCGTCACGTTTGACGTCTTCTTGAATGATCACATGGTCCGCGCCATCAGGGACAACACCACCTGTGAAAATCCGGACGGCCTCGCCTTTGGAAACCTTCCCCACAAAAGGCGCTCCAGCCGGTGCCTCCCCAATAACTTTTAACTTTTTACCGACATGCATATCCGCGAACCGCACCGCATAGCCGTCCATCGCCGACGCTGAAAAAGGCGGTTGGGTCATCCGGGCTTGAACATCGTCTGCCGCAACGCGACCTAGGCACTGATAGAGTGAAACCGGCCCCTTACCGATCGGCGTGACGCCATTGAGGATTGTCGAGATCGCTTCGCTGACGCTAATCATGCTCATCGCTTACTCATCACGTCGAAAATCTCCGGAAGCACCGCCGGATTTTTCGATAAGTGCAACATTGTCAATCACCATGGATTTATCAATCGCTTTCGCCATATCATAAATAGTGAGACAAGCTGTCGTGACCGCTGTCAGTGCTTCCATCTCAACACCGGTTTGCCCTGTGGTTTTGACTTCCGCTGTGACGACAAAGGCAGAAGCATCATCGTCTGGTGAAACACACAATTTTATTCCGGTAAGAGACAAGGGATGACAAAGCGGGATTAGATCAGCTGTCCGCTTAGCACCCATTACGCCAGCAAGCTCGGCGACGCTGGCAATATCCCCCTTCTTAACACCGACGGAGCGAACCGTTTGGTAAGCTTGGGGAGAAAATAAGACCTGCCCCCGAGCGACAGCACGGCGTTCCGTGGGTGTTTTCTCTGAGACATCAACCATGCGCGCACGGCCGTCTTTGTCAAAATGGGTGAGTTTATCAGACACTTATTTTTCCATTAATCGCGGCATGAGTTCAACAAGATTGCAAGGCTTGTGGCGAGAATCGAGTTGATGAGAAATGACTTTATCCCACCCATCTTTCACCGCACCATTTGATCCAGGTAGGGCGAAAATAAATGTCCCTTTTGCCAGACCTGCTGTTGCACGCGACTGCAAGGTTGATAGGCCCACCGATTGAAAGCTGACTTGATGAAAAATCACTGAAAAGCCCTCAATCTCTTTTTCGAAAAGTGGCCTGATCGCTTCTGGTGTCACATCACGTCCAGTGAGACCCGTACCGCCCGTCGACACCACAGCATCAATATTTGGATCATCAATCCAATCACCGACCGTTTTTTGGATTGTCGGCACTTCGTCTGCGACAAGATCACGTGCAGCCAGAATATGTCCGGCATCTTCAATACGCTGAGCCAGCAGATCCCCAGACGTATCATTAGCGGCGGTTCGACTATCCGTAACGGTCAACACCGCCACTCGAACTGGTTTAAACTCAAGTGAGTCATTAATGCCATGCATCTTCTATTCTTCCCATTGCCAGCGTTCTGCATCTTTGTAATCGTCTTGGCGAGGTTCGATCCAATCCTCACTATCATTACGGATTTCTTTTTTCCAAAACATCGCTTTGGTTTTCAAAAAATCCATCAAAAAATCTGCCGCTTCGAAAGCGTCACGGCGATGGGCAGCACTCACACACACCAGCACGATCGGTTCACCTGGTTTTAAACGCCCTACACGGTGAATGATCAGTATATCATCAATGGCCCAACGACGTCGTGCGGCGTCTTCAATTTCCTGGATCGATTTCTCTGTGGCCCCCGGATAATGCTCAAGGTGTAGCCCTTTAACATCATCCGCACCGGCCTTCCCGCGAACTTTGCCAAGAAAGCTGACCACAGCGCCAGCAGCATCAGCGTTTTTATCGAATGCGCTAATGTGTTCGCTCGGATCAAATGGTGTTTCGCAAACAGAGATCATCGTGCAATTACCCGCCGCTCACTGGCGGCAGAAAAGCAATCTCATCACTATCTGCAACAACTTTATCAGTTGGACAAATTTTTTCATTTACGAAGACGCGCACGGACGCGTCACGCAAAGCGCTGCCCAAGGTTGTATCTTCCTCATCAATCGTAGCAATCAGTTGTGCGACGGTCATTTTCGACCCTGGCAGGGATATTTCGCGCGCGCGTCCGCCCGCTAAGTCGCCAAGCTTCCCAAAAAACAGAAGCTGCGCCATTTCTAGCCCCCTGTCATCGACATGTGACGCGACACAGATGGTGCAGCGTTTCGTTCGGATATATCGAAATCATGTCGCTCCGGTTTGGCAATCATGGCTCGATCCAAAGCATCGTTGAGCGCTTGTTGCGAGTTTTCACCACGCAGTGCGCTACGCAAATCAACACAGTCTGATTGACCCAGACACATATAAATTTGACCCGTGCATGTCACACGCACACGATTGCAACCAGCGCAGAAATTATTTGTAAGGGGTGTGATCACACCGAGGACGCCGCCAGTCTCCTCAATACGCAAATAACGTGCAGGCCCGCCAGTGCGCAGATCTAAAGGGGTCAGGGTCCACTGCTCTTCCAACGCGTCACGCACAGCCGTCAGTGGTAAATATTGATCAACGCGATCCTCTTCGACTTCTCCCAGGGGCATCACTTCAATCAATGTGAGATCCATGCCACGACCATGAGCCCATTTAATCATCGATGGAATTTCATTTTCATTGACACCTTTGAGTGCCACCGTATTGATTTTGACGGAAAGCCCCGCTTCTTGCGCCGCATCGAGACCCGTCAAAACTTTTGAAAGCGCATTGCGCCGCGTTAACTTTTCAAAGGTCTGATCATTCAGCGTATCTAGAGAGACATTGATGCGCTTTACTCCAACCGAGCGTAATTCACGCGCATAGCGGTGAAGCTGTGTTGCGTTGGTTGTGAGAACAAGCTCCTCAAGGTCGCCGTTTTCGAGACGTTTCCCGAGCCTTCCCATAAAGGTCATAATGTCACGACGAACCAGGGGTTCACCGCCACTGATACGGATTTTTTTAACCCCGCGGTCGATAAAAGCACTTGCGAGTTGTTCTAACTCTTCAAGGCTCAAAACATCACGTTTTGGTAAAAACGTCATATCTTCAGCCATGCAATAGGTGCATCGCAAATCACAGCGGTCCGTCACCGACAGACGAAGATAGGTGATCTCTCGACCGAACCGATCATGCAATGAATTGAGAGCCATGGCTTTCCTTATCATGTCTGCAGAATTGCACGCAATCGGCAATCCAACGAACGGGACCAAATGCACCAATAGTCGGATTGATTGGGTACCGAGCTAAAGATAGGCCTTCCTTAGGCTTCGACAAAGGTCTCGCCATGGCGACAATAGAGCGCAATATTGGCTTCTCGTGCCTTACGGATGGCAAATGCTGTTGGCCCAGAAACCGACGCCACCGCACGAACACCCAGCCGTGCTGCCTTTTCGATAATCTCATAGGAACAACGGCTCGACATGAGGACAAAACCAGCGCTCGTCGCGGCGTTGATACGGGCTCGCGATCCTAACAATTTATCCAAAGCATTGTGGCGCCCGACATCTTCGCGAACAGCGACTAGATTGCCATCGAAATCAGCCCACGCGGCCCCATGCACTGACCGGGTCCGCTGATTTATCGGTTGCTGATCCGCTAGCAATCCGAGCGCACGGGTTAAAGCCTCCGGTGTCACACTGAGTTTTTCAACTGCGACCACCGGAAGTTGTTCAAAAAAACTATCTGCGTTTTCCAACCCACACACACCGCATCCTGCCCTACCAACGAGGTTTCTACGCTGCTGGCGAATATCCAATCGTTGAAGCCGTTCCGGTGCAATTGACATATGCAATTCAATCCCCCGTTCACTTTGGCGAATATCTATTTTTTCGACTTCGTCAGTCGTATCAATCACACGCTCTGTCAAAGAAAACCCTAAAGCAAAATCTTCCATATCAAGAGGCGTTGCCAGCATCACCGCATAGTTTCTACGATTATAAACAAAAGCGACAGGCACTTCTTCGGGCACATACCATGGATGTGTTTTACCGGATTCCGACACCGCAATTTCACGATCCGGTTGGGAGGGTTCCCCTGTTTTAAAAAACTCAGTCACTCTATTCGGCTGGCTCAGTGACGCCGCCGTCCAATATTCGCCGCAAGTTTGGCGTCGTGGCTTCATAGTTTTCTTGCCAACGCGACTTATGATTGGCCGGTGCAATTTCAACTGCGGTCACTTTATATTCCGGACA
>JAJFGD010000050.1 GCA_021776315.1 Hyphococcus sp. | reverse complement strand
TTGTTTGAAGAATATTGGGCGAATGAAATGGCCGAAAACCCATTCTCGGCGACTGGGTCTGGTGTGTTTGACTATAATGATCAGATCCCCAGCCTTACCTCTGAAGACGAAGCACGCCGCACTGCCGAAGATGCCGATTTTCTGGCGCGATTGCGCGCAATCGAGTCAGCTGAGTTTAGCGACGAAGACCAGCTCAACGCTGATTTGCTAGAATTTATTTTGAAACATCGTGTCGCTCTCGCGGAATTTGACGGGTGGCGCATTCCGTTTCTAGCTGATACCGGATTCCACAGTCGATTTGGTTACGTGGTGAGTTCGACACCATTCCGAACGCAGAAAGACTTTGAAGACTATTTGGAACGATTGCGTTTGTTACCGGATTACATCGCGCAAAACATTGCGAATATGCGCCAGGGCCTTGCTGATGGATTTAGCCAGCCAAAAGAAATCCTGCCGTTTATTATTCCGTCCTTTGAGGCACAGGTAAAAGATAACGCTGCGGCCCATCCATATTATGCACCGTTTAATGACATGCCGAGTGCAATCTCAAAACGCCGTCAACGTGCCCTACGTAAAGAGGCCAACAATATATTATCGAACGACGTGATTCCGGCCTATGCGGATCTTCTGACTTTTATGCAGGAAGAGTATCTGCCAGGTGCACGTGAGACATTGGGTGCCATCGATCTGCCAAATGG
The DNA here is from genome assembly GCA_021776315.1 of Hyphococcus sp. Taxonomy (GTDB): domain Bacteria; phylum Pseudomonadota; class Alphaproteobacteria; order Caulobacterales; family Parvularculaceae; genus Hyphococcus. The sequence goes on along the minus strand of JAJFGD010000050.1, from coordinate 6,446 downwards.
TGAAGACTATTACGCTGCATTGGTCCGATATTATACGACGCTTGATGATGCGACACCCGACAGTATTCATGAATTAGGTTTGCGCGAAGTCGCCCGGATTCGCGCAGAGATGAATGACGTTATCAAAGAGACAGATTTTCAGGGCAGTTTTCCTGAGTTTTTGGAGTTTTTGCGTACAGACCGACAATTCTATGCGCCGACGCCACAGGGGTTGTTAGACCGTGCGGCGTGGATTGCCAAAGATATAGACGGGCGCTTGCCAGCCTATTTCGGTAAGATGCCAAGGCAACCTTATTCTGTTGAGCCGGTGCCAGCGGAGATCGCTGCCAATTATACAAACGCTCGATATGTCGGTGCTTCGCTTGATGCTGATCGCGGTGGTCAATTTTGGGTGAATACGTACATGCATGAAAAACGACCGCTATATCAATTAACGGCGATGGCGCTGCATGAAGGCGTGCCCGGGCACCATTTTCAAAATGCGTTGGCATTGGAAATTGAAAATGTCCCAGAGTTTCGTACCGAATTCTACCCGCATGCCTTTGGCGAGGGGTGGGGGCTTTATGCTGAAAAACTTGGTGTAGAAATGGGCGTTTATCAAACGCCATATGATCACTTCGGGCGCCTAACGTGGGAGATGTGGCGCGCGTGCCGTTTGGTCATCGATACGGGCCTTCACACCAAAGGTTGGACACGCCAACAAGCGATTGACTATCTTGCATCGAACACCGCTCTGTCATTGCACAATGTTCAAACCGAAGTTGATCGGTATATTTCTTGGCCCGGTCAGGCGCTTGCCTACAAAATGGGTGAGCTAACAATCTGGGAGTTGCGTGCAAAAGCAGAAAAAGAATTGGGCGATGATTTCGATATTCGCGAGTTCCACGACGCAATCGTGGCGAGTGGTGGTCTTCCACTCGTATTGCTTCGCGCGCGCATCGACGAATATATCGATGATGTAAAATCGAGGTAATAGGTGACGATTACCGGCCTCACGTCAGCCCCCATCGTTGAAACAGAGCGACTGCGTCTACGCGGGCGGGGCCTCGATGATTTTGCCTTCATCAACAGGATGTGGTCGGACCCGGACGTTACGAAATATATCGGTGGTAAACCACGACCCGAAGAAGAGAACTGGACCAAGTTTTTGCGCATGATTGGTCACTGGCCGGTCATGGGGTATGGCTATTGGTTGGTGGAAGAAAAAGACACAGGTGCGTTGGTCGGCGAGGCCGGTTTCGGAGAATTCAAACGCGAAATGACACCATCCATAAAAGGCGAACCGGAATTGGGGTACGCATTTGCCGGCGAAGCGCATGGCAAGGGTTACGCTACTGAAGCTGCGATGGCTGTAGTCAGTTGGGGCGATACGTATTTCGGTACGATGCGGATGTCTTGCATCGTCGATACGGAAAATGTCGCATCAGTACGCGTGGCAGAAAAATGCGGGTTCGAAAAAACAGGCACTGCTGATTATCACGGCGAAGAGATTGTATTGTTGCATCGCCAAGCTGGTAGTTAATAATCGTGCGATGGATTAGGTGTCATGTATGAACGTCGTTTTGAATTGATCACGTAGAGCTTGTTTTTGTACCTTGCCCATCGCGTTTCGAGACAAAGCGTCTACCCAATAAAATTTTCGAGGCCGCTTGAATTTGGCCAGTTGGTTCATCGCTGTATCGATGACCTCGTCATTCAGCGGCGAATTTTCGGCCACTAAAATGGCGACGACACCTTCACCAAGATCTGGGTGAGGGGTGCCGATAACAGCGCTTTCCGCAACGCCATCAATGGCATCGAGCAGCTGTTCAATTTCCTTCGGGTAGATATTGTACCCGCCCGCAATGATGAGATCCTTTGAGCGACCCATTAGTGTCAGGCGCCCGTCTTCGCCAAGCATCCCGATATCGCCGGTTTTAAAGAAACCGTCCTTGGTAAATTCTTCCGCTGTTTTTTCAGGATTGCGCCAGTAGCCTTTGAAAATATTAGGACCTTTGACCTCGATACCACCAGGAATAGTGACTTTGGCCGGCGTTCCATCTTCATTCGCGATACGCAGTGAAACCGATGGAAGGGCGTTGCCAACCGTGCCAGCGATGCGGTCGCCATCCAGTGGGTTGGAGGTGATCATGCCGGTTTCTGACATGCCATAGCGTTCAAGAATGCGATGACCTGTTCGAGCTTCGAAGGCTTTAAATGCTTCCTCAGTTAAGGGGGCCGAGCCGCTGATAAAAAGGCGAATATGGGCGCATGCATCTTTCGTAAACAGATTGTCAGCAACAAGACGCGTATAAAAAGTCGGCACACCCATCATCATAGACGCACGGGGCAGTGCTTCCAAAACATTGTCCACATTGAACTTAGGCAGAAACAAAATTTCGCAGCCGTTCAAAATGGCTGTATGTAGCGCGACGAACAATCCGTGGATGTGAAAAATGGGGAGTGCGTGTAGTAGAACATCATCTGCGGTAATGCTCCAAATCGTCGAAAGGGTAATCGCATTCGACGACAAATTTTTATGGGTGAGCATTGCGCCTTTGGATCGGCCCGTCGTGCCCGACGTATATAAAATGACCGCTAGATCGTCGGGGTGACGGGTTTCAATCTCATTAAATGGTGAAGCGGTTTCTGCAGCATTGGACAGGGAGCCTTCACCATTAGCGTCAAGCGTGAATAGGGTTCGCACTTTTTGCGTTGATGCGACGGCGCTAAGTGCAGATTCCTTGGCAGGGTCACAAACAAAGACTTTGGGTTGTGCATCTCCCAGAAAATAAGAGACCTCCTCTTCCGTATAAGCTGTATTCAGCGGCACATAGACAATACCAGCGCACATGGCTGCGAGATAAAGCGCAACATTCTCCGCAGATTTTTCGACTTGCACAACAATGCGATCGCCGGGTTTTAACCCGTGTTCCAATAGAGCACCGGCCATCCGGGCGGTCATTTGCTCGATTTGGCCGTAACTAAAAGACGTCCCACAAGGCATTGTAAGAAAAGGGGTTTTCAGACCTTGCTTAAAGCCGCTCGAGAGCTGCTGATAGAAATTCCCATTGGTCATAAAGCTACGGTGATCACAACGCGTCGACAGGGAGTTTTAGGTAAGCCGTTCCATTGGACTCGGCTGGTGGAAATGCGCCCGCGCGCATGTTTACTTGAACAGCCGGTAAAATCAGTTTCGGCATATTCAATGTTGCGTCACGGGTCTCGCGCATTTTGACGAAGTCTTCCTCGCTGGTATCGGCAAGGTGAATGTTTTTGTCCCGCTGTTCGCCGACACTTGTGATCCACGAGAATTCATCACGCCCCGGCGCCTTGTAGTCATGGCACATGAAGAGCCTCGTGGCTGCCGGGAGCGCGAAGATTTTTTGAATGGAGCGATAGAGTGTTCGGGCATCCCCGCCGGGGAAGTCACATCGCGCAGAGCCGTAGTCGGGCATGAACATGGTGTCCCCAACAAACCCCGCATCACCGAAAACATAGGTAACGCAGGCGGGTGTATGGCCGGGCGTATGCAATACTTTTCCTTCCAAAGATCCGACTTGCAGGGTTTGCCCGTCTGAAAAAAGTGCATCGAACTGACTTCCGTCACGGCGGAATGTTTCCTCAGCATTAAACACATTGCCAAAGGTTTCTTGGATTACCGGGACTTGATCTCCGATACCAATTGAACATCCAAGTTTCTCTTTGAAGTAAATCGCACCGGATAGGTGGTCCGCATGCACATGGGTTTCTAACACCCATAATACGTCAATTTTATTTGCCGCGACATAGTCGAGGATCTCATCGGCAGAATCCGTTTTCGAACGCCCAGACGCTGCATCAAAATCGAGGACGGGGTCGATAATCACGGCCTTTTTCGTATCTGGATCGACGACGAGATGTGTGGCCGTGAATGTCGCTTTGTCGAAGAACGTTTTGACGTCCGGACTCATTAGTATTCTCCCTCTTATTCAGAATGCATCGCATAAGGCATCGATCAGCGATGTCAGGCGTTTGTCGGCAATGCGATAATAGACGTTTTTTGATTTCCGCCGAGCCTTAATCAGCCCAGCTTCGCGCAATCGAGCGAGTTCCCGCGAAAGATGCGGCTGTAAGACACCAGTATTGGCTTCTACTTCGCTGACGGATTTTTCCCCTGCCGTCAGGTCACAACTGATCAACAAACGGTTGGGGTGAGATAGCAGCCGCAATAAACCGGCGACTTCGGTCGCTTTTTTTTGCAGTTTTTTCACATCGGTGGGTTGGGGCATCTGTTTGGCCTGACTATACTTGTCATTATACATAAATGATATATAATAAATATCAAGAGGAGTTACCCGAAAGAGGAGGAGACGATCGAAAATTTCACCCCACTGTCAGCCGCAATTGGCGGGTGTTTGATCGGTGTATCAGCTATTTTGTTCATGGCGCTTCATGGTCGCATTGCGGGTATTAGCGGCATCGTTGCTGGTGTCTTAACGCCGGTGAAGGGTGACTGGACGTGGCGTATTGCTTTTATGGCTGGTCTTTTTTTCGCCCCTTTAATTGTTTGGCTTGTTACTGCAGATAAACCGCAAGTCGAGTTTGCGCACCCGCTTTGGATGACCATAATAGGTGGGCTGGCGGTTGGATTTGGTGCGCGCCTAGGCGGCGGCTGCACATCAGGGCACGGCGTGTGCGGTATGGCGCGATTTTCAAAACGATCAATCGCGGCGACGGTGACCTTTATGGGTGTCGCGTTTGTGACGGTATTCGTTCTGCATCAGATTTTGGAGTTTTGAGATGCGCATCCTCAGCACATTTCTTGTCGGCCTAATTTTTGGCTTAGGTTTGGTTATTTCGCAAATGACCAATCCTGCGAAGATTTTGGCCTTTCTTGATATTGGTGGAAATTGGGACCCCTCTTTGTTGATCGTGATGGGGGCTGCACTAGCAACCACCATGATTGGCTATCGATTCATTCTTCGACGCCCAAAACCAGTGCTTGAAACGGCGTTTCATATCCCCACAAAGACTGTCATCGATCGCCCATTGCTGATTGGCTCTGCGATATTTGGACTTGGTTGGGGCATGGCCGGACTCTGCCCTGGGCCGGGCATCGCCGTTGCCGCCGTGGGAGGGATTACCCCTTTGATATTCATCTTGGCCATGGTCTTGGGGATGTGGGGACAACGCTTCGTCAAGGTCTAGCGCAGCGTCGCTGTGCAGGATAAAACCCTAGCGTTGTGATAAGGTTAGGCCATGTTTGACGAGAAAGCTGCTGCTAGTCCGCAAGGGCGTTCGAACTTTGAAAATCAGCTCACTGCATCAATCAATGCGGCGGCGGATTGGTTGAGCGCGAACCAAAAACCTGAAGGTTACTGGGTAGGGCGGCTGGAATCCAATGCCTGTATGGAAGCGCAATGGATCCTGGCACTTTGGTTTTTGGAATTTGAAGACCACCCGCTTCGCAGCCGCTTGGCACATGGGCTGAAAGAAAGCCAACGTCCCGATGGCTCGTGGGAGATTTATCACGAGGCCCCAGCAGGGGATATCAATACTACGGTTGAGGCCTATGCGGCGCTGCGATCTATAGGTACACCGAAAGACGATCCGGCGATGATGCGCGCCCATGAATGGATTATGTCCAAAGGCGGGTTAAAAAACATTCGCGTCTTCACGCGTTATTGGCTCGCTTTGATTGGTGAATATCCATGGGAGCGGACGCCAAACATTCCACCGGAAGTCATACACTTTCCAAATTGGTTTCCCTTTTCGATATATAATTTCGCGCAATGGGCACGCGCCACATTGATGCCAATTGCAGTTTTGTCTGCGCGTCGTCCATCCCGTCCGCTTTCGCCGGAGAACCGGCTTGATGAATTTTTTCCCGAAGGGCGCAATGATTTCGACTATGCCTATCCGGAAAAACCGGGTGCGGATATTGTCGACAGCATTTTCTTAGGCATTGATCGGGTGCTTCATATTGGTCAATCGGTGGGCATTGCACCGTTTAGAAAAGGCGCTGTGAAACGATCGTTAGAATGGATCATTGAACATCAAGATGCCGATGGTGTTTGGGGCGGCATTCAACCACCATGGATTTATTCACTGATGGCGCTTTACAATGAAGGCTATGCCATTGATCACCCGGTGATCGCTAAGGGGCTAGGCGCATTGGACGACCCGCGTTGGCGGGTGGATGTGGGCGAGGGCACTTGGATCCAAGCGTCGACATCGCCGGTTTGGGATACTTTGCTGACGCTATTGGCTTTTGATGATTGCGTGCTCAATGAAACCAAATCGGAAGAGGTTGAAAAGGCGGTTGATTGGGTCTTAGCCCAACAAGTCTTACGCACAGGGGACTGGGCGCAAAAATGCCCCGGTCTTGAACCCGGCGGTTGGGCTTTTGAGTATAAAAACTATTTTTATCCCGATACGGATGACACGGCTGTTGCGTTGATCGTGTTGTCGCAATTTCGCGATGA
>JAJFGD010000049.1 GCA_021776315.1 Hyphococcus sp. | reverse complement strand
CGTCGTCAATATCAGCAATTTGAATTGCTGCTTGGCCAAAAATAGCTGGGCGGTGAAACCCCTTATGATGTAAGAAGGCATGATAAGGATTTGGGGATAAAACGGGAGACGGGATATGAAATTTTTCTTTGGGCTAATTATTGGCTTAGTTTTGGCTGTCGGCATAGCTGCCGGTGGTGCTTACATGGCGTTTGGCGACCTCAGTGATGTCGGTGAACGCGATAAATCTAAAGACAGTACACAATCTAACGATTTCACTGATTTCGATAAAGTCGAAATTGGTGGGGTCTACGAGTTCGATGTTACTGTTGGCGGTGACTATTCAATTACGATTTCTGGCGCGCCAGAGGAAATGGACAAGATTGATGTGTCCGTTGTCGATGGCGAGCTGATTCTTGATCAAGACCGTCGCGAAAAAGTGCGACGTAAATGGAGAGATCAGGGCATGGAAGCGACCATTACGCTACCGGCGCTCAACGCAATCGATGTCTCTGGCATTGTTGATGGCAATATCACCGGCATTGATGCAGAAGAATTCGATGCGGATTTCTCAGGCGTGGGTGCGGTAAATATCTCCGGCACCTGTGGACATCTAGATGCCGATATTTCCGGCATTGGCGATTTCGATGCGAGCGAGTTGCGCTGCCAGACGGCGGATGTGGATGTCTCCGGGATCGGTGATGTTGACGTCTATGCGGGTGATGAAATCGACATTTCAGTCAGCGGTATTGGTGATGTGGATATCCACGGCTCACCATCCCGTGTAGAGAAGAATGGCAGTCTATTTTCGGATATTTCCGTAAAATAGGCACCCGACACTAATCGGTCGTAATTTCTGGTGAAATTGCGACCGATTAGCTCAGCTTTCCCACGTGACTACTGCGCCAATCCGCTTTATGACCCCGTCATATGGAATGGATGACAAATATATGGGAATTTGTCTCGACCCGGCCAACGGATGCTGGCTGGGCGGGCTGGTTCTTCCCGACCTTAATTCAGGCCCTGGCGCTGATCGTGACGCTGCTCCTGGCACAGGCCTTTTTGATGTATTTCGACCGCAAGGTCTGGGCCGCGGTCCAAATGCGCAAAGGGCCCAATGTGGTTGGTCCTTTCGGGCTTTTGCAGTCCTTTGCTGACCTGTTCAAATTTGTCTTCAAAGAGATGATCATTCCGGCCGGCGCGAATAAGGTCGTCTTTATCCTGGCCCCGATTGTCACCTTTGTATTGGCGCTTATCGGCTGGGCGGTTATCCCGGTCGGGCCTGGCCTTGTGGGCTCCGACATCAATGTCGGCATGCTGTATCTTTTTGCGGTCTCATCGCTTGGTGTTTATGGCGTCATCATGGGGGGCTGGGCTTCCAACTCAAAATACCCATTTTTGGGATCCTTGCGCTCCGCTGCTCAGATGGTCTCGTATGAAGTTTCTCTGGGCTTCGTGATCATCACCGTGTTGTTGCTGGTTGGATCGCTGAATCTTTCTGACATCGTGATGAGCCAGTCTCGCGGTGCTGGCATTTTAAATTGGCACTTTATCCCGCTGTTCCCAATGTTCGTGGTGTTCTTTGTTTCGGCGCTGGCGGAAACCAACCGGCCGCCCTTTGATCTTCCAGAAGCGGAATCAGAGCTTGTTGCGGGCTATCAAGTTGAATATTCGTCGACCCTGTTTTTGCTATTCATGATCGGTGAATTGGCAAACATCTTGTTGATGTGTGCCATGCTAACGATCTTATTCTTTGGCGGTTGGCATTCACCGATCCCATGGGGCCCACTCGAAACAGTGCCGGTATTCTGGTTCTGCGCCAAGATCGTATTCTTCTTCTTCATGTTTGCCATGGTGAAGGCGATCGTACCGCGTTATCGCTACGATCAGCTGATGCGGATTGGCTGGAAGATATTCCTACCATTGTCATTGGGTTGGGTTGTTTTGACCGCCGGCATATTGTTGCTATTCCCTGATCTCGCGGCGCATTTTCAAAGCTGGAGAAACTAGATGTCGAGAGTTGCGCAAGCATTGAAGGGCTTCATGCTGCTGGATTTCATCAAGGCTTTTGGCCTGGCGATGAAATATTACGTGCAGCCTAAATCGACATTGAACTACCCGTTTGAGAAAGGCCCATTGTCACCGCGTTTTCGAGGTGAGCATGCTCTGCGGCGCTATCCCAATGGTGAAGAACGATGCATCGCATGCAAGCTGTGCGAAGCAATTTGTCCGGCACAGGCGATCACGATTGAGGCCGAGCCTCGCGATGATGGTTCACGCCGTACCACGCGCTACGACATCGACATGACGAAATGCATCTATTGCGGCTTTTGCCAGGAAGCGTGCCCCGTGGACGCTGTCGTCGAGGGGCCAAACTTTGAGTTTGCCACTGAGACCCGCGAAGAGCTGTTTTACGACAAAGATCGGTTGCTCGCGAATGGTGATCGCTGGGAACGTGAGATCGCGAAAAACCTCGAGCTTGATGCGCCGTATCGCTGATTGAATAGCGATTACCGATAGTTACAAGACTTTCTAGAGCGGTTTTGTCAGAGCTAAGGACCGGGCCTTGTAGAGGTGTCTGACGTTTTGCGCTCAAAATCGAATTTAGGTAAACTCCTTTCAGCTACTGTGAAACAGTGTGGCAGGGGACCCATTCATGCACAAAAAGTTCTATATCGTCGCTGCAGCAGTTTTAACGCTTTCTGCTTGTTCTGAAGACAATGCGGAGGTGGATAACGATTGGGAAGAGAGAACCCTAGAAGGTCAGGAAGCTGAGTATGTTGAGGTGGATGCACTAACCGCCCAACAGGCTGGCGTTGGGGTCCCGGACGAAGGGACGAATACCAAGAACACGCAAACGCCACCAGGAAATGCGGCGCTGCCTGCCGGCGCAGTTCGTGTTCAAAGTGCCAAGATTATAGATCGCAATGGTTTTGGCCAACCAATGGTCGCCGCAACCATGATGATACCGGTCGGTTGGAAAACCGATGGCGGTATTGTTTGGTCTCAGAATATGTCGGGATGCGGTCCGAATGTGCCACACATTAATTGGACAGCAAGCGCCCCAGATGGGTCCAGCGCAATTCAGTATATGCCAGAGGAAAAATGGTCCGGCCACAACATGCAATATCCGGGCATGCAACAAGGACCTTGCCCAAATGTTCGGGTGACGGACCCCCGGCAATATATCACCCAATATGTGCAGCGCGTGCGCCCCAATGCGCGCATGCTCGACTATCGTGAGCGCACCGACATCGTTGATGGAGTTGCTAAAATGATGCCGCCAACAATGCCGGATAGCTATGGCATTCAAACCCGGCAATGGATTGGCGCTGGCGATGTGTTGCTTGGTTATGAGTTGCAAGGGCGCGAAATGCGCGAACTTGTCGGTGTTGTCGCCATCTTTTCAAAGACCCAAATGGCTGACGGTATGGGCGGCGTGATGGAAACCTATTCGACCTTTGCGTTGCCGAGTTTTTCTTACCGGGCACCGGAAGGGCAGTTAGATTTTGATAAGGCGGCAATGCTTCGCAATTCTTATCGGGCGGACCCAAGCTGGTCTGCAAAAATAAACCAATTCCACGCCAATATTGCGCGCACCAATGCCAAAGGGGCTGCGGATAGAGCGCGGATAAGGTCGCAAACCAACCGTGAGATTAGCGACATGCAAATGGATAGTTGGCGCAAGCAACAGGAAAGCAGCGATCGCGGCACGCGAGAATTCAACGAATATATAAGCGGTGTTGAAACTTATGATGACCCGATCAATGGCGGCAGTGTTCAACTCGACAATACTTATGACAATGCCTGGCAATTAAATGATGGAACTTACGTTCTCACCGATGACCCAAGCTTTAACCCCTATGCGGCGACCGGCCAGGACGGGCAAAGATTGGAACCGACACGATGAAAAAAATAGTGAATTTAGTATCGACGCTTTGCGGGGCCGTTATCGCCTTGTCTTTGTTTGCAACCAATGTGACGGCCCAAGACAGTTTTGGTGGCCAATCAAAAAACCAAACTGAAAAGAAGCAACAGGTCTCGCCGCCACCTGTCCAACAGCAAACAGAACAGCCTTCCAATAATCAAAATACCGGCACGCAGCAGGGCGGTCAAAACACAACGCAAAACAAGCAGTTTGTGCAAGCTGAACAATTTGAATCGCAAGATTTTGGCGTTGCGCCCATCAGTCAACTTTATGGCGGCGCGATGCACGGGCCTACCCCCACAACCATTCCCGGCGGCCTTGTGATTTCAACAGAAGCTCTTTGGACAACGCTGCAGCAAAACCAAGGTGGCATTGCTATTTTTGATGTGCTTGGCGGGCAAGAAATTTTACCCGGAGCTTATGCGGCGGTGCCTGCTTCAGCGCCTGGTCATTTCAATGACCAAACGCAACAGGAGTTTGGTCAGTTTTTGATGCAGGTTACAGGCGGCAACAACCAGGTGCCTGTTCTGTTTTATTGTCAGAGCCCACAATGTTGGATGTCTTATAATGCGGCTCTGCGCGCCATAAATATGGGCTATACGCAGGTCCTGTGGTATCGCGGTGGCATCGAAGCTTGGAAACAAGCTGGCCTGCCGACGACGAGCCCGCAGATGGGTTACCAATAGGTCTCTTGAATTTTTATCCCAGTCACCCTTAAGTTGAGCGCATGACCGATACGCTTCCAGACCGATTGAGTAATAATCCGAAAAGCCCGCACTATGACGAAGCTTTGTTAGAGCGCGGCGTGGGCGTCCGTTTTAAGGGCGAAGAAAAAACCAATGTTGAGGAATATTGTGTTTCGGAAGGGTGGATCCGTGTCGCCGCAGGAAAAGCCCTTGACCGAAAAGGCAATCCCTTGACGGTATTGTTAAAAGGTCCGGTCGAGGTTTGGCTTAAATAGCCGCCTTTATCGATCAGATCTTTTCAGCGATGATCTCCATCACTAGGGGCGTGGTCATCACGGTGTCGCCATTGGCCTCGGCGGCCTCAAGCGCCTTAATAACATCCGTTGCCCAAGCATCAGTAACAACGCCAGACTTGGCGAGGTCGCGTGCATGATTGGGGATAAATGTTGCCGGCCAGCGCCAGACGTAATTACTAGGCCGCACAGCATGAATGATGGGACGCGTCTCTTTTAGGCGTAATCCGACCTTTGACAGCATTGGCAGGAGTTGGACGGCGATATCGGGCTCACCGCCACTGCCGCGCCACTCTCTAATGGTGACATTGACAAAATCGGTCAGAGCAGGATGTCCCGGGGTCCAGTTCAATGTCCCCCAATCCATATATTCATGGATGACAAAGACCCCGCCTGGCCGAATCGCATTGCTGAGTTTTTCCAAGACAGCGATCGGATCACTCAAAAAGGCAAAAACCCACCGTATCCAGATGGCGTCGACATTGGTCTGCGTGATCTCATCGGTGACTAGATCGCATGACCGAGGTTCAATATTCCCCAGCCCCCTGGCTTTGGCAGCGGTCGTCAACGATTGCAGAAATCGGTCCGAGCGCTCCAGGGCGACCACTTTTCCAGGTTCTTCAACAATTTCAGCAAGATCGAGGCTCGCATAACCTGGTCCAGCACCAGCATCGATGACCGTGGAACCAGTCGTAATTCCAGCCCGGCGCCAGGCATCGAGCACATGCGGGCGCCAAACCCGGTGCTGTAAACCAAGGCGGCGAATTTCCGCATCATGGGTCCCGAGGTAGTAATTTTTCTCGTCTGTCATGGCTCTCTCCTGTCGATATGGATTGTTAGGGTTGAAGAGGAATTGGCTGCCACCCGAAAAATGCGGCAGAAGGCACATTTATCGCACCTTTAATCTCATCTGAGGCCTTTGCAAACTAGGCCCAAGGCGTCTAAAAGCGCGCGAACAAACCGCCTTGCTGCTGAGTCGCTGATTCAGGGGTGGGGCATTTTCGGGACGCGCCATCCGGCATTGAACTCAACATCTGATGTATAGCCAACGGGACAGGCTTTAAGCGTTTGATATGACCATATCCGCATTCGCCTTTTATGTTTTTGCCTTAGCCGCCGTCGCATCGGGGTTGATGGTCGTCGCATCGAAAAATCCGGTACATTCCGTACTATTTTTGATTAGCGCGTTTATTTCCGCTGCAGGGCTATTCGTACTCATGGGCGCGGAATATCTCGCGATGGTATTGATCGTTGTCTATGTCGGTGCCGTCGCGGTGTTATTCATGTTTGTGGTGATGATGCTCGACGTTGATTTCGTGGAGATGAAGCAAGGGTTTTTGCAGTATTTGCCAATTGGCGGCGCATTGGCGGCAATCGTGGTGTTTGAACTTTTGCTCGTTGTCGCGGTGTGGGCATTCCCATCAGACACGGAACTCGCCCTAGCGCACCCATCGCCGAACGCGGCTCAGACCGTCACTGACCCCAATGGACCAAACAACATCGAAGCGATCGGTTTGATCCTCTATACGGACTATGTCCACTATTTTCAGATCGCGGGCATTATTCTGCTGATCGCGATGATCGGTGCGATTATTTTGACCTTCCGAACCCGCGACGGCATCAAGAAACAGGATGCAGCCGTGCAGATCGGGCGCAAGCGCGAAGAAGGCTATGAGCTTGTGGATATCAAGCCGGGGCAGGGTCTGTCATGAGCATGATGCAGGGGAATTCGTAACATGGCAGAGATCGGGCTTGGACATTATTTGTCGGTTGCTGCGGTGATGTTCGCTATCGGTATGGCGGGGATTTTTCTGAACCGTAAAAATGTGATCGTCATCTTGATGTCGATCGAATTAATGTTGCTTTCCGTGAACATCAACTTTGTTGCATTCTCGCAGTTCCTCGGTGATCTCACAGGGCAAGTCTTTGCCTTTATGGTGCTAACCGTTGCGGCCGCTGAAGCGGCTGTTGGTCTCGCCATTCTCGTCGCATTTTTCCGTAATCGCGGTGACATCGCTGTCGAAGACGCCAACTTGATGAAGAACTAGGTGATCTAATGGATTTTTCGGCGTTGGTTGTCTTTCTGCCGTTATTCGGTGCGATGCTGGCAATGCCCGTTGGGCGCGCCATGGGCTATCGTGCGGCTGAGCTCCTTACGACCGGATTGTTATTGTTTGCAGCGATCATCGCTTGGTTTTTGTTTTTTGACGTCGCGCTAGGCGGCAATGCCAGAACAATTCAATTGTTTACTTGGATTGGTTCTGGGAATTTCCAGGCCGATTGGGCCATTCGCCTCGACACACTTTCAGCGGTGATGTTGGTCGTCGTGAATTCTGTTTCCTTCCTCGTCCATACTTATTCAATGGGCTATATGAAGGATTATGGCGAGCAGTCGCGGTTCTTTGCCTATCTCTCGCTCTTTACTTTCGCGATGCTGACATTGGTGACAGCGGACAACTTCCTACAGTTATTTTTTGGCTGGGAAGGTGTGGGCCTTGCTTCATACTTGTTGATTGGTTTTTGGTTCAAAAAGAAGTCAGCCAATGATGCCGCGATCAAAGCTTTCGTGGTCAATCGGGTTGGTGATTTCGGTTTCGCCCTCGGGATTATGTGTATCTTTTTCGTGTTTGGCACAATCCAGTTTGACGAGGTCTTCCAGGCGGTGGCGACCAACGCAGTGGTGACGCCGTGGAACGCTGTTGCTGGCGCTCCCATTCAAACACTGAACATTACTTTTATTGGCGCTGAGTATCATGCGCTCACCGTCATTGGTGTGCTCTTGTTCATTGGCGCGATGGGCAAGTCGGCGCAGTTCTTCCTGCACACATGGTTGCCGGATGCGATGGAAGGCCCGACGCCAGTATCCGCGCTTATTCATGCGGCGACTATGGTGACCGCGGGTGTGTTTTTGGTCTGCCGATGTTCCGTGATTTATGAATATGCCCCCAATGCTGCCGCGATGGTGACATTGGTTGGAGCGATCACAGCGTTCTTTGCGGCGACCGTCGGTCTTCTTCAAGATGACATCAAAAAGATCGTTGCTTACTCAACCTGTTCACAGCTTGGCTATATGTTCTTTGCGGCAGGTGTCGGTGCATATGGCGCGGCCATGTTCCACTTGTTCACACACGCCTTTTTCAAAGCGCTTCTTTTCTTGGGATCCGGCGCGGTCATCATTGGGATGCATCACGAGCAAGACATCAAAAAAATGGGCGGCGTGAAAGAGTTGATGCCATTCACGCATATTCTGATGGTGGTTGGAACGATCGCTATTACCGGTGTTGGAATCCCAGGTTTGTATCTATTTGGTGCGCCGTTTGGCACCGCTGGCTTCGTCTCCAAAGACATGATCATCGAAGGTGCCTTTGCCGCTGGCGAGGCTGGTCGGGCGTTTGGGTATTTTGCCTTTATTATGGGACTACTCGCGGCCGTTATGACGGCATTCTATTCTTGGCGCTTGATCTTCCTGACATTCTGGGGACCAAGTCGCGCACCAGAAGCGGTTCGCAAACACCCGCATGCGGTTCCCGACACGATGATGGCACCGTTGATACCACTCGCTATTGGGGCGCTTGTGGCCGGTATGGCTTTTTATGGTAATTTCGTTGGCGATAAATCTGAACAGTTCTGGAATGGCGCGCTTTATAGCGCTGCTGAACAGCATGACGCAGCGGCCGCAGATGATCACGGTGTTGTTGATGATCATGGACCTGTATCAGCGCATGCAGTTGCTGACGATAGTCATGGTACAGCTGACGACAGTCACGGAGCCGAAGAAAGTCACGGTGATGAAGGTGGCCACCATGTTCCGATTTGGGTTTTGTGGGCGCCCTTTATTGCGATGCTGACAGGTACCTTTACGGCAGCCTGGCACTATTTGCGCGGCGACCCCTTACGGCCTGGTTTGTTACGTGCGGACGGCATGATTTACGCCTTTCTCAAGAACAAATGGTACTTCGACGAGATCTACGATTACTTGTTAGTGAAGCCAGCCATCGCCTTTGGTCGTTTCCTTTGGAAAGAGGGCGATGGAAAAACGATCGACGGGGTGGGGCCTGACGGTATTGCATCCGCCGTTGCCGCTGGTGCACGTCGCATTGTGAAAGTTCAAAGCGGATATCTCTACCACTACGCATTTGCGATGCTGGTCGGTATTGCGGTGTTGTTGACCTTCATTTTGATTAGAGCAGGGGGCGGGCAATAATGACTGAGAGTTTCGCCGGTCAACCTTGGCTCAGCCTGATTACATTTGCGCCGCTATTTGGTGCGTTGTGCATCATTGCGCGTCGCATGATGTCGCGGACGGATGAGAACGGAAATGTCGCCGCAGCTGAACAAGCGCAGATCGATAACACAGCCCGTTGGGTCGCGCTCGGCATCACAACGCTGACATTGTTGGTCTCTCTGGGCGTTTATGTTCTTTATGATCCTGCGCTCAGCGGGTACCAGCTGGTTGAAGAAGTTGAATGGCTTGGTGGTGGCATAAATTACAAGATGGGTGTTGATGGGATTTCCATCCTGTTTGTCCTGCTAACGACATTCATTATGCCGATCTGCATCTTGGCGTCGTGGGATTCAATTAAGAACCGTGTCGCCGATTACA
Organism: Hyphococcus sp.; assembly: GCA_021776315.1. Lineage (GTDB taxonomy): Bacteria > Pseudomonadota > Alphaproteobacteria > Caulobacterales > Parvularculaceae > Hyphococcus. The sequence goes on along the minus strand of JAJFGD010000049.1, from coordinate 10,453 downwards.
TGATTGCGTTTCTCGTTTTGGAAACATTGATGATCGGCGTCTTCTGTGCGCTTGATCTCTTCTTGTTCTATTTCTTCTTTGAGGGCAGCCTCATCCCGATGTTCTTGATCATTGGTGTTTGGGGATCAAAAGGGACAAAAGAATTCGGTGGCATTTCCATGCCGAGCCGTGTTTATGCGGCGCTGAAGTTCTTTTTATACACATTGCTAGGTTCGCTGTTACTCTTAGTTGCGATGGCTTGGATGTACGCGCAAGCCGGCACCACAGATATTCCGACACTACAAAATTTTGAGTTTTCGGCCGGTGCACAAAAATGGTTGTGGCTTGCATTCTTTGCATCATTCGCCGTGAAAATGCCAATGTGGCCTGTCCACACCTGGTTGCCGGATGCGCACGTCCAAGCGCCAACCGCTGGGTCTGTCGTGCTAGCGGCGATCTTGTTGAAAATGGGCGGCTACGGCTTTTTGCGGTTTTCTTTGCCAATGTTCCCGATTGCCAGCCTTGATTTTGCGCCGCTGGTTTATGCCCTGTCGATTGTCGCCATCATCTATACGTCGCTGGTTGCGCTCGCGCAGGAAGATATGAAAAAGCTTATCGCTTATTCGTCGGTTGCGCATATGGGCTTTGTGACCATGGGTATTTTCACGGGTACCAAACAAGGCATTGAGGGCGGTCTTTTCCAGATGCTCTCTCACGGGTTTATTTCCGGCGCACTCTTTTTGTGTGTTGGTGTTGTTTATGATCGCATGCACACGCGGGAGATTGCGGCCTATGGTGGGCTCGTCCATCGCATGCCGCTATATGCTTTCTTGTTCCTCTTCTTCACATTGGGCAATGTTGGGCTACCCGGCACGAGTGGCTTCGTTGGTGAAATTTTAGCGATGACCGGTGCTTTCAAGGTCAATAGTTGGATCGCGTTCTTCGCTGCCTTTGGAGTGATTTTGTCAGCGGCTTATGCACTGAGGCTGTATCGCCAGGTCGTCTATGGTGAGATGACGAAAGACGCGTTGATGGAAATCCCCGACGTGGATCGCCGCGAACTTGCAATGCTTGGTGTCCTTATGGCGTTTGCGCTTTTCCTTGGCTTCAATCCGGGACCAGCCCTGTCGGTCTTTAGCCCGGCGGTTGATGTGGTGATCGAGAATTATAATGCGGCGATTGCCGGAGTGGGGCACTGATGGGTATTTTCGACACGCTGTCCTTTACGTTCCCAGAGCTGACCCTTGCCATTGGGGCGATGGCACTTTTAATCACCGGCGTTTTTCTTGGTGACAAATCGGCGAAACAGATTTCGATGGCATGTGTCGTTCTACTCGTTGGCGCAGCCGTGTTGGTTTTGGTTGGGCCTTCTGGAACGCAAACAAGCCTATTCGACGGTGCATTTCGGATCGACAGTTTCTCAAGCTATTGCAAGGTGATCATTTTTGGTGCTGCGGCTTTTGCGATCTTAATGTCTGATCGCTACCTTGCAGGAGAACAGCTAGGTCGTTTTGAATATCCAATCCTGATCATATTGGCTGCGTTTGGTATGTCGTTGATGGTTTCGGCGACCGATCTGATTTCCCTTTATATGGGTGTCGAGACTCAAAGCTTGGCGCTTTACGTCCTTGCGGCGTTCAACCGCGAGAGCCAACGGTCGACGGAAGCGGGACTGAAATATTTTGTGTTGGGCGCGCTTTCTTCGGGGCTACTCTTATATGGTGCTTCCCTGGTCTATGGATTTACAGGCTCAACTTCGTTTGACGAAATTGCCCGGGTGGCGACATCTACGGATACAAATACCGGCTTGATTATCGGACTAGTATTTTTGGTGTCCGGCCTCGCTTTCAAAGTCTCCGCCGCCCCATTCCATATGTGGACACCGGATGTTTATGAGGGGTCTCCGACGCCGGTAACCGCGCTCTTTGCAGCGGCACCAAAACTAGCGGCAATGGCACTCTTTACACGTGTCTTGACCACATCATTCTCAGGTGTGTTGACCGACTGGCAGCCTGTGATTGCGATGATCGCCGTTGCTTCAATGATGGTGGGTGCGTTCTCTGCGATTCCCCAAACCAATATCAAACGTCTGATGGCGTATTCATCGATTGGCCATATGGGATATGCGCTGATCGGCTTGGCATCTGGATCAGCTGAAGGTGTTCGATCCGTACTGATTTATATGGCCATTTATGTGATGATGACGATCGGTACGTTTGCGGTGATCCTCATGATGCGCCGCCGTGGCGGAATGACTGAGAACATAAGTGATCTGTCAGGTCTATCGCGCACGAATATGCCGATGGCGCTGATAATGACGGTGTTGTTGTTCTCATTGGCCGGTGTACCGCCAACCGCTGGATTCTTTGGTAAATGGTATGTGTTCCTTGCGGCCGTCGAGGCTGAGCTAGTTTGGCTCGCTGTCGTCGGTGTTTTCGCCAGTGCGGTTTCTGCCTTTTATTACCTGCGCATTGTTTGGTTCATGTGGTTTGACGAACCTGCACCAGCATTTGAACGCGACAGCGGGCCCGCATTAGCATTTGCGGCCTGGGGATCAGCAATTTTGATGTTCCCATTGCTGACTGTTTTCATGGGCCCATTAACGCAAGCAGCCGGGATTGCTGCTGCCTCTCTTTTCTAGGGAATGAAGGTTTTCCCTTCCGGCGCGGCGGTTCTTCAATTCGACACGCTTGATTCAACAAGTCTTGAAGCAAAACGACTTGCAGAGGCTGGCGAGGCGGGCCCCGTTTGGATCATGGCTGTTCACCAATCAGCGGCTTACGGACGAAGGCAACGCGCATGGGAGCAACGTGCAGGCGATCTTGCAACAACATTATTATTTGAACCGGAAGCGCCGCTTGAACGTTTTGGCCAGCTTTCCTTCGTTGCATCGCTGGCGTTGGCAAACGCGTTGGCGGAGTTTTTGCCAACCGACCAAATAGGGTTGAAATGGCCCAATGATGTGCTGCTTGGCGGCCACAAATGCGCCGGGATTTTGCTCGAGACTGTGGGTCCGCGAATGGCCATTGGGATCGGGGTCAATATTGTTACGGCCCCTGACGATCTTGCCTATGAGACAGCAAAGCTTACGGACTATTGTACGACACCGCCGTCACCATCGGATCTGGCGGCGCGGAACGATTACCATTTCTTCAAATATTATGATCGCTGGCTACAGGCCGGATTTGGCACTATTCGCGATGCCTGGCAGGAAAAAGCTGTCGGCCTTAGTCAAAATCTCACAGTTCGGTTACCGAGCGAGGAATTTAGCGGAATTTTTGAAGGTGTAGACGATACTGGTCGATTGATATTGCGCTCAGGCTCGGGAAAGCGGACAGTTGCGGCTGGTGAAGTGTTTTTTGGATCAAAACGCGATCCGAATAGGGCGCTCAAACAGGATTAGAAAGCTATGCTACTTGCTATTGATGTTGGAAACACGAACTCGGTGATTGCGTTGTTCGACGCTGATACCAGAGTAACGCAGTGGCGTTCGTCTACGTCAACGGTTCGCACGGCGGATGAATATGCGGTGTGGCTATCCCAACTCATGGAAATGGCGGGACATAAGCTTTCCGATATCAATGAGTGCATCATTTCCACGGTGGTGCCACAGTCGCTATTTCATTTGCGCAATCTTTCTCGGCGCTATTTCGACTGCGAACCCTTTGTTATTGGTCACGACAATATTCCAGGCGTTGCGGTGCGTATCAATAAGCCATCCGAAGCGGGTGCGGATAGACTGGTCAATACGGTCGGTGCTTATACAGAGCATGGTGGACCATTGATTGTTGTTGATTCAGGTACAGCCACCAATTTCGATATTGTCGGAAGTGATGGTGGGTTTGAAGGTGGTGTGATCGCCCCTGGTATCAACCTTTCGATGCAAGCCTTGCATGAAGCGGCGGCCCGCCTGCCGCGTATAGCCATTGAAAAGCCAGATAGGATTATCGGTGTTGATACAGTTGGCGCAATGCAAACAGGGGTTTTCTGGGGTTATATCAGTTTGATTGAAGGTGTGATTAGCAGAATAAAAACAGAATATGGGAAGCCGATGAAAGTAGTCGCAACGGGCGGCATTGCCTCTCTGTTTGAAGGGCAAACCAAATCCATCGATATTTTCGACCACGAGCTTACCATTCGCGGGCTTTTGGAAATTAGTAAGCGCATCAAAACGCAGGGTCGGTCCTAATGTCGAAGGACGAGTTGGTTTTTTTGCCGCTCGGCGGGTCCGGTGAAATCGGCATGAACATGAACCTATATGGGTTCGGTCGATCAACAAATCGACAATGGTTGATGGTTGATTGCGGGGTCATGTTTGGCGATTTGTCGACGCCGGGGATTGAGCAGATATGTGCTGATCCCTCATATATTCTCGAAGAAAAGCAAAACCTACTTGGTCTCTTGCTGACACATGGACATGAAGATCACATTGGTGCGGTTGCCTTGTTGGTTAAGCAACTTTCCTGTCCAATTTATGCAACGCCATTCACCGCAGCTTTGGTGCAACGAAAATTTGCAGAGCTTGGTGTTGAGCATGTTGATTTTAATATTATTGAGATGGATGCACGGTTTTCACTTGGCCCATTTGATATTGAATATGTAACGCTAACCCATTCTATTCCCGAACCATGTGGAATCGTTTTGCGCACTGAATTGGGCACCGTGTTGCATACAGGCGATTGGAAGATTGATCGATCACCTACATTGGGTCCCAAAGTTGATAGTGCGCATATTAAAAAAATTGGTGACGAAGGCCTTCTGGCCATGGTGTGCGATTCAACCAATGTTTTGTCAGCAGGAGAATCCGGCTCTGAAAAGGATGTCCGCACATCCTTAACAAAACTCATCGCGAAACAAGAAGGACGCATTGCTGTTACGACATTTGCGTCAAATGTTTCTCGTGTCGTATCGATCTGCGAAGCCGCTGTTGCGGCGGACAGAAGTGTTTGTTTGCTCGGCCGATCCATGTTGCGCATTGTTGATGCCGCCCGAGAGACGGGAGTATTGCCAGAACATCTTTCTTTTGTTGAACCAAAGGATGCAGGACACCTGCCACGCAAACATGTTCTCTATTTGTGTACTGGAAGTCAGGGTGAACGTCGGGCCGCCCTTAGCCGGATTGCACGAAACGAACATCGCGATTTGGTTTTAAGCGAAGGCGACACGGTGATCTTTTCGTCGAAGATCATTCCGGGCAATGACCGTGAAATCTATAATTTGCAGAATGATCTTGTGGATTTGGGTGCGCATGTCATCACGGAAAAGGATGAATTTGTTCATGTTTCCGGGCACCCATGTAAAGATGAGTTGGTACAAATGTATGAGTGGGCACGCCCTAAAATTTCAATTCCGGTGCATGGCGAAGCACGCCATCTGGAAGCCCATGCTGAATTGGCTCTCGAGCTTGGTGTGGAGGACTCATTTTCTCCGCGCAATGGCGATCTTATTCGGATCGCGCCAAACGGTCCTGAACTGATAGATGAGGTTCCGGCGGGCCGTCTTCACCGTGATGGACACCTCTTCGTGCCAGACGGCGCAACCGGACTAAGAGAACGGCGAAAACTGTCTTTGGCGGGCATCATTTTTGTATCGGTGGTGTTTGATGCGAAACAACGTTTATCGCGAGAGATTGGGATTGACGGTGTTGGAATTGTTTTCACCGAAGATGATGCTCAAGGTGATTTTGAGGAAATTGCGTTCGAAATTGAAGAATCCATTATGAAATTATCGAGAGATAAACGTAAGGATGATGCGGCGGTTGAGCTTGTTATCAAGCGTGCTGTTCGAATTTATCTTGATGAAGCCTGGGGGAAGCGCCCGATGATTTCTACCGTCATTCATAGGGTATCACCATGACAATCGCGGGCGGTATCGTGATTTTCATAATCTGGTGGTGGATTGCGTTTTTGGCAATTCTCCCACGAAATGTGACGAGCCGGTGGGAAGTGGACGATGATGGTGTTAAAGGTGCTGACCCTGGTGCGCCGGTATCACCTCAAATTCGCGAAAAGGCATGGCTGTCGACCAAAGTCGCGATTGTGCTGACGGCCATCACGATTGGCATCATTCTGAGTGGTATTTTCAATTTTCGCGAATAGACCGATCCGATGACTTGCCAAAAATTGGGGCCTCCCTTAGCAACATGTTGCAAAAGTCAGCAATAACCATTCGTCAAGGGAGGACTTAATGAGCGATACTTCGTCTCTTGAACCTCCGTCAAATACCGAAAATCCGGTCGACGATAGTGACGATAAGCAGTTTGATGAAGATCAGACGCTATCGGCTGAATTTGTTCGCTCTGTCTCGGATGTCATTGGCGAAAAGGATGCTGCCGGTTTCGAATATCTCACCCGAGAGCTACACCCCGCTGATATTGCGGATTTGATCGGGTTGCTGCCCGACGATGATCGCCAATCAATGCTCGAGATGTTGGGTGGTGCATTGCCTTCTGTCGTTTTGGCGGAACTCGACGATGACCTTCGCGAAAGTGTTATCTATGCACTAAACCCAGAGCATGTTGCGAAAGCCTTGTCGGAGCTCGATACCGATGATGGTGCTTTCGTTCTGGAAGATCTGGGAGAAGAAAAGCAAGCGGAGATTCTTGCGGAGGTGCCGCTTGATGACCGTCTCGCGCTTCGAGCGGCCCTTGAGTACGAAGAAGAATCTGCTGGACGACTTATGCAGCGGCAGTTTTTTGCGGCACCTGCATATTGGTCGGTTGGACAAATTATTGACCGCTTGCGGGGTACTGATGAGCTACCAGACCGTTTCTTTGAAGTCTTCGTTGTAGACCCAGCCTTTAAACCCGTTGGTGAGGTGCCGCTATCGACGCTTCTGAAATGTTCGCGTGAGACAAAAATAGAAGACATCATGTCAGCGCAGATGATGCGTCAAATCCCGGTTACGATGGACCAGGAAGAAGTCGCCTATCTGTTTGAACAATACAATCTGATATCAGCGCCCGTTGTGGATATGTCAGAGCGATTGGTCGGGATGATCACCGTCGACGATGTTGTCGAAATGGTTCGCGAGGAGTCGCAAGAAGACATGCTCGCTTTGGGCGGTGTTGAGGCGGATACGGGCCTATCTGATAGCGTGTTTGAAACCGTTCGATCACGGTTTTCCTGGCTTGCGGTCAATCTTGTAACGGCGATCATGGCGTCATTGGTGATTGCTTTGTTTGATGCTGCCATCGGCCAAATCGTAGCGCTCGCCATATTGATGCCAATTGTTGCGAGTATGGGCGGCAATGCCGGCACACAAACCTTAACCGTCGCGGTTCGATCATTGGCAACAAAAGACCTGACGGCGTCGAACACTGCGCGCATTGTCTATCGCGAAGCCCTAGTTGGGTTCTCAAACGGGGTCATATTTGCGCTGATTATGGGATCACTGGCAGCGGCCTGGTATTATTTCAGTGGGTGGGGCGATCAACAAGAAGCGCTTCGATTAGGTGCTGTTGTTGGTACGGCAATGATTATCAATTTGTTGGCAGCAGGACTTGCAGGTATTTTGGTGCCGATTGGTCTGCAACGCGCAGGTGCTGACCCGGCTGTGTCATCGGCTGTATTCGTGACGACCGTCACGGATATTATCGGGTTTTTTGTATTCTTGGCGCTAGCCGTCGCGGTACTATTACCTTCTGCCTAGAGGTCAGCATTTTAGTAATTGTACCGCGATAGTTTTTATTTTCCGAAACCGATTTTTTTGCGAAGTTTGTAGGCACATAAACCGCCCAACAAAATGATAAGCACACCTGGTTCAGGCACTTCCTTCGGTGGATCCTCCGGATCGTGAGGGTCCTCAGAGCACTCAGGATCCGGACTATACGGATCATCGTCGCATGGGACTGGCGGCGGCGGTGGCGGAATATGCAACGGCGGCACAGAAAACACCCGTGGCAGATAGACCGGGTTAACCGGCGGAAAGCTGGTAACAGGCTCAGCTGGCCGCTCTATCGGCGTTGCAGGAACCCGCCCGGTTCCAATTGGTGCTACCGGATTATAACCGGCGATGCGTAGCGGAACGGGGCGGGGTGCTAAAAAGAATTAGTGGCAGCCCTCCCAGGCTCTTCGTCACCACAGCAGCCACAATTCACAACGATATCGTTTCTGATATCTCCGACCGCGCGGGCAAGCCAAGCGTCATAATCTTCAGATGAATCACCGCCTCGACCACCAAATCCACCTGACCAAATTATGGCCAAGGAGACGATGGCGGCAGCAACAATATTGGCTAGTCCATTACCCATAATACCACCTCTAGTGCTCCAAAATCCCCGCAATGCAACTATGGGGTATGTGGAAAGCGCAGTATTGGAGCGAACACAACGCTATGGCGCTATATTCACAAGTCTTGTGCCACGGACGTTAACCTGTGTGATTTTAAGAAAGTCGTTATAAATCAATATGATAGAACTTTTGGGATACATGGGACCGCAACGATATTAACATTTGTGTCCCAAAAACTGGCCCAATTTAAGGCACTTAGGATGCGACCCTGGCAGAATGTGCAGAATTGACACAGATTTCTGCCACCCAGCCTGAAGCGGTCTGGAGATCTACCAAAACGTCAAGCATCATGCTATTTAGAACGTTAACGAGGTTCGTTGGGGGCCGTTTTCGCGGCTTGAGTAGACGTCATTTCTGCCTAATGAGATGGGGTCAGCGTATGATGAGGGGTATGAGGGTCTGATGCGGACGGGAGAAACCGGTCTTAATCTGATCAAGGGCTATGAAGGCCTGCGAATGACGGCGCATTATGCGCCGAGCGAGCAGTGGACGGTGGGATATGGCCACAGTTCATCCGCGCGCCATGGCATGAGTGTCACTGAAGGCGACGCAGAGCGTTTGCTGAGGGACGATGTCCAACCCATAGAACAGTTAATTGGTGATACCGTCAGAGCACCTCTTAACCAAAACGAACATGATGCGATTGTGTCGCTGATTTTCAATATTGGTGAAGATAATTGGAAACGCTCAACGGTTCTACGCAAACTCAACGCTGGTGATAAAATCGGTGCTGCAAATGCAATAGAGCTTTGGACAAAAGCTTATGTGAATAACGAACTTGTTGCATTGGACGGTCTTGTGCGCCGTCGTGCAGCAGAGAAATCATTATTTCTCATGCCAACTGATGCATCCTTAGTCGTACCGACGTCGGATGTCGCGCCAGCAACATCTTGCGAGCCAGACTTTGTCTCAGACAAAGAGTTAAACGCGAAACCACTTGTGAATTTCGATCGAGTGAAAAATGAGCGCAAAAACTCTTTAAGTGTTGAAGAAAAGGCGGCACGGACACGTTCGTTATTCGCTGCAACACAAGCGCTCTCTGGCGATCCTTCTAAAATGATCATCTCTAAAGAAGAAGAATTCGCTGACATTGGGGTGACGATCGGTGCGTTCCTAGCGGGTTTATTAGCATTCGCACTTACAGGAATTGGCGCATTACTTTTGCTTGGACAAGAAGCACCAGAGCTCGCAGCGGCAATCGGTCTTAGCTATGATCGGTTCACGACGATTTTTGATAGCTTGCCATTATGGTTGTCGTCTGTTGGCGCAGCGATGTGCTATTTCATTTTGTACATTCTGGTGAAACGGACAGCGCGACATGATCTAAAACGTCAACGTGCGCGCGATCTCGCTCGACTTCGGATCTCTGAATAAATTTTACTCATTTTGATTGGCGTGATGACGGTTCATCTGCTTAAGCTTTGCGTCGGCGCTGAGACGATCGACGATTTGCGCGGCTGGGTCGAAAAGCGCGCGTCTCAAAATGAAAAAACAGGGCTGGGCCGGGTGCACCACCACCTTACGCGAATGCATCCGCGACGAGTAACGGAACTTTTAAACGGCGGTTCGATTTATTGGGTTATCAAAGGCACCGTCCAGGTCCGTCAGGCCATCGTTGGTTTTGAAAAACGAATCGGAGCCGATCAAATTACCCGAACAGCCATATTGCTCGAACCGGAATTGCATCAGACCCGGCCACAAAACCGGCGTGCATTTCAGGGGTGGCGGTATTTATCGCCCGCTGATGCGCCTGACGATTTGACAATGGGACAAGGTCACGAGCCACCAAGCGAGCTGATTTCGGAGTTGGCAGCACTCGGCTTACTTTAAAAGAGGGGCCGAACTATCAGCGAATATAAAAAATCATGGGTTTTTCCGCTGGTTGCCGAACATTCTTGTGTCCTTGATCCATCCGAATCACTAATTTTGCCAATCGCAAAAATACCAAATTTTTTGACGAACAAACGCCAATCGGCATTGGCGAGCGTACCGTTGACGCCTATGGTCGGATAAGGGGATAAGGCCGGGGTCGAATGAGTCTGGAGGATTTATCATCTTGCGATCAGTGAAAGTACTTTGTTTTTCCATCCTAGTGATGACGGTTTCGGCGTGTTCGACCTTCTCAGGGGACGGGCCGCGCCGTGTATCTTCAACTGGGAGTGAGTTGGTACAAGCGCGCGCCA
>JAJFGD010000048.1 GCA_021776315.1 Hyphococcus sp. | reverse complement strand
GAGGCGATGGACGGTGCCGATGTGTGTATTGGCCTCTCGGTGGGCGGCGCGATCACTAAAGACATGGTCAAATCCATGGCCAAAAATCCGATCATCTTTGCCATGGCCAACCCAACGCCGGAAATTACGCCAGAAGAAATTCGCGAAGTGCGTGACGATGCGATCATCGCAACCGGGCGCTCTGATTATCCGAACCAAGTAAACAATGTTCTTGGCTTTCCCTATATTTTCCGGGGCGCATTGGACGCCCGCGCCCGCACCATCAATGAAGAGATGAAAATCGCCTGCGCCGAAGCGCTGGCGAAACTCGCCCGCGAAGATGTCCCTGACGAAGTTGCGGCCGCCTATGGCAAACGCCTGAAATATGGCCCGGGCTATATTATCCCGGCACCATTTGATCCACGGCTGATTTCTGAGATCCCGCCGGCCGTTGCCAAAGCCGCCGCCGATAGCGGTGTCGCACGCAAACCAATTGAAGACCTGAACGCTTACAAACAAACCCTTGCGGCCCGTCTCGATCCAGCTGCATCCTTTTTACACAAAGTTCAATCCACCCTTCGTGCCCGGGAAGAGCCAAAACGGATTGTCTTTGCCGAAGGGGAAGAAGAAACCGTTATCCGCGCGGCCCATGGCTTCCAACAAGAGGGGCTTGGGAAAGCCATTTTGATTGGGCGCGAAGACCAGATCAAAGAAAAGCTAAGCGCGCTGGGCATGAGCCATAATTGCGATTTTGAGATTCACAATTCGCGCCTGTCAGAAGAAAACCCACTATATACGGATTATCTGTACAAACGCTTGCAGCGCAAAGGCTATCTCCATCGTGATGCGCAACGTTTGGTCAACACCGACCGCAACGTGTTTGCCGCCTGTATGGTGGCCAAAGGGCACGCTGACGGTATGGTCACCGGTGTGACCCGTCACTATGACGTGGCGCTTAGCAATGCGCGTCTGGCCATTGACCCACGCCCAGGTGAGCGGATGATCGGCATGTCGATGCTGCTGACCAAGAACCGAACTTTGTTCATTGCCGATACAAGCATTACCGAATTGCCCGAAGCCGATGATCTGGCCGATATTGCCGTGCAGGTCGCCCATGCCGTGCGCTATTTAAATTTCACACCGAAAGTTGCTTTTGTTTCTTATTCGAACTTTGGCAATCCGGATACGGAACATTCGCGCCGGGTCGCGGGTGCCGTTGAAATCCTCGATAATCGCCCGGGTGTTGATTTTGAATATGAAGGTGAAATGACGCCGCGTATGGCGTTGAATGAAAAATTCCGGAAAATTTATCCCTTCTCGCGCCTAAAAGGCGAAGCCAATGTGTTGATCACGCCGGGCGTGCACTCCGCTGGTATTTCGACCAAGCTGGTGGGTGAGCTGGGTGGGGCCATTGTGATTGGTCCGATTTTGATCGGCCTTGAACAGCCCGTGCAAGTCGCTCAAGTCGGTGCCCGGGTCGGCGATGTGGTGACCCTTGCCGCCATGGCTGCCTATGGCTTAGATCAAGGACACCGCGCCCTTGCGAAGAAGACGGATTAAAAAACCAGCAGTCGCCTGATCGCATGGCCTGATCACATGGATAGGGTCAGGCCAAGATAAATATAGCGCCCCAACGGGTCGTAATGTCCCGGAAAAGTGTTGCCATTGCCAAAATTGCCAAAATTGCCAAAACCTTCCGTGGTCAATTCTGGATCACGACCGAGCACATTTTGAACACCGACGCGAAGGCTCACGCCTTTCCGCACCGACCAATCCGCCGCGAGATCAAGATAATTCGCAGCATCGAGACGGTCATCCAGCACATTGCCAGAAAGACTTAGGAACGCGTTGTCGATTGACTGACCAATATCCAAATTGATAGCACTTTGGCGCCGCCACACCGCGGATACATCGACATCCCACGGGGATTGCCATCTTGTCACGAGGCGATGGCGAAACGTTGGACTGGGCGCATCGCAATTAAAGCCGTCATATAGCCCCGCACAATCCGCCAGCGTTCTCACCGATGGAATTTCGTCGAACGAATTTTCAAAATAAACCGTAGCGGCATAATTTGCGTTTAGACCGCCAAGCGATCCAATATTGATCCCATAACTGGCATTAAAGTCGAGACCCCTAGTCGATAAACGAGAGATATTCACATTATCGGCACGGATACCAACTAATTTTCCTTGAGAATCGGGCGAATTACTTCGAAGGGAACCGTTATCATCACGATTGATAACGGCGCATAACGCACTATTCCCAGTATCCAAACATTCACTAAGTATCGACGAAAATGATAAAGTACCAATCGTATTTCTTACTGTTATATCGAAAAATTCTACCGCAATATGTAGATTGGAAATCGCTCTTGGCGTCAGCGAAATTCCTGCGAAATAACTATCAGATATTTCGGACTTGAGCGCCGGGTTACCGCCGACAATTCCATTTATCGCGGCGAATGACGGTTCGATGATCGATCCATATTGTGCGGGCGTAACCCCAGAATTTGCACATTGCGCCGCGCTCGCGATGGGTTCTGTTATTGTTAGCGTCGTCGGGTCAAAATCACCCGCACAAGGATCATTTACCGATATTGTAGAAAGTGAAATCAAATCGGAATCTGTGAACATCTCCGCAATATTGGGCACGCGATGGGACCGCTGAAACTGTCCATGAAGGTGGATGTCGGGGGATATCGACCAAGTTGCGTTTGCATTGAAAGAATGCGCATCAAAGCCATTGCGGGTATTATCACTTTCCCCTGAATAGTCGGAATAGCGGTAAGCACCACCAATATTCAATGCCTCGATTAATTGTCTGCCCGTGACCAAGGGAATCTCTGTTTCCATGAAAAGATCAAGGGCGCGCAGTTCACCGGCATATGCCTCAACGCCACCCGCAAAACCTGTAAAAGTTCGGGGTCCCCCGAATGTCGATTGGTCATCGGGACGAGAAGTGAGTTGGTCTTCGCGCCATTCAACGCCAACCAACAACTGCATGCCGCGATCTGCGAGGGGAGAAATAAATCCATCACCCCCAAGATCCCCGCGCAAGGTGCCGGAAACAATTTTTTGTTCCGCGTCGCCATTAACGCTTGCATCGCCTTGAATGTAATTGAGTGCAGCTTGCGTCACTTGGGACTGTCCGCCCGGACGTTGGAAAACATTGTAAGGGGCACAGCCGGCATTTCCAGAACGACACACAACACTGCCCGATCCATTAGAAACCGCAAACAAGGCGTCCCGCAATCGCGCCGTCACAAATCGGTTGCGCACTAACTGACGCTCTTGTACACGAGAAAACTGTCCGTAAGCGTCCCATTGCCAGTCATCGCCAATATCACCACGAAATCCGCCAACCAATCGCCATGTGGTATTGTCGATCACCGTTTGGCGAGGCATACCTTCAACATTGCGATAGCCAAGGAGAAAAGCCGCGTCATTGCCCGCCGCGATATCTGCCGCTGAACAGCCAAGGCTTTCACGAATGGTGCCTCCAGTCGATACGGGTGCCGTCAAGAATGGGTTGTCACAGTTGACAGTAAACCCGGTCGAGAACGCCGCTGTTGGCGCGGTTTGCGACATCGTCGTGTTATCCAGAAGTGAAAAGTCCAAATAAGCTTCCACATCTGGCGTAATTCCATAACGCGAGAAAGCCGCCATATGAAACCGCTCTATGGGGCGTTGTTGAAATGTATCCGCTGCAAAATTAAACGATTGCTCGGGCGAACCCGTAAAAGGAACAAAAGTGCCGTTGTCAGAGAGAAAAAGATTTCCATCGCCAATGGTCACGCCTAACCCCGGTGTAAAAAACCGTCTAAACGACCCTGATTGAGGGCAACCAATCCCACCAACAGAAATTGGCGACGCAGATCTCGTATTAAACTCACAAGTTGCATGATCGCGTTGATCAGCACGGATTTCATTTTGATCCTGATAGCTGAAAAAGGCGGTGACATTGCCGCGGCCATCCGCCGTGTTTGCCCCCATTAAGATAGAGGCACCGACATTGCGCCCATCCGCGACGCTTGACGGCCCGGTAATACCGTTCGCCGACAATATGGCATTGGCGAAATCGTCATCATTGCCGTCCTGGAAGAACCCGGCCTGACCATCAAATTCGATGCCTTCAAAATCCCGGCGCATAATGAAATTGACGACACCGGCCATCGCGCCGGAGCCGTAGACGGCAGAGCCACCACCAATGGTAACATCCATCCGTTCAATCAGCTGAACAGGAACAAAATCAAGATTGGCGCAGGCGCTTGGAATGATCCAAACGGCAAACGCTTGCCATCCACCAGCACCAATGTTCGTTCAGCACCGAGACCACGCAAATCTACCTGGGCGGTGCCAGTGGCTCTGTTATTTATTTCAGACGATTGTGATGGCGTAACTTGCGGTAGCGTATTGAGGAGATCTTCACTGCGCAAAAAGCCAAGCGACCGAAATTCAGCGCCATCAATTTGGGTGACGGATGGGGATGTATTTGTATCAGACTGCAGCAACCGTGATCCGGTCACTGCATGGCGCGCACTGTCGTCAGCGCTCACCCCGTTTGAAAACAACACGCTAGTTGATAAAACCGTCGTCGCCAAAAGCCGCGAATAAATTTTTTGCTTAATCATAGCGCCCCACCCGAGTTGTCATGACTGTACAGCGCAAAAAGCGGGGTTTCCAGGCCAATGGGGGGGGGGCATTCGACCGAAACACCTCAGAAACAGGCAATTCAGCGTTGTCTAAACGCCTTTAACCGTTCTTTTTTCTGAACTTCGCCGATTGTTTTTTGACCATGGCCGCGCCCCATGGTCGTGGCAATGCTTTGACTAACCAGGCGGTAAACTTGTTCCAGGCACCAGGCACATAAACCACATGTTCGCGCTCAACCGCGTCGAGTGCGCCCTCAACAACGGGGGCGGCATCCATGAACATATATTTTGGCAATTGCGACACCAGCGAACGGGTGTCGTTTACATCGTGAAATTCCGAATAGGTAAAGCCAGGACAAAGGGCCGATACCTTGACCCCTTTATCACTGCATTCAGCCGCTAAACTTTGTGCAAAGCTAACCAGGAATGCTTTCGACGCGCCATATAGGGTGTGTCCGGATGATCCTGGAACCAAACCGGCGACAGAGGCGACTTGAATAATCCGTCCATATTGGCGGTCGACCATCCCAGGCAAAAGCAAATGGGTGAGATGGGCATAGCTCGTCACCATCAGCTCGATGAAATCACGATGGGCGCGCCAGCTATTATCCGTGAAAACGCCCGGCAGTCCAAAGCCAGCATTATTGACCAGAATATCAATATTCACATTGTCATTGCTAAGGCTGCGGGCAATTTCCTCTGGTGCTAGGGGGTCAGCGAGGTCCGCCGCGATGCTTTTGACACTCACCCCATGTTCGCTCGCTAGCGCTGCACCAAGAGCGTCCAGGCGCTCTTTTCGGCGCGCCACCAAGACCAGATTGGCCCCTTGGGCGGCAAGTTTTTCTGCGAATGTCTTGCCGATTCCGGCGGATGCGCCAGTGATCAGCGCCCATTTTCCTTGATATGTCATATGGTTAATCGTGGTCCGGTTGGTTGGGGTTCAATTATTGGCGGGCGTCAAACACTGCCTCTAGCACAAAACTTGCTTCTATCGTGACAGGCAGGTGTCATTACTGATATTCTTGTCAAAAGCTAGGACGGAAAAGACTGTGGATACGCTGATATTCCTCGCCACGCTCATCACCTTTGGGGTCATCGTTTATTGGTATGTCCGCAATGAGCAGATGCAGGCCGATGGAAGCCACGGCCTGCTCGGCCTGGTGCCGGACCCAGCTGTTGAGGCCGCGAAAAAGCGCGCTTATCGCACGAAGCGCCGTGCGGTGCCAAATGTTCGCGCGCGCACTGTCGATGATGTGTTGAACAATGCTCGCATGCAGCCGGAAGCACCGGCAAAGCCGGAAATGTCACAGCGCACGCGCCGTAAGTTCCGCCGCCAAGACGAAGTACGCTATCGAGTGAAAGATAAAAAACGCGGCGCAGAGCGATTGGTCGATGATAAGTCGGCTGCTAAATACGACACCTCCCTCTAGTTTTTTCACTTGAGATTTGTGACAAGACGAGCGCCCTGCTGGCAAGCGTCAGCAGCGTCTAAGGCATGAGCGGAAATTCGATGGACGGCGTACCCCCAACAACCGAACAAGCAATTACCAAACCCGCTGGGCACCACCCGGTCTTACCAACGCGTGTCGGTGTTTTATTGGTCAATCTGGGCACGCCCGATGCGCCCACAGCACCAGCGGTGCGCCGATATCTCGCCGAATTTTTAAGCGACCCACGGATTGTTGAAATCCCCCGGGCAGTGTGGTTGCCGATCCTCCATGGGGTGATTTTAAATACGCGGCCCGCCGCCACCGCGCGCAATTATGCAAAAATCTGGCGCACAGAAAGCAATGAAAGCCCGCTGCGCTATTTCACCAGGGAACAAGCGGCGCAAACCAATCGTCAATTTGATGATCAAGTCATTGTCGATTGGGCCATGCGCTATGGCACGCCAGCCATCGCCGATAAAATCGCTGCGCTAAAAGACAAAGGCTGTGAGCGCATTCTGGTTGTTCCGCTCTATCCACAATATTCCGCAACAACCACTGCAAGTGTCACTGACGCGGTTTTCCAATCACTGCAAAAAATGCGTTGGCAGCCAACATTGCGTGTTGCCCCGCCATTTCATGACGCGCGCCCTTATATTGACGGCCTCGCGGCGGTCGCCCGGCGACATCTCGATAGTTTGGGTTGGGTACCTGAATGTGTTGTGATCTCATTCCACGGTCTGCCTCAACGCTATTTCGATGCTGGTGATCCTTATTTTTGTCATTGCGTAAAAACGGCGCGATTGTTGCGTGACGCTATGGGGTGGACGGATAAATTTGCGCCTATGGCTTTTCAATCGAAATTTGGCCGTGACAAATGGTTAGAGCCTTCAACTGAGGACACCATCAAAAATCTTGGGCAAAATGGCGTAAAAAAAATCGCGGTCATCACGCCAGGATTTGTCTCTGATTGCATTGAAACCCTCGAAGAAATTAATATCGCCGCGCGTGAAACATTCATGAGTGTTGGCGGGACAAGCTTTTCGTCCATTCCCTGTTTGAATGATGAACCGGAAATGATCACATTGCTTGAGCAAATAGTCCGCCGGGAAATTGCGGGCTGGGTTGATCCGTCCTGATATGCCAGATGGCACGATGAAATTTTTCTATTCTGACAGTTTCAATTTGGACCTGCCCCCAGGGCACCGGTTTCCCGCAACGAAATACGGCATGTTGCGCCAAACCTTGATCGAAGATCGCATCCTTGTGCCGGCCCAACTTGCCAGTGCACCCTTGGCATCAGACGCTGAGCTCCATTTGGCCCATGCCCCTGACTATGTGGCGGCAATCGACAATGGTACGATTGACGACAAAGCCATGCGCCGTATCGGCTTCCCTTGGTCAAAGCACATTGCCAAGCGCGCCCGCGCAACCATGGGAGGGGCGATCTCCGCGGCAAAAATCGCTTTGCAATATGGCTTATCTGGCCAGCTCGCCGGCGGCACCCATCATGCCCATTATGATTTCGGTTCTGGATATTGTGTCTTCAATGACTTTGCCGTAGCGGCGCTCAATCTGCGTGCCCAAAATCTGGTAAACCGTGTGGCCATCATCGATCTTGATGTGCATCAAGGTGACGGGAACGCCAGCATACTTGCACCGCGCGACGACATATTTGTTTTTTCTGTACACGGTGCAAAAAACTTTCCATTCCGCAAATGTGCTTCAGATCTCGATGTTGAATTACCGGATGGCA
Organism: Hyphococcus sp.; assembly: GCA_021776315.1. Classification (GTDB taxonomy): domain Bacteria; phylum Pseudomonadota; class Alphaproteobacteria; order Caulobacterales; family Parvularculaceae; genus Hyphococcus. Next base: position 21,988 of record JAJFGD010000048.1, on the reverse strand, counting down.
TCGGTGACGAGGCATATCTGAACGCGCTGCAAGAAGCATTGCCCGCCATATGGGCATTCGATCCAGACATCGTCCTTTATCAAGCCGGTGTTGATCCCTTAGAAGCGGACAAGCTCGGGCGCATGGCATTAAGCCATGATGGCCTCGCTAAACGCGACCACTTGATTCTTTCGGAATGTAAGAAACGCACAATTCCGGTATCAATGGCAATTGGCGGCGGCTATGGCGACCCGATCAGCGAAAGTGTCGCCGCCTATGCCAACACTTATCGCGTCGCAAAGGACCTTTGGCAGTTTTAATTTGCCTGTTCAGCGTGCCCACCGCACATCCCAACGCATTTCACTTTTATTTTACGACCGAACAATGACAATGAACGTCTTTGGCAGAAGCGAAAGTGCCAAGCGCTATGGAGATTTTCGATCCTACCTTTTGGTCCTTCCTATGGGATGCCGAACGGTATGAAGCAATGGTTGCACAAGCTGGTCCCTGGGCACCGCTTTTGTCCATATGCGCCATGATCGTGGTTTCTTTCCTTCCCCTTCCAGCAGAGACCGTGGCCATCGCGAATGGCATGGCATTTGGTCGGTGGATGGGTTTTTTATGGACATGGCTTGGCGCTGTTATTGCGGCAATATTGGCTTTCGGCCTCGCCCGTTGGCTTGGTGCCCCGATTATCAAACGGTTTGTATCAGCCTCAGCGCTTGAGAAGTTTGAAAGCCTTATCAATCGGCGCGGCGCGCCTTTTCTGCTTTTCGCCCGAATGATTCCACTAATCCCTTACACTGTCGTCAATTATGGTGCTGGGCTTAGCCCTGTCCGATTTAAAACCTACCTTTGGACATCCGCGCTGGGAATGGCCCCGCCGATCTTTGCTTTCGTTAGCGCTGGCGCGCTCATGAAAGACCAACCTTGGCTTGGCTGGATAACCGTCATTGCAATCATCACCCTATTTGGTTTCATCGCTTTTTATGCGCGCAAGAAATTGGCTGATCGTCCGATCTCAGAATAAAAAGAAGAGTTTCAAACTTTCAGCATGTCCAAATTTCCTCTCCCTGCCCCAATCATTGCCGCGCTCGAGCTCGTCTTTTTTGTTGGCTTTGCGTTAATATCTAAAAAGCTCGTCGATCCGATCGCATGGCGCTATGCGGGACCGATCACACTGATCACAACACTTTTGCTGTTAACTGCCTATATGCGTTTGCGCGGTGAACGCTGGGCGGGAATGGGTTTAGTCCCGCTTCCCGGTCTTCGGGCAAAGCTGATGCTCATTCCCCAAACACTTTTGACCTTCGTTGCTTTCGCCGCGGCGATTGCAACCGTCATGTTTGCTGGTGAGGCGCTTGGTTGGACGTTTATGAATGAGATTCCGGAAGGTGTGGAAGATCGCTGGAGTGACATCCAAGGGAATTTGAAACTCTATCTATTATGGATGGGTATCGCTTGGGTCTCGGCAGCATTGGGAGAGGAAATGTTCTTCCGAGGTTTTATCATCACGCGGTTAGAATCTGTGTTCACACGAGTTCCATTCGCCTCAATAATAGCCGTTGTGCTCGCTGCTGCATTTTTCGGCTATGTCCATATGTATTACCAGGGCATGCGCGGCCTCATTACAACTGGCGCTGTTGGGTTGGCTTTTGGCCTGATGTTTCTTTTTTGGAAGCGAAATTTGTGGCCGGTAATCTTAGTGCACGGCATTGTAGATTCGATCGGTTTCACCGCACGCTTCATGGATTGGGATACTTAAAGCGTCTTTTCGTAAATCCTATATGTTTTGTAAATAGTGGCACCCATATCCGTCAGCATGGTGAGCATCGCTGTGTTTTTTTCTAAAATCCAAGAAAGCTCAGTATGGGTGACACCTTTATCGATATTGGCCGAATTCACCATGTCGATAATTTTATAAGCAAAGGCAGCACCGACCGGTTTGCCTTGTAGCTTTTTGCGTACACCCATTAACGGCATTCGCGCCTGATCGACGCCCTTGATTTTCAGTTGCCACAAAAACTTCGCCCAGTTGGTCGGAAATAATTTCCCACCAAAATTTCGGGTTGCCCGATTGACGTTCGGCAATACCAACCCGAACGCGACCGGCTCGTCATCTAGATAACACAAGACAACATTGTGTTTTTGTATGATTGGCTCCAGGTCATTAGCCATATGTCGAATATGTTCTTCCGAAAATGGAATGAACCCCCAATTGTCGGACCACGCGTCATCAAATATATCCACAACTTTTCGGATATCACCGAGAAAATCACCTTTGTTGAGTGTGCGGATAGAAATATTTGGTTTATCCAATGCCTTATTGACGAATTTCATGCGCCTTTCGGGAATAAATTGGCGCACCGGCAACCACTTTAACGCATACATATCGACGGCTTTTTCAAAGCCAATCTCTTCAAGGCGCGCTGGGTAATATGGTTTACCATGCGGCATCATCACAAATGGCGGCGAATCAAACCCCTCGACAAGAAGTCCACATTCTTCGTTGACGGAGAAATTGAACGGCCCAGCAATTTTTTTCATGCCATGCGCACGCAGCCAGTCACCGGCAATTTCCAACAACGCCTGGACCGTCTCCGGATTATCTTCACATTCGAAAAACCCAAAATGCCCTGTTGCATCATGATGGCGATCGAGGTGCGCTTGATTGACAAGCGCACTGATACGACCAACTGGCGTGTCATCGCGATAGGCAACCCACAATTGATGGGGCGAGTCTTTTAAGCCTGGATTTTTTGCCGGATTGAGTCGATTGCCAAGCTCGAATTCCAGCGGTGCCACGTAATTGGGGTCATCGCGATAAAGTTCGTTGGGTAATCGGATAAAAACTTTTAGGTCGGTAGCAGTGGCCACCGGGCGGATTTGGATGTCAGACATAACGCGTCCCCAGAATTGTCGGTGCAAGACGCACCTTCGGTAAACGCCTAGCCTTAGTTCAGCTTAATATCCACCATTGCACCGTCTTTGGTGACTTTAAAAAGGGCCCGTTCCACATGTGGCGCGGCAAAACGGACTTTGGGATTATTAGAAATGCCCCAAGGTTCATCGGGCAAGCCAAGTCCCGTTTTATCGAACTGTCCATTTGCGTTTCGGTCGTGATAGACCGCCATCGCATAATCCCCGCCTTCGGGTATCGCCATGCAGAATTTCGTCATGGGTGCACGCGCCGCAAATTTAACTTTCTTGATGCGCCCTTTGCCCTTCAAAAAAGTCTCATTATTATTTGGATAAAGATCAGCGGTTATCAGCCCGACACTATTTTTCACGTCTCGAATAATAATGCGAAGCTCATTATCAGCACCTGTACAGCTGACATGGTCAAATTCAAAATCAGACTCATCCGCACTCGCTGAATTGAACAAAGCGATTAACGCCACGCTGCCGCCGACTAAACGACCAACCCAACTCGACTGTCTACAATTTCGCACGCAACACATCCTTCTGCCCTCAATCGCCTAAACTTATGCCGGCGAGATAGTCCCCTACTAAACCACTTATTTGCGACACAAATATGGATAAATTGCGCCACCCCCTAGGTGTCCGTCCCCTCAACCATTACGCATCAACCGATGCTTGTGCCAATTCGCCCGCCAGGGTTGTGTATGCATTTACGACAACATCCAAATCTTCTGGTGTGTGCGCCGCAGAAACACTAAGGCGAAGAATTGACGTTGCATTTGGCGTGCCAGGCGGAATGGCCAAATTAACGTAAACGCCTTTTTCCATCAGGAAGTTCCACGCCATAAACGCCGCTTCCTTGCTTGGGAGTTTAGCAGCGATAACAGGGCCTGTCTCCGCACATAGATCGAAGCCAAGCTGCGTAAACGCACTGTGGATCCGGCGTGCATTCTCCCATAGGTTGTTTCGCATAGAGGAATCGGCTGAAATTTTCGCCAGCGCCGCTGAAGCCGCCGCAATATTGGACGGCGATGGTGACGCGGTGAACATATAAGGACGGCTCGAAAAGCGCAGATATTCTAGCTCCGGGTGGTTCGAGGCCACGAACCCGCCAATGGATGCCAGGCTTTTCGAAAATGTGCCTGAATAAAAATCAACTTGGTCTTTGACACCGTCAGCTTCGCAAACACCGCGACCTGTGTCCCCATAAACACCAAATGAGTGGGCCTCATCCAGCAAGGTCATCGCGCCGTGCTTGTGCGAGACCTCAACCAATTCTTTAACCGGGGCGGTATCGCCAAACATCGAATACATGCCCTCAAAACAAACCAGCTTCCCCTTCACCTCGTCACCCAGACGGGACAATCGCTTGTCCAAGCTTTCAGGGTCATTGTGGCGGAAGCGAACCGTCTGTGCGCCGCTCAATTGACACCCGTCATAGATACAGGCGTGACAGTCAGCATCAATCAAAATCACATCATTGGGCGCTTGTGCCAAAGCGGAAATCGCGCCGAGATTGGCCTGATAACCAGTGGAAAACACCATGCAATGCTTATAGCCCAAATAGGCGGCCAAATCCTGCTCTAACTGTCTGTGTGCGGCATAAGTACCATTAGCAAAGCGCGAGCCTGTGGTGCCCGTGCCATCGCTATCAATGGCATCTTTTGCCGCTAATAGCGCATCTTCATGATAGGTCATGCCAAGATAGTTATTTGTCCCGGCAAGGACAATTTCCTTACCCTCGACCATTGCCCGGGTTGGGCCTTTCATTTCATCCATGGAAACACCGAACGGGTCACGTCCAGTACTTTCGAGAAGCAATTTATAAAGGTCTGCAGTGCCTTGAAATTTGTCGAACAGGCTCATTTTTTATGATTGCTCTTTCTTAATGGCATGAATGGCGTCCACAAGTTCGCCAATACATTTGATTTCCGAGATCGTATTCACTGGAATGGAGATGTCATAATTGTCTTCAATGTCCATCACGATATCGAGGACAGAGACAGAATCAATTTCAAGATCGGCAATCAGATCTGTCTCGCGCGTCAGCTTGATGCCTTTCTCATTCAAAGGCTCCAACAATGAGCATATCTTGTGAAACACAAGATCATCGTCTTCTTGAATGCCCGACATTCTTTTCTCCCTGGCCGCCGCTTATCTCGCAGCACAATGGTTATAGCAAACCGTTTTCTTGATACCAACGCGCGGTTTTTGCAAATCCTTCCTCGAGCGGCACCCGCGGGCACCAAGGAACAGCGTCACTGAGAAGGTTTTTGCGCGCAACCCAGTCAGCGTGAAAAAACTCATTGATTTGGCCGGTCCGAACGCTTGGGGTCCGCCCCAATGCCCGCTCACCGGCGCGCAATACCCCGTGATAGGTGGCAATCACTGGACGCGGCACCCGTACCGGCCGGGCTGATTTTCCTAATGTTTTCGCTAACATGGCCCCAATTTCAGACCAAGCAAATCCATTTTTGCGCTCATCGGCGACCTCATAAACCTTACCAGATTCCGCGTCGCACGCCGCCACGATCGCCGCTGCAGCATCTTCCACATAGATCAGCGACGCTCGGGCTGGTGGCTCGGTTTTTGGCTCAAGTGTCCATCCAGACTGAACAAGCTTGAAAAAAGGTAGGGTTGCATAGTCTCCGGGGCCATAAATGGCCGGCAAGCGCAATGCGACCCACGGGTTATCACCAGATGCCTTGCCGACAGCAGCCTCGCTTTTGGCTTTGCTCTCTGCGTAGGGAGAAACAGCCGGCATCCGCGCGGACAAAGAAGAAATATGAACGAACTTGGCACCGGCCTTGGCAGCCGCCACCGCGGCACTCACAGCGCCATCAACATTGACCTTGTTATAGTCCGCGTCATCACGCGCATGGGTTACGCCAGCCAAATGGCAAAACACGTCCGCGTTGGTCGCAAGCGCATCAAGGGCCACTAGGTTTTCAAGATCGCCTTCCACGACGGCAACATCACTTACACGTCGCAACTTTCGTCTGTCGCGCACTAGCGCAACGACGTCATGACCTTCAGCCAATAAATGATCAATAGTGGCAGCACCGACAAATCCGGTGCCACCGGTAATCGCTACACGCAAGAGCTACACCCGTGCTTCGGCAACGGCACGTGGTGCACCAGTGTCGTCACGATCATCACGAAAGGCACCATCAAGGAATTTTTGCTTCACTTTCGCCCGAGATAATTTGCCCGAAGACGTCATTACCATTGAATGTGGTCGCGCCAACACAACCTCGGCCGGCGCGCCGGCTGCATTTTGAATGACCTGTGCGATTTCACGCTTCAATGCGATCAATGCCTCTTCATCCATGCCGCGTCGTTCAGCGACGACGATGATACGCTCGCCATTTCCATCATCGACAGAAAATGCCGCAACACCGCCACTGCGAACGCCTTCGACTTTTTCAACGGCCCACTCAATATCTTGCGGCCAGATATTGCGACCATTGATAATGATCAAATCTTTTGCGCGGCCCGTAATCACGATCTGTCCGTCCAAAAAATAGCCCATATCGCCAGTGTCTAACCACGCACCGCGATACATGGCTTCTGACGCTTCAGGATCAGAAAAATACCCCGGTGTCAGACTCGGTCCTTTGATGAAGATCCGCCCGACAACGCGCTCGTCCACCGCATTGTGGTTTTCATCGCGCACTTCAATGTCATGTCCCGGTAACGGCCGTCCACAAAGGACAAATCCGCGGCGGTGCTCTTCAGACGTCACCGCTGAAGCTGGCTGCGCTATGCCTGAACGCGTGTAATGACGCATATCCACGTCATCCACCTTCACTGATGTTCCGAGCTCAGGAAAAGCAATCGCCAATGTGGCCTCGGCCATACCGTAGCTTGGCGTGAACGCGTTAGAGGCAAAGCCGCAAGACGCAAAAGCATCGGTGAAGGCATTGAGCGCTTCTGGGCGCACCATATCGCCACCAATGCCCGCGATCCGCAAATTTGAAAGGTCAATGGAGCCCGGCTCAGCGCGCGCTGACCGTTTGGCAGCCAAATCATAACCAAAAGACGGACTGTAAGTGACCGTCGTTTTATGTTCCGTCATGATCCGCAACCATAAAAGCGGTCTACGGACGAAATCCGATGTTGCTAAGAAATCAACGGAAACTTGGCCCACTAAGGGAGACAGGATAAATCCAATCAATCCCATATCGTGATAGAGCGGCAACCAGCTGGCAGCGCGGTCACCCAAACGCAACTGAAGCCCGTGGCGCGTGATCGCGGTCAAATTACTGTTGACTGATTTTTGTGTTCCGATAACGCCCTTTGGCGCGCTCGTGGAACCGGAAGAATATTGAATATAACAATGCTCTTCAGGGCCAAAAGGTTTTGCCTTAGCACCAGTATCGGGCAATGCGCGCAATGCTTCAAAGTCAAAGACCTCAACATCATCGATCTCTTGCGCAGCTTCAGTCAAAAATTCCGTCAGTTGTGCAGGACCAACAGCCGCGACAGCGCTGGCACCGACAATCATTTGGCGCACTTGATTGATGTAGCCGTCTTTGCCGCCAAGATTGACCGGCATCGGCATTGGTGCCGGGATCAGGCCAGCATATTGGCATGCAAAAAACGTGATGAGAAAATCTGGGCTGGTTTCCGCCACAACCGTCAAGCGGTCGCCTCGTTCAAATCGCCCAGCAAGTCGCGCCGCCAGCGTCATCGCTGCGTCGCGTAGTTGCGCATAGCTTAGGCTTTGGGACAATTCTCCACGCAATGTGAAAAAATTGTACCCGGTCTCCCCTTGAGCAGCATAATCCAACGCTTCCGGAAGCGTCTGGAAACCACCGACCCGTAGGTCAAGATTTTTACTCAGGGTTGGTGTCGGCAAAGCTGTTCTTGAAGTGTCAGCCATCAACGCCCCCGCACTGTCACCGGCTTTGACCGGTTTGTGATTGACGCGCCCTCGGCTCCCCCTGCCCGACGCAACGAAGCGCAAATCCATGCGCGCGAATTTATGCCCGCCATAACGATGGGTGGTCGTCGGCAAAAGCATTTCTAATGTTGAGCGGATACAAGGCCTTAGGTCAACGGGCAAGCCCTAGCTTTGTTGCAATGCATCAATAAATGCTGGCAGTTGTTACAGTGCGCTTTTTTGCGCCGCCACAGAGCCCTTGAACTGGCCGTATGCCGGGCCTAATCTCACATTTGGCGCGAAATTATGCGCCGTCGAGCACTTTGGGCGTGCTAATTTCAAGGATTTACCAGTCTCATGCGTCTGTTTATTGGCTATAAAGCGTGGAAAGAGGAGAAATACCTCCTCAACCGGATGACTTTTGATGACCTGTTTCGAGCCTATGTGACCTATCCGGCGATCCAGATTTACGCGCTTATCCTTGTTGTGGCGGTCACAGCCGGTCTTGTGCTGACTGCTAATATTTGGATGTTTTTCGTGGCTATTGGGGCTGGGGCCCTATTATTCCCGATCGCGTGGTATGTAACGCACAGATTCATCCTACACGGGAGCTGGATGTATAAGACACCCCATCTCGCGAAGTTGTGGAAACGGGTCCATTATGACCATCATCGTTTTCCCAATGATTTGTCAGTGCTTTTCGGCGGTCTGCACACCACATTGCCGACCATTTTGCTGGTCGCTGGCCCGATTGGCTGGCTGATCCATGGTCCGGCCGGGGCAGCGGGCGCGATCACAGGCACGGTTATCATGACCTGCATCACAGAATTCCTCCATGCTGGGGAACATTTGGCATTTGAACCGAAATCGCAGTTCTGGAAGGACATCAAAAAACGCCATCTGGCCCATCATTTCCACAATGAGCATGGAAATTTCGGGATCGCCGAATTTTTTTGGGACAAGGTATTTGGCACATTTTACCCGGAGACGACGGACAGACCACGAAGCGCCACCGCCCGAAATCTTGGTTACACAGACGAAACGGCCAAGGCATATCCTTGGGTTAAGGAACTGACCGACGCTGAGCCAGAACAAAAGCAATCGATGCGTTCAAATGCTGCATAAGGGTTTTGCGGCGATTTTTTCGCTGTATCCCAATTGAGTTTGCCTGTCGCAGTAAGTTTTAGTTGATTTTAACGGACGGCTTTGCCAATTTCCGCGCCGACTACATCGGGGGCTGGTTGAAGCGCACGCGTGGACACACGTGGCTGCGGCCATATCAGCAATCACCTCACGATTACTGAACAAACTCCCAGGAGAGATATAACATGAGCTTAGAGCTTTGGTTGGTCATTCTGGCCGGCTTGGCCGCAATTGGCTACGGCGCATTCACCGTCAACTCGGTAATGTCGCTACCCACCGGCACCGACAGAATGAGAGAAATCGCCGCCGCGATCCAAGAAGGGGCGACGGCATATTTGAATCGTCAATACACAACAATTGCTATTGCAGGGGCGATCGTTTTCGTCGTTTTGCTTGGCGCATTTAAACTAAACTTTATCCCAGCGTTCGGGTTTGCCATTGGCGCAATTCTGTCTGGGGCTGCAGGTTTTATTGGCATGTTGGTTTCAGTGCGCGCGAATGTGCGTACGACACAAGCCGCCAGTGAAAGCCTCGGCAAAGGTCTGTCAGTAGCGTTCCGTTCAGGCGCGGTCACTGGCATGTTGGTTGCTGGTCTCGCCCTACTTGGGCTTGCTGGCTATTACGGCATCCTTACCGGCGTGATGGGCAATGCCCCTGAAAGTCGCGAAGTCGTCAACGGTCTAATCGCCCTTTCATTGGGCGCATCGCTGATCTCTGTCTTTGCCCGTTTGGGTGGCGGTATCTTTACTAAAGGTGCTGACGTTGGTGGCGACTTGGTTGGTAAGGTCGAAGCCGGCATTCCAGAAGACGATCCCCGCAACCCTGCAACAATCGCTGACAATGTCGGCGACAATGTTGGTGACTGTGCGGGTATGGCAGCTGATTTGTTTGAAACCTATGTGGTGACTGTTGCAGCGACCATGGTGTTGGGATCAATCCTATACACAGCGAACGCCGCTCAATTTATGTTTTACCCACTAGCGATCGGCGCGGTGTGTATCATCACGTCAATCATCGGCACATTCTTTGTGTCGCTTGGACAAGGCTCCACCAATATCATGGGCGCGCTTTATAAAGGCCTCGTGGTAACGGGCTTGCTGTCCTTAGTTGCGATTGCTGGTGTGACGTTCCAGATCTTTGGCTTTTCTGAAACCATTGCTGAAACAGCGACAGGCAATCCGTTTAGCGGTCTTAGCCTGTTTATCTGTGGTGTTATGGGTCTGGTGATTACCGGTCTTATCGTTTGGATCACGGAATATTACACGGGTACAAATTTTCGCCCTGTGAAATCCGTTGCGGCAGCATCAGAGTCTGGCCACGGTACAAACGTCATCCAGGGTCTTGCTGTTTCAATGGAAGCAACGGCACTGCCAGCGCTTGTTATCGTTGTTGGCATTATCGTAACGTACAACTTGGCTGGCCTGTACGGTATCGCAACAGCGGTAACAACAATGTTGGCCCTCGCTGGTATGATCGTTGCGCTCGACGCCTTTGGTCCGGTAACGGACAATGCGGGCGGTATCGCTGAAATGTCTGGTCTTGAAGGTTCTGTTCGCGACACGACAGACGCTCTTGACGCTGTTGGCAACACAACTAAAGCGGTGACAAAAGGTTATGCGATTGGTTCTGCTGGCCTTGGTGCGCTTGTGTTGTTCGCGGCCTATACCGAAGACATCAAGCACTTCGTCGCACACCCAGCGGAGTTTCCTTTCTTCGCTGATGTTGCAGTCGATTTCTCGCTGTCCAACCCTTATGTGGTTGTTGGCCTCTTTATTGGTGGGCTTTTGCCTTACCTATTTGGTGCCTGGGCGATGCAATCAGTCGGCCGTGCCGCTGGTGCGGTTGTTGAAGAAGTGCGTAAGCAGTTTCGTGAAGATCCGGGCATCATGGCTGGGACATCGAAACCAAATTACGGTCGTGCCGTCGACATGCTGACCCGTGCGGCGATCAAGGAGATGATCAAGCCATCATTGCTTCCGATCCTTTCACCATTGGTTGTTTATTTCGGCGTTAGCCTGGTGGCTGACAAGTCAGCTGCGTTGTCTGCGGTTGGTGCGATGTTGATGGGTGTGATTGTTACCGGTCTATTCGTGGCCCTTTCAATGACTGCCGGTGGCGGTGCTTGGGACAATGCCAAGAAATATATCGAAGACGGTCATCATGGCGGTAAGGGCTCTGAAGCCCATAAAGCGGCCATTACAGGTGACACCGTTGGTGACCCTTATAAGGATACCGCGGGCCCAGCCGTGAACCCGATGATCAAGATTACGAACATCGTGGCCTTGTTGCTGTTGGCTGTGCTTGCTGGCTAATACTAAGCCTTACAAAAATTGAAAAAGGGACCGCAAACGCGGTCCCTTTTTTTATGCTTCATCTCATTTTTGGCGAGCACCAAAAAACGATCAGTCCTTCACGTAAAACACATTGCGAGGAATTTCATTCCCCCGAATGGTCGTGTTGTATTTGATAATTTTTGCCAATGTCACTTTTTTTACAACAGCAAATTCTGCAGCCGTCAGATCCCGTTTGTACCAAAAGCGGTCATTGTCACGCAGGGACGCGAATTGAAGTGTAACAATTTTACGAAGCAACGGTCCCAATTGAGAGCCTTCTGATTTCAGCGCATCTTCAGCAAGACCGCCGACCCAGAGATCAATATCATCAACCGTCCCATATGCGTCGTACAGCGCTGCTTGGACGGCTGGATCAGAAGATATCTCCTGAAAATCTGAAACACGTCCTAATCCCATCGAATCGCGCGCATCATTATAGGACGGCAATCCCATATCGCGGCCCCGTTGAATGTTTAGCGATGCTAGATCGAACCCACCCGCGCCAGGCGGGCCAAAAAGGAAATTGCGCAGATCATCAACAACCTTTGGATCGAGCGTTTGGCTTTTTTGTGCGGCCAACCCGCGAAGAATGGGATCAATATCATTGCGCTTTTTCAAAATAGACGGTGCATTGAAAAAAGCATTGCGAAGCCCCAGATGGCCATCACTAATTTCGTGGCCACGTCTGTTGACCCGCAACAGCTCCGTATTGATCAAACTATGGCCCAGGCGATAGGCTCCACCGGAAAACTCTGATGCAATTGTTGCATCACCAAGTTTATACCCCTGATAGGGCGGCAAGGCGTTCTTTCCTATGAGGGCTGGCAAAAACTCTTCATAGGTGATGATCTGAATCTCGGCGACCACCATACGACGCGCCGTTTGATAAATATCATCTCCCGAATAAAATGGTCGCGTTCTTTTGATGTGTTTTGCCCAACGATTATGTTCGCGCACGAACAAAGTATGCATGGCTGCCAGGCCTACTTGCTCATTAGCACGCACGTCACCAGCCAGAAAGAGCTTTGAAGGGTCGGGAGCGGGTCCATTGGCATTTGGCAAACCGTTTTCATTATACGGTAGTAATGACCCAGGGCTGGTCCGCAATCGACCGGTACCATCATTCGTGCGCAGCGCATTGGCACGTTCATCGCTAGAGCCGTAAACCATGGAACCATCGATCCATGATGTAATTTCATTGATTTGTGCGCGTGGGTTTTGAAGGTCCGTTCCGGAGCTCGGGTCTGCAATTGCGCGATTAAAATGGATCGTCCTATTGCCGGTTCCCGCAGGATCAAACCAAGGGTCGCCCATGGGCACAGCAATATCAAATGATCGATCGTCGCTAGGGACCTCGTCACTTAGTGAAATATCGTGGTCTAAGAATTGTCCCCACTGCCACAAATAATCACTGGTTCCAAACTCATTCGGCATCGAGCCGTTTTGCGTGGCGACAATGTTGCTGATTTCACGGGCGCTTTTGCGCAAGGGGCCGGCCATTTTAGAGATGTCATCGGCATAGTCATAGCCCATCATCCGCTGGAGTTGTTGGAAACTCGCACCGGCGAGTGGGGACTGCTTGTTATTGCCGCTCCCATCCATCGTGCGGACCTCGCGGCCACGATGAAATCTTTTTCGAGCTTTTCCCAACCGGTCTCTGATCCGGGCTTGCGTTTGTGCACGGATGTCACGCTCAATATTTTGTGATGGCTTTTCACTCGGCACCTCGCCCCGCAAACTTAACGCAGACGAATGGGCAGCCAGCGCCAAAACGGTCGCACTGATGCCTAAAAGCAAATTCTTTTTCATTGTCCTTTACCAACCCTTCCACTCAACAGACCCCGCTCCCCAGTATCCGTTGGAAAAGCCCAAAACTTCAAGTGAAAGTGAAAAATTTTTACGGTTTTGCGCGGCAAGCACGAGACGCGGCGCGGTTTTCGCGTTATGCGGAAGCTTCAGTGGCCAGAATTTTTAAATATTAAGGTTAAGTTATGAATGCGTCGCGTTACGAGGCGGTGATATTTGATTGTGACGGTGTGTTAGTGGATAGCGAGGTGCTTGCCATCCGGGGCGAGCGTCGCGTCCTGGGTGAGATGGGGCTTCATTATACGCCTGCGGAATATGTTCGCCAATTCGTCGGACTACATGACGATGCTTTTATCGATGCTGTTCGCGTTGATTATCGGTCTGTAATCGGTGAGGAACCGCCAGATGATCTTGGTGATCAAGTCATTGCCGGCCGCCGCGATGAAATGGGGGCTTTAAAAGCCATCGATGGTGCAGCGGCTGCGATGCGCACCGTGATTGATCTGGAGAAAGCGATTGCTGTTGCATCGTCATCTCGTGCACATTTCCTAGAGCGAAAGCTGAAAAAAACCGCATTATGGGAGCACGCATCACCGCATGTTTATTCGGCTGACCTCGTCGCACAGGGTAAACCGGCACCAGACATTTTCATTTTCACAGCGAAAAAATTGGGTATCGACCCGGAACGATGTTTGGTCATTGAAGACAGCGAAAATGGCGTCAAGGCGGGGGTTGCTGCAGGCATGACCGTTTGGGGGTTTTTAGGTGGCGGACATTGTTACGACGGCCATGGCGATCGATTGCGCGATGCTGGTGCCGCCGATCTAGTTGAGAATTTCGTTGCCTTGGCGCAAGCCCTTGCACATGTTTAGCGGGCCTGCGGAAACAGAAAGAATGACATCATGAAATTTGCATCGGACAATTGGAACGGCGCAGCACCAGAAATCATGGATGCAGTTGTCCGCGCTAATGACGGTTCTGTACCGTCTTATGGTGGGGATGCACTTTCGGCGAAAGTGGCTGCGCGTTTCAACGAAGTCTTCGAAAAAGAATGCAAAGTGTTTTTTGTCTCAACGGGCGGGGCGGCCAATGGGCTTGCGCTTTCAGTGATGACACCGCCCTACGGCATGATCCTTTGTCATGAACAAAGCCATATTCAAATGGATGAATGCGCTGGTCCGGAATTTCTAACTGGCGGCGCCAAATTGCTGCCGATAACTGGCCATGGGGGCAAGTTAACGCCGCATGCGGTGCAAAAGGCCCTTGCTGGCTTTCCCCACCGCCCTCCACATGGCGCACCAGCCAGTGTTTTGTCCCTAACCCAAGGTACCGAATGTGGGACCACATATTCTGTCGACGAATTAAGTGCCCTTAGTGCTGAGGCGCACCATGCGGGGATGACTGTCCACATGGATGGCGCTCGGTTTGCTAATGCGGTGGCATCCATTGGTGCAAGTCCGGCCGAGGTCACCTGGAAAGCTGGTGTTGATGTTTTATGCTTTGGCGGCACCAAAAATGGGTGCCTGGCCGCTGAAGCTGTTGTCTTTTTTGACCCGCAAGCAGCCCAAGATTTTGAATTTCGACGCAAACGCGCCGGACATCTTTGGTCTAAAATGCGCTTTATCGCAGCACAGTTTGACGCCTATTTAAAAGATGATCTTTGGCTAAAACTTGCCGGCCACGCCAACCAAATGGCGCAAAAATTATCGGCGGGTTTGTCCGCAATCAACGGTGTCGACATTTCATATCCAACGGATATCAATGAAGTGTTTCCGGTTTTTCCTGACGGTATCGCTGACGCATTGCGCACAGACGGGGCAGAGTTTTACCCCTGGGTCACGCCAGGCGATCCAGCCGATGGCAAGATGCAACGCCTCATTACATCCTTTCGCACGACTGACGCCGATATCGATGCGTTCCTAGTCGCGGTTGAAAAGCACGTTAAAAGCCAAAGTTGAGAAGCGCATTAGCGCAGGAACGGCTCATCAAAGCTGCGCAGTTTTCGCGAGTGTAAGGCGCCAGCTTTTGCTTCATCACGCAATACTTGTATGGCGCGAATACCAATGGCGAGGTGTTGGCTAATCCGCTCTTGGTAAAAAGCATCCGCCATGCCGGGCAATTTGATTTCGCCGTGTAAAGGGCGGTCAGATACGCAAAGCAAAGTACCATAAGGCACACGGTACCGGTATCCATTTGCGGCAATCGTTGCCGATTCCATATCAATTGCGATCGCACGGGCCTGATTTAGACGCACCGCGTTACGTTCAAAACGCAGCTCCCAATTTCGATCGCTGGTCGTGACAACGGTGCCCGTGCGCAAATGGTCTTTGACCTTGCTTTGCGTGCTCCCCGACACTTCTTGCACGGCGCGGGTCAATGCCAATTGCACTTCAGCAAGGGTCGGCAAGGGCACCGATGGATCAAGCACGTCGTCAAGCACATTGTCGTCACGCAAATACGCATGAGCCAGAACATAATCGCCGAGACGTTGCGAACGACGAAGGCCGCCACAATGACCAATCATCAACCACACTTGTGGGCGCAAAACGGCCAAATGATCCGTGATGGTTTTGGCGTTAGATGGCCCGACACCGATATTCACTAAAGTTATTCCCTGTTTGCCTTCCTGCACCAGATGATAGGCAGGCATTTGGGGCATTTGAGCAATCGACCCTTCAGGCGGTGGTGCATCTTTGCGGGTTTCACGACCACCAGGCTCGACTAAAGCAGCAGCGCGGCCCGCCGCCACTTCTTCCTTTGCATATCCAATAAACTCGTCCACATAACGCTGATAGTTTGTAAACAGAATATAGTCTTGAAAGTGCTCAGGCTTGGTTGCTGTATAGTGCTGAATTCGGTGCAACGAATAATCAACCCGCTCAGCCGTGAAAAGAGATAAAGGCAAAGGCCCAGATCGCTTTAAGATAAATTGACCATCAACAATGTCATCATTCGTCGCCACAAGATTGGGCGTATGGAAATGATTTTGCAGGTGGTTGCGTTTTGTTTGCGTCAAAGCCGCTGTGGCACTTTCCAGCGCAAATGTTAGCGGGATCGGTGTCTCAGATTTCCCCACAAAAATTTTCGCATCGAACCGCTCCATAATATGGGTGAGCTGCTCGTGCAAATAGTCCTCGAAAAGCGCGGGCTGCGTGATCGTTGCGCCATGCAGACTGCTTGAAGCGACGCGGCCAAGAGCTAGCGTTGAGGTTTGGGTCGTCGCCTCGGCCGATACTTGCGCGCAAAGATACGGATAAACTGGCGCTGTTTGTGTATCTGGCGGCGTACCCTTCGCTAAATATTGTTCAAACCGCAGTGAAATTTCTTGGTGGGCATCGTCAAAGATCTTCGACAAGCAAGCAATAGCCGCGTCAGGCCGATCACAGGCGACAAGGTCAGTTGCTGGCACATCATTGAGGGGCGAAACCGTCATCCTCTATTCCTTCGGGTGGGATTTGCCGTCGGGGTACACGCGTTCGCCGCCAATGTCTTTTGCAAATTTATGCCGTTGCAAATCACGCGATCAAAGGCTTTCCATCTCATCGTCACTGATTGTGCGCGCTTCGTCGATCAGCATGATCGGCACGCCGTCGCGAATAGGATAGGCCAACATCGCTTTTTTGCTGAGGAGCTCACTTTTTTGTCGGTCATAGACAAGGGGGCCACGGGTTTGCGGGCAGACCAAAATCTCTAAAAGTTTTGGATCGACTTCCCCTGCCATTGTCGGGACATCACCGTCTGTCATGTTCGTCCTCCTCGCCAATCAAACTATTGCAATAGGTGTTCGCCGCCATTTTCGTCACCGCGGGACATTTCCATCAAGGCCACCAAGCATGCCGCGCGTTCTTCAACGGTTTGGGCCTCCAGAAGCGCTTGTTTTTCATTAGGCGCAAAAGGACACCCCATCGCTAAGGAAACCACTAGCGCGTCGATCGAGGCGGAAGATGCCTCGTCCCAGTCTGTTTGTAACCCTTCCGCATCAAGATAATTTTGCATGACGTTTAAAAACGATTCCCGGTCGACATTGTCGCCAGACTTGTCTCCATGCGCGTCGATGTCAAACGCATCCCAATCAGTTTGGGCAATACGATAAGGCGTGTCCGTCGATAGCTCTTGCGCAATGCGGAACCGACGACGTCCATTCAAAGTGATCATGTATCGCCCGTCAGCGGTTTCCAAAAATGATGTCACGCGCCCAGCGCAACCCACCGAATATAAATTTGGGTGATTACCACCGGCACCATCCATGGGTTGGATCATCCCAATCATGCGTGTACCGGAAAATATATCGTCAATCATACGCAAATAACGCGGTTCAAATATGTTTAGTGGAAGCTGCCCACCGGGCAACAAAACCGCGCCCTCAAGCGGAAATAGTGGTATTTCCTGTGGCAGACCACCAGGCAGAGTGGGCGGCGAAGATGGTGAGCGTTTCGTATTCATATCTTGAGAACGTGGGTTCCCTTCTGCGTCTTTACGAGAACAAAATAGATGAAAGGCGTCGACGCCCTTGCAACGTCGCCGGGTGAGTTTGGCCAAGCGCGTCAAACACGGTCAACAATTGCTTTCGCGCGGCCTCTTCATTCCATTCGCGGTCACGTTCAATGATCAAAAGCAATTCATCCATCGCGGCGCTCAAATCACCGGACCCAATAAACGCATTCGCAAGATCAAAGCGCGCGTCCAAATCTGCTGGATTGCTCTCAACTTTTGCCTTCATGCTCGATACATCGCCGCTATTCGGTGCAGCCTCTGCGAGAACAAGCGACGCTTCAACACTGGCAATCAACGGATCGGTTTTTTTGTCCGGCGGGGTGAGAGCCAAAGTTTGTTTGGCTTGCTCCAAATCACCCATGGCTAAGTGACACCGGGCAAGACCAGCAATCGCGCGCGCATTGTCTGCCTCAGCTTGTACGACTTGGCCAAATAGCTGCGCTGCTGCGGCAACATCGCCTTCGGACAGCGCGGCGTCCCCAGCGTTTAAATAATCTTCGACCCCTTGATCAGGCCCAGCATCGGCACCTTGAAGTTCAAGTAGGCGATTGATGAAATCTTTGATCTCACTTTCAGGCACCACACCCTGGAAGCCATCAACCGGACGCCCTTGAAAAAAAGCATAGACCGTCGGGATGGATTGAATGCGCAATTGCGACGCTAGCATCTGGTTCTTATCGATATCGACCTTGACCAAGCTGACTTTGCCGCCGGCGGCCAATACCGCTTTTTCTAGGATGGGGGTCAGCTGTTTGCAGGGTCCACACCAGTCGGCCCAAAAATCAACGATCACGGGCGCTGTCATAGAGGCGGTCAAAACATCCGCTTCAAATGATTCCGTGCTTGTGTCCTTGATGACATCCGCCGGCATCGCCTCTGTTTGTGCGCCGCCCATACCCATGACCGTATTCATGACCGTCTCCTTGATTAACCTTCTCTAGATGAGGTGCGGGGCCACGAAACGCAAGCCGTTACCCCTCAAGCGGCGCAGCGAGATCGAGAATTTGCGGCTCAAAACCGCAGCTCTTGACGAAACGGATCAAATCTTTGGCTGAAACCGCCGTAGAGGCCGTGTTCTCCAGGGGATGAAACCAAACCGGATCATGGGCCAAAAGGTTGGTATCGAGCACGACCTGGGCCAGCGCTTGGGCATTATCATTGAAAAGAGCAAAGGGCGTGACCGCGCCCGGAATGACACCGAGGGTCTGCGTCATCAATTCTGGCTTACCAAATGACAGTCGGCCTTTCGCGCCCAAGGCTTTGCCCAGACCGACAAGATCGACCCGTGTTTCACTGCTGGCGACGGCCAGGGTTAAGACCCCTTTTTTGTCTTTCACAAACAGGTTTTTGGAATGGCCGCCAGGCATATTGCGCTTGTAATCGCGCCCTTCTTCCACCGTAAAAATCGCCGGATGGTCGACCGTGCGATGGACGACATCGAGCTGATCAAGATAGTCAAATAGCATTTGGCGGGTCTTTGGCCCCTGTCCGGGCGGTGATTGGTCGTTCATATTTTCCTGCCTCATGGCCAGTTGGGGACCTTCGTCGCTTTTCCCATAGAATCTGACTTGCATTGCCCGATCTCGTCGTGCATATAGCGGCCCCTGTCGGGCTTCAACAGTCAGACAGATCGAGAAGGAGCGCGGGCGTAGCTCAGGGGTAGAGCGAAACCTTGCCAAGGTTTAGGTCGTGCGTTCGAATCGCATCGCCCGCTCCATTTTCAAACAGGTTTGTTGTTCCAATTGGCCAGTTATCGTTTTGCCTAAATGGGGCCCATTGCCTTGGCGATGAGGGCTCAATGCAAAGTTTCATCGAACAACACACCACCAAGTTTTGACCCTTCAGTGCTTCCAATTATTCCGGCAGCGGCCATGTTGGGACACCGCGACCAGGCGTATAGGGAGCACCCAATTGTTCCAACTCATCTTCTAAAGCTGTGACCCCTGTCTCGACTTCGCGAAGCTGGGCGAGTGCGACGGCGAATTCTTGCTGAGCCATAACCAACGCGTCCTTGCTCGATTGCGTGGCCGGTGATTGTGTGAACCAACCCCACCCGCGAATTTCGCCGATGCGTCCAGAGATCGACCACGGTGCCGGTTCATTTCGACCCCTTAGTGTTCGATCGCCATTCATCGCGACATCAGCATCATCCAAGATCGTCTCAAGCGCTTGGATGCGTGCTCGCTGACCATCAATGGGCGATGGCAATGCTTCGGCTGCTTTTTTAAGATGGGCGAGACGATCACGCAGTTCCCCAGATGCGACGCCTGCGCTTGTAACCGTACGTGCCGTGTCCGCTGTCTCCTGTTGGAAAGCCAGCAAGCCTTCACGGTCAGCCGTCACCTCTGGGCTGTCATCAAGCGGTTTGACGGTAAATGATTGTGGCGCAGACATTGGCGTCACGACACCATTGATCCGTTTGGCTATTGCTACTGTGTATTCTCCGGGTACGACCAATGGACCAACCCGCGGACTCGCGAAGGGCGAGGACGCTGGCTCTGAAAGCCGTGCTGGGTCCGGTGCCGCATAGCGCAAATCCCATGCGACCCGGTGGAGACCTTTTGCATGGGGGCCGGTGAAACGACGCACCACATTGCCCGCCGCGTCTGTCACGATAAACAAAATCGCCGGCTCATCCTCGCGATCTTCTGCGCGTAGTTCCTCCCAAGACGGGTAGGGTGTATCGCCACCCTCTTTTTCGGTTTCGATTTCACCTTTGCGCCGGGTCTTTGCGAGCGAATGCAACCCTTCATTCAATGTGTAGGTGAAGACAGCACCGAATGGTGGGTTTTCAGCGACCCAAAAATTGTCGCCATTGGACCCTTTGGCACCGCCCCATGGTCCCCATAGATCGCTCTCAATAAAGAGCCAAGCATCGCGCACCGGGAATAATGTCGCTTCTGTATCGGCAACGTCATTCGCACTTGCACGCAAAGGCGTATAGTCATCAAGAATATAGACGCCACGCCCAAAGGTGCCAACGACAAGGTCATTTTCACGCCGCTGGATTTCAAGGTCGCGAACCGCAATCGTCGGGAGCTTTGACTTTAGTTGGACCCAATTTTGGCCGCCATTTTGCGTATAAAAAAGACCAAACTCAGTCCCAACAAAAAGCAAATTGGAATCGACATGATCTTCAGCAATGGTATGCACCGCACCCCAATCCGGTAGATCGCCAGTTATCGCCGTCCAATTACGGCCGCGATTGTCTGTGCGATATACATATGGTGCATGATCCCCACGCTTGTGATTGTCAAAGGTCGCATAAGCAACATCCGGGTTGTGCACGGAAGCAACAATGTCTTCCACGAGGCTCATATCCGGTACGCCGCGCACGGTTTCGGTACGCCGCCAATTCGCTCCATTGTCTTCAGTAACGGAAATTACACCGTCATCAGTCCCAACATAAATGAGACCTTCCAACACCGGACTTTCACTTAACGCAATCGCCGCCCCAAAGATCGATGTTGAATCATTCTTTGCGACCGCATCGACACTCCAAACCCGGTCCATCACCTCCAACGCATTGCGATCAAGCTGGCGTGTCAGATCAGGACTAATCGTCTGCCATGAATTGCCGCGATCATTAGAGGCAAACAAATATTCCGCCGCATAGTATATGCGATCAGGGTTATGGGGGCTGATGAGCACTGGCGTATTCCAGTTCCATTTATAGGCTGGCTCTCCTGTGGGTGATTGCGGTGGCAAAAATACGCGCTCTTGCGTGCGTCGGTCATACCGCACCAAGCCACCATATTGATATTGCGTATAAACGATATTCGGATCGCGTGGATCAATTTGCGGCTTATAGCCATCGCCGCCCAGCACCGTATGCCAGTCGGAATTCGTTATGCCATGCACAAGCGTTGTACGCGATGGTCCGCATAATGAATTATTATCCTGGGTGCCGCCGCAAACATTATAGAACGGTTCTGCATTGTCTGGCTGAATGCGATAAAACTGAACAATCGGCAGATTGTCTATGTGACGCCAAAGTTCACCCCTATCCCAGCTTTCGTAAATGCCGCCGTCACCGCCCATAAGAAGGTGATCAGTATTGTTCTCATCTATCCACAGCGCATGATCATCCACATGACGGTGGTCAGCATTGAGGTCTTGGAAGGTTTTACCCCCATCAATTGAGCGTTTTGAAAATGTATCTAAAGAATAGAGGGCATTTTCATCCTTCGGATCGACAATGATCTCATTGTAATATTGTGGGCTGGTGGTCATATGGCCTGAGCGTTTTTCCCAACTCTGGCCAAAGTCTAATGTTCGATAAACACCACGTTCATCATCGCTTGCTTCGATAATGGCATACACCATATCGGGTTTTGATGGTGCCATAGCGAGGCCTATCCGCCCCATATCATCGCTTGGCAAACCGGCATTGATCTCGTCCCAGCTTTCACCGCCATTGCTTGTG
>JAJFGD010000047.1 GCA_021776315.1 Hyphococcus sp. | reverse complement strand
CAAGGCAGCTCCGCATGCAGATCCAAACCTATTGCTGGTTTCAGAAGCAGATGCCGCTCTAAAGCGCGAGGACCGAATGATTGACGCCATTCTCGACCTCTGTCCTAGCTGCTCAACAGAATCCTATCCCATTGTGACCTTGCCCTTCGCGGCGTAAATCACGCATAGATGACGGATGAATGATCCAATCCTCCCGTCGCTGACAAACAATGTCGCCATCGGCTTGAATGCGGTACTCGCAGCCGTTGACCAGTTTCGTCCAAAAGTCTTATGCGTACAAACCGACCCTGCATCTCTCGGCCTGCCTTACGGCCCATTCGATCCCAGCCGACACCGGACATTCGAGATTGGTGTGCGCGAATGGGTCGAACGCCAAACAAATGTAACCCTCGGATTTATTGAACAACTTTACACTTTTGGTGATCATGGCCGCGAAGCCCCTGCGGCCGCCCTTGCGGGTGGCGCTCAAAACGACCGCATCATTTCGGTTGGTTACTTAGCGCTTGCGCCCGCTCCCGTCGACGTCCTGGCTTCAGATGCAGTTTGGCGCGATTGGTATTCGTTTTTTCCATGGGAGGATTGGCGCAGTGGCCCGCCCCCTATCATCGAGCAAACAATTTCAAAAAGGCTTTCCGGATGGGCTAATAGCGCAACAGAACTGGCCACACAAAATCAAAGGCGCACGCGGATTAATATTGCATTTGGATTTGACGGATGGGGTTGGGAAGAAGAGCGCACACTTGACCGATTTGAACTTCTCTATGAAGCAGGGCTCGTGCATGAAGCGCAGCGAGACCAATCAACCGCAAATTCACCCGACACGTTTTCGTCAAGGTCACTAGGTTTGGAAACCGGCGCATCGATGATCTCTGACCATCGGCGCATTCTCGCAACCGCCATCGGACGGCTTCGAGCCAAACTGAAGTACCGCCCGGTTATTTTCGAAATGGTGCCGCCTACATTCACATTGCTGCAATTGCAACAAACGGTTGAGGCGATTATCGGCTTCCCATTTCACAAACAGAATTTTAGACGAACCGTTGAAAATTCTGGGTTTGTTCAAAACACAGGGCAAACAACGGGCGTCGCAGGTGGACGTCCCGCGGCACTATTTCGGGTTGACCGTAACGGCATGAAAGATCGAACAGCATCCGGGCTAACCATTCCGCGACTGCGTAAGGACCTGGCAATCCCCGAAAGTTAGGTCTCATTCACAGACCACCATTCAAATTGTGGATTTTGTGCCGGACGAAAGGTCCCACCCACAGTCACTTTCGTGAGGCTCGACTAACATCACTATTCTTGGTAATTTTCTTAAACATGTTCTCGACTTGCGAGGATAAACGAATATTGACCATATTAGAAACCATCAAAAAAGAACATGACCTTCTCAATGGTCGGCTTTCTTTATTACAGCGTGAAATTGCGACTTGGTCTGGTCATTCAGAACCGGACTACGACCTTCTACATGCGTTGATCGAATTTTTTTCAGTTTTTCCCGATGAGATTCATCACAAAAAGGAAGACCATATTTATACAGCATTGATCAAAGCAAATGTACTGGAAACAGAATATCTCAAGCGGCTAAAATCGGAGCATGAAGAAATGGGCTCCCTAAAGGAAACGTTTTCAAAAAATCTCAAGAACCTTGCAGCTCACCATGTCTCGCCAAAATGGTCGCTCATTGTTGACGTTACCACATATATTGATGTTCAAGAATTACATATGGCAGACGAGGAATCACAATTCTTACCACTCGCCAAAAAGGAACTGTCGAATACTCAACTCTTAGGAGTTGCAGAAAAAATCCAAAATGAACTCATTACAGATTCTGCCAAACAAATTTTTGAGACACTCAATCGGATAGACAAAACGATTGACGAATTGCTGAGGAAAAAGAAATGATGCGAATATTTGCGCTTGGCCTAATTGCTTCAATAACGATTACATCTATGGCAACGGCCCATGACCATTCTTCCCGAGCGACCTACCTGGGTAACGCAGGGATCATGGTTGCACGAGGCGACAGCAAAATTTTGTTTGATGCCTTTTATGCCAATAGCTATGGCCAATATGCGCTAGTTCCTGGTGAGATTAGTAACGCCATGCTCGCCGGTGAAGCACCGTATGACGACGTTGATGCAATCTTCATTTCTCACGTTCATGGCGATCATTTTACCGCTGAACCAGCTATTGCATATCTCCGCGAACAAAAAACCGTGCATCTTTACGGGTCGAACCAAGTTGTAGATGCGATCACAAATGCCGGTGTGGACGAGAACGATCCACTAATGGATCGCATTCATGGGTTTGACCTTAATCCTCAAGATGGGAGCGAACACTTTAGCATTGGTGCACTCACAGTCGATTTTGTCGCCATCCCTCATGCTGGCAATCGACCGACAATCCAGAATTTTGCATGGCGCGTCACATTGGACGAGCACACAACCGTTCTCCACCTTGGTGACGCCGGCACGGTACGGGCCGATTTTGAACGACACAGTGATCACTTCTCATCCAAGAAAACCGATGCAGCCTTTCCACCCTATTGGTTCATTGGCAATAACGACGGCGAAGCCATTTTGGCAGACATTATCGCGCCAAAGCAGACTGTGGGCATCCACGTACCGGCTCGCGCTGCTGGCAATGGCGACGAATGGCGCGCTAAAGCTGGTGGTGATCTATTCACAGATCCGGGTGAAAATCGCGAGATTTCAGAGGATTAGCTTCTAAAACAACAATGACGACATTGTGTTTGACGAAGCAACATTTTTCAGTAGATTGCGGGCCTCAGCCCTTGTGGGCTGATTTTTTGACACCATATATGCTCATGTTGAGCATAATTGCCTGGTGCGTTTTTCGGGCGACAAAATCTGGAGGCGTAAATGCCTGATTCTTCGGGGCCTGAATTCAATATCAATCCACAAGCCCGTGCCCTCCCTTACACGGAAATAGTCAGGGCAAAGACAGATCATTTGTACCCAAAAATTTCGAATTTGATTCCGGAAATCGAATGGCAATTACACGCGCCCTATATTGCGGCGATCAACGATCTTAAAAAAGAAAAAAATGCCGTCATCCTGGCCCATAACTATATGACGCCAGAAATTTTTCACTGCGTCGGCGATTTCGCCGGAGATTCTCTACAGCTCGCCAAAGAGGCTGCTCGCACTGACGCTAGTGTCATCGTCCAGGCGGGCGTGCATTTTATGGCCGAGACTTCGAAAATTTTGTGCCCGGAGAAAACAGTTTTAATTCCTGATGTGAAGGCTGGTTGTTCGCTCGCCGCTTCTATCACTGGTGCTGATATCAGGCTCCTAAAAGAAAAATATCCAGGTGCACCGGTTGTTACATATGTAAACTCAACTGCAGACGTTAAAGCTGAAACTGACATTTGCTGCACATCATCCAATGCTGTCGAAGTCGTCGAATATGCTGCTAGAGAATGGGATTCCGATACGGTGCTATTCCTACCAGATCAGTATCTGGCAAAAAATGTTGCAGCGATGACAGATGTTAAAATCATCACTTGGGCAGGCGCTTGCGAAGTGCACGAAAGGTTTACCGCAGAAGACATTCGCGAGATGCGTGAAGGAAATCCTGGTGTGATTGTGCTTGCCCACCCAGAATGCCCGCCAGAAGTTTTGGCGGAAGCTGACTTTGCAGGTTCAACAAGTGGCCTCTCCAATTACGTGAAAGAGCATCAACCGCGAAATGTTGTTTTGATTACAGAGTGTTCAATGTCCGACAATGTTGCGACAGAAAACCCAAAGGTCAATTTCGTTCGCCCATGTAACCTTTGCCCACATATGAAACGCATTTCATTACCGAAAATTCTGTCGAGTTTGCAGAATATGGAGCATGAAGTGTTGATTGACCCATTGGTTATCGATAAGGCCCGCCAGGCGATTGAGCGCATGATAGCGCTCCCCCTCACCCGGCAATCCATGTACACCCATGAACGTGCGCCTGAGGTTTTCGCTATCGAGACTCGGGCTTAGGAAAATCCACGAGCGGTGTTAGTGTCTGCTCATCTCAAGTCGAATGAGATATCGAAATTTTTTAACGGATCCCGGCCAGCGCCGGATTGAGCGGAACCAAATTGGCATCAAACTCCGAAATTCTCATCATAGGAGCCGGTGTCGCGGGGCTCTATACAGCGCTTAAACTTTCTCCACGGCCAGTGACCATCGTCACAGCGCGCGCCCTCGGTAAGGGCGGCGCGACTCCATGGGCACAAGGCGGCCTTGCTGCCGCAATTGGGGACGATGACACCCCCAATCTGCATTTTTCTGACACCATGCAAGCTGGTGCTGGATTAGTCGATCCAGAGACTGCAAGCGTTCTTGTCGATGGTGGCCCCAACGCCGTTGAGGATCTGGTCCGCCTAGGTGTTCAATTTGATAAGAACGACGATGGCTCGTTAAAACTAGGGCAAGAGGCCGCCCATTGCCGCGAACGCATTGTGCATGCAACTGGCGATCAAGCCGGAGTGGCAATAATGGATGCGCTGGTAAAGGCAGCGCGCGCTGCACCACATATCACAATCTATGAACGCATGGTCGTTGAAGACCTCCTAACTGATGACAATGGTGCAGTTGGCGGGGCATTGATTTACAATGTGAAGGCCGATGAGCGCATGGTTTTCGATGCTGGTGAAACTGTCATGGCAACCGGCGGTCTTGGCGGACTTTTTGCAGTCACAACGAACCCTATGGCTGCGCAAGGACATGGTCTCGCCTTTGCGGGCAGAGCCGGTGCCGTAATTCGCGACCCAGAATTCGTACAGTTTCACCCAACGGCATTGGACGTAGGTGTTGATCCTGCACCGCTCGCAACAGAAGCATTGCGCGGTGATGGAGCCCAACTCGTCAACAAAGATGGGCGCGCCTTTATGGACGGCTACCACAAGTCCGGTGATTTAGCGCCTCGTGATGTCGTTGCCCGTGCTGTGGAGGCGGAAATCACCGCAGGTCGCGGTGCTTTCCTCGACGCAACAAAAGCGATCGGCAAAGCGTTCCCCGGTGCCTACCCAACTGTTTTTGCTTCCTGCCAGAACGCGAAGATCGATCCGCGAACGGCGCTAATACCGATCGCGCCAGCCGCACATTATCACATGGGTGGCGTCATGACCGATATCGATGGAAAAGCGAGCGTTGAAGGTTTGTGGGCGGTTGGTGTGGTGGCGTCATCTGGTGTCCATGGCGCAAACCGACTTGCGTCCAATTCACTTCTTGAAGCCATCGTCTTTGGTGCGCGCATTGCAGATCAGCTTCGTGAAAAAGACATTGAAGCCCGCGTCGATGCTGGTGCCCCAGGCGACCGAATGGACCTTGAACCCAAGCCCGCCGATCCAATTGCAATGATGAAATTAAGGGCGGCTATGTCGAGTGGTTGTGCCCTCATCCGGTCAGAAGACAGTTTGCACTTAACGTTGAGCGTCATTCATGAACTGAACCATGACCCTGCGATGACAAGCGGTCTAAAAAGCGCTCTCGTCAGTGCCGAAATCATCGCACAAGGCGCACTCATGCGGGAAGAATCCCGCGGAAGTCACTTCCGCTCCGATTTTCCTGGCGATGACGAAAATGCATTTCATACGGAGATTTGTGCCACTGGCACCTATGAGGAAGAAGGCGATGATGATTGGGAGGATGAGTAGTGCTCTCTCCGCTTTCATCTCTGCTAGTAGACGACGCTGTTGCACGGGCTCTCAAAGAGGACCTTGGCGATGCTGGGGACATTACGACCCAAGCAACAATCCCAGCTGACACTATAATTAAAGCGGTCGTTGCCGCACGTAAATCCGGCGTCATCGCGGGAACAGAATTAGGTCGCACAACTCTGCGCATGACCGGACCAACAACAAAAACACTAATAAAAAGCAATGATGGGACCCGAGTGTCGCCCGGCGATATTATTTTGGAAATCGAAGGGCCCGCGCGTGACATTCTTTCTGCTGAACGTGTTGCTTTAAATTTTATGGGACACCTTTCGGGCATTGCGACTGCGACGGCAGCTTTGGTTGACGCCGTCCAAGGTACAAGAGCAAAAATCGTTTGCACACGAAAAACGACTCCGGGCTTGCGCGCACTCGAAAAGCATGCTGTCAGGGCCGGTGGCGGACAAAACCATCGGTTTGGTCTTTATGATGCTGTTATGATCAAAGATAATCATATCGCCGCATCAGGCGGCATCTCAAAAGCACTGGAGCGTGCCCGACAAATGGTTGGCCATACGGTAAAAATCGAGATTGAAATTGACCATGTTGATCAACTCGAAGATGCGCTATCCGGCGGTGCGGATATTGTCCTACTTGATAACATGTCGACCAATGATTTGGCCCACGCTGTAAAACTCAACAACGGCCGTGCTGTTTTGGAGGCGTCCGGCAATGTGACCATTGAAACCGTGCGAGACATTGCCGTTACGGGGGTCGACATCATTTCGTCTGGTTGGATTACCCATTCTGCCCCGACCCTCGATTTGGGCATGGATTTCGCCTAGTCTAGCCATCAACGGTTTTGACGATGGGACGAATGGAAACAATGTTTAAGCGCACACAACTAATTTCTTTTACGCTGGCATGTTTCGTCAGCGGCTGCTCACCGCCGCCTCCAAGTTTAACCGAGGCAACTTGCGATGTCTCTCTTTTCGTCTTGGGCGTCGCGCAGGATGCTGGAAAGCCGCAAATCGGCAACAACAATGATCCGGCGTGGACAGACCCGTCATTACAGCGCCTCGCAACATCTCTTGCGCTCGTTGACTATCGTCCGGAGAATGCCAAATGGTGGCTTTTTGAAGCGACGCCCGATCTTAAAAAACAACTACACCAACTTGAAAAACTAACACCGACCGCATCCTCGCCACACCCTGACGGCGTATTTCTCACCCATGCGCATATCGGACACTACACGGGCCTATTGATGTTTGGTCATGAAGCCATGGGCGCAGAAAATATGACAGTCTATGCTATGCCACGGATGGCAGATTTTCTCGCTGAGAACGGGCCATGGAGTCAATTGGTTCGCTATCACAATATTATTCTTGCCATTATGTCGGCAGGCCAACCGGAACAATTGGCCACTGACATTGTGGTCACTCCATTTCTCGTGCCGCACCGACAGGAATTTTCAGAAGTCGCTGGCTTTCGCATAGACGGACCAAACCAGTCGGCCCTTTTCATTCCAGATATAGATAGCTGGGAAGACTGGGACGCAGAAGAAACACGTATTGAAGATGTTATTGGCGGCGTTGACATCGCCTATCTTGACGCCACGTTTTTTGCGAACGGTGAAATCCCTGGTCGCGATATGTCAGGATTTCCGCATCCATTTGTTTCGCATTCGATGGAGCGGTTTGCCTCGCTCCCAGCACATGAACGGAATAAAATTAGGTTCATCCACATGAATCATACAAACCCCCTATTGGCACCGAATGCGCCAGAGAGAAATACGGTCAAGAAAAATGGGTTTCATATCGCCGAAGAAGGCGAAACTGTCTGCCTTTGAGTTTGATTAAAAGCAAAACGCTAGCACCCTACATCGCAGCGGGTGCTGCGGAGACAGTACGTCGACTCGGAAATTTATAAAACTTATGCGTTCCAACTGTTGCAGTTGGTGTCAGTTTTTCGGCCCAGTAAGGCGTGACATAGCTCGCATGATAGTGTGTGGCATTACGGCTAACTGGTGCATATAAACCTGCGAGAATCACTCCAGCAAGGTCTTCTGATGCTTTCCATTTACGTTGATTTAAGCGCGCTTGCATGGCACCATCACAAGTGAATGAAAACTGGCAACCGGTTCGACGTTCAGACCCTTGGAAAACGACCCCACAAATCGTGTTTGGATAAAGTCGATTTGCAACGCGGTTTAAAACAACATCAGCAACGGCAAGCTGTCCGATGCGTGGTTCTGAACGAGCCTCGTAGTAGATTGCTTGGGCAAGGCACGTTCGTTCTTCACCATCTAGTTTCGCCATTGTCAGCGATGTCAGGTCGAACTTAGCAAGGTCAGCAAGTGCATCCTCAGCAGTTACGACGGAGGCCGTTGGCTTTGCTGGCTTTAGGCGCGGTGCGTCATCGATCGCGCTGCGAACAGCGGCAGTCTCCGCTGCCAAGAAATTTGCCAGTTCGGTCACAAGTTGCGCCTCATCAGCGATCGCCTGTTCAGCTTTACGCTCCGCATCAGCCCGTTGATTGCTCACTGTCGCACTCATCGCGCTCGCAACCACACACACGGAGAGCAACCCTGCAGCCAAAAGGCTACGTAGGGTCCAATTCACATCGTGATCCGTATGTGTCGTATCGTGTGTCACAATTACCGTTTTTAGTCTGTTGGTCTTGTTAAATTCCTACCAGCCGGTACCGCGTAAATTCTGGTCACCGGCCCAGCGGGAGGTATATGGCGCCTCTATGGTGCATCCGCAAATGAAATCGGCCCTCTGCAACGTATTTTAAGCCACCGACGATTCTTGTAACGCATTGTTTTCGCTATGTATTTTTTTCAGTGAAATTTATTGTAACCATTTATGCGCTTGAAGCGCCTGATTTTTCACCGAGTTTTGCTTGCGCTGCAGCAAGGCGAGCAATTGGAGCCCGATATGGCGAACAGGACACGTAGTCCAAACCCAAGGACTCTACAAAAGTGATCGAGTCTGGATCACCCCCATGTTCTCCACAAATGCCAAGTTTGATGTCTGAGCGCGTTTTTCGCCCTTTTTCAACGGCGATTTCCATGAGAGCGCCGACACCATCGCGGTCAATCGTCACGAATGGATCACGTTCCAGCACGCCTTGGCGTAAGTAGTCCGGCAAGAAGGACGCAGAATCATCGCGGCTCAATCCAAACGTCGTTTGAGTTAAATCATTCGTTCCGAAAGAGAAAAATTCTGCGTCTTCGGCAATTTCATCGGCAGTTAATGCTGCGCGAGGGAGCTCAATCATCGTACCAACCAAATAGTCGATCGACGTTTTTTGCTCATCCAATACGGAACGTACAACCGCATCAATGCGTTCTTTCAAGAATGCTAGCTCTTCGCGTTTTGCAACCAATGGCACCATAATTTCAGGCACAACTTTGTCACCCGTCTCCGCAGCTACAACACATGCCGCTTCGATGATTGCTCGTGCCTGCATTTCATAAATTTCGGGATAGGATACGCCCAACCGACAGCCGCGATGCCCAAGCATCGGATTAAACTCCTGAAGTTTATGGGCACGATCCTTTAGCTTTTCAGCGTCCATCCCAGATGAGCGCGCAACTTCCTCCATCTCCTCATCTGAGTGTGGAAGAAATTCATGCAATGGTGGGTCCAGCAGCCGGACAGTTACCGGCAACCCGTGCATTACACGAAAGATTCCCTCGAAGTCAGAACGCTGCATTGGAAGCAGTTTTTCCAAGGCCACCTCACGCCCAGCCTTGTCTTCAGCAAGGATCATTTCGCGAACAGCAACAATGCGCTCAGCGTCGAAGAACATGTGTTCAGTACGGCAAAGGCCAATGCCCTGTGCCCCAAAGTTGCGGGCGACTTCGGCATCATGTGGTGTGTCGGCATTCGCGCGCACTGCCATTCTGCGCACACCGTCGGCCCACCCCATTAGAGTGCCAAAATCTCCAGACAACTCAGGTTGTACCGTCGCAACTTCTCCGAAGAAAACTTTGCCTGCAGCGCCGTCAACAGTGACAACATCGCCCTTGTTCACCTGTCGGCCGCCGCAGCTGAATGACGTTCCTGATTTTTCGATTTTTAGATCGCCGGCACCGCAAACACATGGGCGCCCCATTCCGCGTGCAACCACCGCTGCATGACTTGTCATGCCACCGCGCGCCGTCACAATTGCTTGTGCTGCATGCATGCCGTGAATGTCTTCCGGGCTGGTTTCAGTGCGCACTAAAATGACTTTGTGCCCTTCTTGGTTGAGGCGCTCCGCCTCGTCAGCATTAAATACAACCTCTCCAGAAGCAGCACCTGGTGATGCTGGCAGTCCCATCAAAACAAGGTCGCGCGGCGCATCCGGATCAAGTGATGGGTGGAGCAATTGATCGAGTGAACCGGGTTCAACCCGAAGGACTGCTTCTTCTTGTGATATCAGTCCTTCTTTACAAAGGTCGACGGCAATTTTGAGCGCTGCTTTAGCCGTTCGCTTACCGCTTCGTGTCTGCAACATCCATAGCTTATTTTCTTGAATCGTGAATTCAATATCCTGCATATCGCGATAGTGATTTTCTAGCTTATCGAATACCGCAATCAGCTCCCTATAGGCGGCAGGCATTGCCTCCTCAAGCGAAGGTTCCGTCTCACCCATGGCTTCGCGCGAAACTTTAGTGAGCGGCTGCGGTGTACGGATACCAGCGACCACGTCTTCGCCTTGCGCATTGATTAAAAACTCACCGTAATATTCGTTGTCGCCAGTCGACGGGTTTCGTGTAAATGCCACACCTGTCGCGGATGTATCACCCATATTGCCGAACACCATTGCTTGAACATTGACCGCAGTACCCCAACCTTCAGGGATATTGTGAAGCCGTCGATAAGTTTCTGCACGGTCGTTGCGCCATGACCCAAAGACAGCTCCAATTGCACCCCAGACTTGTTCTACTGGGTCTTGCGGGAACGGTTTTCCGATCGCTTTTTCAACAACAGATTTATAACCCGCGATAACAGACTTCCAGTCATCTGCAGACATTTCAGTATCAAGAAAGTAATCGCGTTCTTCCTTGTAAGTCTCGAGTATGTCTTCAAACTCATGATGGTCTATTTCTAGGACCACATTGCTATACATTTGGATGAAGCGCCGATAGCTGTCATAGGCAAAACGCTGATCACCAGCGAGCGTCGCAAGGCCTTTTACGGTCTCATCGGTAAGCCCAAGATTGAGGACCGTATCCATCATGCCTGGCATCGATGCCCGTGCACCTGACCTTACGGAAACCAAGAGAGGTTTCGCAGCATCTCCAAAACGGCGATCGACAGCTTTTCCGACATGGGCCAGCGCTGCATCAACCTCGTTTTTTAACCCGTCCGGGTATTGGCGATCATTCGCATAAAAGGCCGTGCAGACTTCGGTCGTAATTGTGAAGCCCGGTGGCACCGGCAATCCCAAACTCGCCATCTCGGCAAGATTCGCGCCCTTTCCACCAAGCAGTTGCTTCATTGACGCGTCACCTTCGCCCGTGCCGCCACCAAAACTGTAGACCCATTTTTGCATGTCTGCCTGCTTCTCGCCCATTAACACCATGACCGGGCCAACCACCCGTCAGGATCGAACCATTGCTGTTACCGCATCGCAATAAAGCGCATAGCGGCAAAGGCCAAGCCAAAATTACCCCATCAAACGTCTCTTAAGCGGCCAACACCTATCAGAACCGTGATTTGCCGATCGGTACCCACAGTTTTTTTCCATGCTAAGATGCGACTTGAGGGGGCAACACTGGTCAATTGGATTCAGTATGGATTGGGTTGAGTTTGGCACCCTAAACAGGCGCTGGTCGTTGAAACCCCTGTTCGCCTTTGCTTTATTCGTGACTTTCTTGGTTTTTTCCACAGGAGTCTGGGCCCAAGAGATTGAGCCCCCGAATATTGCCGAGCCCGCAAATTTCAATCTCTTTGGCGCTGGCGCATTGCTGTTGGCCATGGTCACCATATTGGGGTCAATTTTGACGTCCCACCGGCTCCACGGTTCTTCGTTGTTCAACAGGCTGTTTATTGTCGTCGCCGTGACCTCTGGCTTTTTCTCCGCTTTGAGATCGGCCATTGGTTTTAGCCTAATCACCTCTCAGGAAAATGACGACTTTCTTCGCAATGTAATCATGCCACCCGCATTTGGCGTCTTTGTATTTTTTCTCGCCGTCGCCATTTGGGTCGGCGGCGCAGAATTTGTTCGGCGCAGCGTCGCGTTGCGCGCATCACGTCCGGCATGACTCCACCGCGATGGTGGTCTGTGAAAACCGGGACGGGCTGATGATGATCGCGCCTCTCGCGGGCGGCTTCGTCCTCGCCCTTGTCGCGGACAAGAACGCCATGCTCGGCTCGATCCGTTTCGAGGTGAAGGAAACGATCGTCGTGCTCAGCCGAGTGCTCGCGCCCTCCGCTGCGCGCGCGGTGTAGCGACCCTAGCTAGCACTCCGGGAGGGGGGTACCTCATCGGAACGCTCCTCATCGGAACGCTCCTCATCGGAACGCTCCTCATCG
>JAJFGD010000046.1 GCA_021776315.1 Hyphococcus sp. | reverse complement strand
AGACAACGCCCGCCGTAAAAATTGCCGCCGCTGGCCATGATACCTTTTGGCACAAGCCGTTCAGCAATGACGGGGCCGGGTTCATTGGCAACAATTGCCACCGTTGGCGCACGATCGTCTGCTGACCTTGGACCGAGTAATCGGATCGAATTCTTGTTGGCCACATAATCCAAAACCGGTTGCAGCATGGCTTTTTCGTGGTTGCGCATCAGATCATGAACAGCAGCCCCTTTTTCAAGCGAAGGGACCCTATCAGCACTGCCGATATGATGGGCGTAAAGCGCATCCACATAATCCGCCATGCCGGCGCATGCTGCAACTTGCGCATGATCAGGTCCCGCTGGCGTCAGGCGTTTGTAAAGCGTATCGCCATTAAAATAGTGCCCTTGGTTTGGCAGTGCCTCACCCAGCTCCCGGCGCAACACCATAATTCCCTGATGTGGGCCATAGGTTTTGTAAGCGGAGAACAAATAAACATCCGCGCCCAACGCCGAAACATTAGGCATACCATGAGGGGCATAGCTGACGCCATCGACACAACTATAAGCACCCGCAGATCGCGCCAATGCACAAATCTCAGCAACTGGATTAATCTCCGCAACAACGTTTGAGCAATGCGGGAAACAGACAAGCTTCACCTTGTCATCAAGCAAGGATTTTAGACCATCAATGGGCAAGTTGCCGGTTTCGCGCTCAATCGTCCATTCCCGGATCTCGATCCCTCGATCGGCAAGCCGACGCCATGGACCACTATTGGCTTCGTGATCTTGATTAGTGACAATGATCGCATCACCTGCTTTTAGCATTTGATCAAAAGCTTGCGCCAACACGTAAGTGTTTTGCGTTGTCGACGGACCGAAGGAAACTTCATCCGTTTCCACACCCATAATCTCTGCAAGGCGGCGGCGGGCTTCATCCATCTCTTCGCCAGCAATCCGAGATGCCTCAAACGCATAATAGGGTTGAACTTTTCGCTCGCGATAGAAGCGGGTCAACCGATCAATCACCTGACGACAGGTATAAGAGCCCCCCGCATTTTCAAAAAATGCTTGTCCCTGCAGGCTTTCTTCAGAAAAGGCAGGGAATTGCCCACGGACAAAGTCGAGATCAAGGGACATAAATTTCCAATGCAAAAACCTTAGGTCAGCATGACGCCTAATTGCTCAAATAAAGCGGTATCTTTTGCTTGTCCGGGATTATTCGTGGTCAAAAGCTCATCACCGACAAAGATTGAGTTTGCGCCGGCTAAGAAACACAAGGCTTGAGCCTCTTCGCTCATATTCTCGCGACCTGCAGAGAGGCGCACATAGGATTCCGGCATCAAAATCCGCGCCACAGCAATCAAGCGCACAAAATCTATTGCACCCACCGGTTCTGAGTTGCCAAGTGGCGTCCCTTCAATTGGCATCAATGAGTTAATCGGCACCGATTCTGGTGGTGGCGTCATATTGGCCAGCGCTAATAAAAAGCCGGCCCGGTCATCAACTTTTTCACCCATACCAACAATACCACCACAACAGACTTTCATGCCCGCACCGCGCACTTTTTCCAAAGTATCGATGCGATCCTCAAAAGTCCGTGTCGAGATAACCTTGTCATAGTATTCTGGTGACGTATCGATATTGTGATTGTAATAATCGAGACCAGCATCACTCAATTGTTGCGCTTGCCCTTCCGATAACATGCCCAACGTCATGCATGTCTCAAGGCCCAATGCTTTGACCTCTCCGACCATCTCGCACAACTCACCCATGTCGCGGTCTTTTGGCGCGCGCCAGGCAGCACCCATACAAAAACGCGAGGCTCCTTCTGTTTTGGCACGCCGCGCTTCAGTCAGAACCACCTCTTTGTCCATTAATTTGGACGCTTTGAGGCCGGTCTTAAATTTCGCTGATTGACTGCAATAGCCACAATCCTCTGGGCAGCCGCCAGTTTTGATCGACAATAATCGTGAGGCCTGAACCTCATTGGGATTATGATGCTCCCGATGCACCTCAGCAGCGCGAAACACAAGCTCAGCAAAGGGAAGCGCCATTAGTGCTTCAACGTCTTTGCGGGCCCATTTTGCCGCCGCTGGAATTCTGACCTCACCGTCCATGCAAATCTCCCTGATCGCCATCAGGGTTAGCGCATGGCCGAATGCTCCACAAGCACAGAGCGAGCAGTGCCACGATGTTTATTGAACGTGGTCCTTATTCGCTTGCACTCTCGGTGCCGCGAAAGTCTCCATCCATCTCCGACGCCATGTAGATCATCGCCGCCCATGCCGCCACATTCTGACGAAGGTCATCAATATCGACTTTGTCGAGCGTATCATCTGCGGTGTGGTGAAGGTCAAAATAGTCCCAACCAGATTGGCGCAATGTCACGACAGGCACACCGAGCGCTTTAATCGGCAACACGTCCGGCCCACCGAATGCATTATTGTTCCCTGGGGCAATGGAGAGACGCCGCAAGGCATTTGCCATTGGCGTCGCCTTTGGCAATGCCGCGTCGCCAAACAGCGTGTCTAGCTGATAGATCGGCCCAGCACCGAAATCTGATTCTGATGCCAGCACATGACGCTCAATCTCATCAGCATGCTGTTCCGCGTACGCGCGCGCGCCATGGAGACCAACCTCTTCAGCGCCCCACATGACCACACGGATGGTGCGTTTTGGTTTGCCGCGCAGGTCACCCACAAGTTTGGCTGCAGCCGTGGTGATCGCAACGCCAGCACCATCATCGACAGCGCCTGTGCCCAAATCCCAACTATCAAGATGGCCGCCAATGACAATGATTTCATCGCTCGCGCCAGGGATTTCACCAATCACGTTGCCGGAGGTCGTTGTTTCGCGCCACTCCACCTGAATGTCGAGTTTTATCGTGACCGAGCCATCGGCAATATCGAGCGCTCGTGCGAGCTGATCGGCATCTGGAGCTGAAAGTGCTGCGCTTGGAATTGGGCCTAGAGTCGCGCCACCGCGGACTGAAGAGCCAGTATGCGGCATTCTGTGGCTGTCCGTCCCAACGGACCGTATCAACGCCGCCATGGCACCACGCTCGCCAGCCGCGACCGCCGCTTGCGAACGCTTCTGCACGGCAAGTCCATAACCAGACCCGTCCTGCGTTCGCGCCATGTCTCCATCCACAAAGGCAATTTTTCCTTCAAGGCTGCCCATGGGGGCCGCTTGTAAATCCAGCAAGGTCGCGAATCGCACAACCTCTGCGGTCACACCGCCTTCGGGTGTTGATGGCGATTGACCAAGCGCGGTTATGGTAAGGGCTTGTGGAAATGGTGAGAGAATTTCAGCTGACTCCGACACTCTAGCCCAATATGGCATTTCGAATGTCTCTATACGAACATTTTTAAACCCAAGCTTTTTTAATTTTGCCACCCCCCAATCGCGTGCTCGTACCTCGTTGTCAGAGCCGCCCATGCGGGGTCCAATTTCTGTCGTCAGGCTGCGCAGCACGTCATAGGCAACGTCATCTTCAAGCCCATTGTCGATTAGGCGGTCGACGGTGCGCGCTTGGCCAGCTGTCAAAGAAGGACCGTCCTGCCCAATCGCAGAGGTGGATGCAAATCCAATCGCAATTGCTAAGACACTGATCGATCGAAGAATAGACATGGAAAACCCCTCATTTTGTTTGGCTGCATGTTCATCTTTACGAGCAACGGGTCAACCCTTGCAGCATCTGTTCAACAGATGAGGTTTCATTACTCAATCCCGTCAAAAAAATGGCCCTAAGCGCCAAACTTCGCTAACCATTCTTCACGACCAGCGGCCCAAATCTCGAGCCTGAAATCCCACAGCTCAAAAATTTCGCCGGAATTTTCCTCGCCGATTTTACGAGCTACCGCCTGGCTGCCGGCGTTTTTGGGATCAATCACAGAGATGATACGCGAGAGCTTAGGAAATTGGTCGAAGGTCCAGCGAATAGCCGCAATAGCCGCCTCAGGCGCATAGCCTTTGCCACGACGGTCACTACAGATACTCCAACCACATTCCAATCCCGGCCAACCATGGGGCATCCAGGGACCAACACGCCCAACCCATTCGCCGGTTTCCTTTTCGATGACGGAGAAAAAACCAAATCCCCGAATCTGCCAATGGCCTAAAAGTGTTGCGGCCGCACGCCAGTCATCGCTGCGGCTTTTTGGTTTTTGATCGGGAGACAAAAACTTCGCTGTCTCTGGGTCTTGCATCATATCAATATGGGGCTCGACATCCTGAGGCTCCATCGGGCGCAAAATCAAACGATCTGTCTCTATACGTATTGTCATGCCCTTAATTCCAATAATGTTTCCGCATGACCTTCAACACGACGTGCATTTTCATGCCAGGTTAGCCCTTGTCGAAGCAAACTATCCCGCGCTGCTGCTCCAAGTCTTTTGCGTAATTCTTGGTTCTCTACCAAGCTCTTCAACGCGTGATCAAAAGCATTCTCATCTGACTTATCAAACAAAATACCATCCTCACCTTGGGTCAATATCTCTTTAATGTTTGCGCTGCTGGGCGCAACGACAGGTTTGCCGAGCGCCATATATTCGAAAAGTTTTAAAGGGGATGCATAAGACACCACCGCTGGCTGCAAGGCGATGTCGAATGCTGCAATGTAATCGGGCAGAGTGTCGCGGCCAATCGTGCCCGCAAAAGTCACTTGCGCCATTACTCCAAGTTCGGTTGCCAATTCTTGCAATTCATCTTTGGCCGGGCCATCGCCAACCAAAAATAGGTGCAAGTCTTTCCTATCCGATTGCGCCAAAAACCGTATCGCCCGATCAACACCGTGCCAGGATCGCATAAATCCCGTAAAACCCAGAACGAGCTTGTCATCTAAACCATATTTCAATCGGATCCCTTGGCCACAATGGGGTGCCAAAAAGTCATCGCTGACACCATTGTGAATGACATCGATTTTTTCTGGCGAAACCCCCGCTTCAATAACATGTTCAGCAAGCACGTCCGTTACCGCCAAAACTTTGTCTGCTGCGCGCCAGATGGAACGCTCACTTCGGTGCGCGAAACCGTTAAGCGCGAGATTACTGTGTGCCGCCCGCTCCTCGACCAGAGGTGCATTGACTTCCAACAACATTGGCAATCCAAGGCGTTTTTTTAGCCACATGCCCGCGTGGAAAAATAAGTTATAGCGTTCATATAAAACGTCTGGCGTGTGCGCCGTCGCTAGTTTCTTTATGCGCCCATATGCAGGCAGTGAATAACCAAACTCCGCCGCCTCATAAAGGGGTGCCGGTATCCAATCTTTCAACCCTTGCTTGGCGGTTTGTTGGTGCTTGCCAATTTTGTTGTGCGCACTTGACGCGGGGCCCGCCATGATAATTTCATGGCCGCGCGCGGACAGGGCATTCGTCAGCTCACTTATATGCACATGCTGACCATCTGCCGAGCGAGTTCGGTGGGAATATAATATCTTCATCGTGACCATTGCTTTGCGTCTACACGGCATATTCTGATGCACCCGCGAAGCAATACACCTATCGCGTGAATGGCACAAAATGAATTCCCGCCCAAAATGTCATGTATCGTAAAAATGTGTAGTTCTGTAACTGAACGCGCCCAGAATCGCTTGCACCGTACTGACTGCTGCTTCAGCATACTGCCTCAGCTGCGGCGATCATGTTCACAAACACAAAAACAGCTGCCCATGGTCACCGATATGCATTTGTTGCTTTAGGAGAATAATGGCATGCGTCAGTATTGTTTACCCGCTCTCGTTCTTTTCATCATGTCGGGCACCGTCCAGGCGCATCCAGGCAGTGAAATACTCACTGTTGGCGGCAAAGACGGTCGACAGGCGATGACTGATGGCATGCGCTACGAAAATGTGGGTGGCGTTCATGTCTATCGCGGCAGCGCATCACTTGCCGGACAAAGTGATGTATCTTTAGAAGAGGCAGAACCCGTTATTCAGCAGGGGGACACCATCATATACAATAATGTTTGGCGAACCTTCCGCTCTTTGAGAACACATGGGTTTTATGGCGAGCGCCGGTCAATGACGCGCCGCTACACGCAAGGCTTCTATAGCGGCCAGTAGACCGCTACTTTGAAACGTAATTTTTATGCGAGTGCAGGCTCAAGCTTGATGCATGTTTCCATCAATTCGCGCACGGCATCGACTGAACTTTTGAACATTGCACGTTCATCATCATTGAATTTCACTTCAACGATGCGTTCGGCACCTTCTGAACCAAGAACAATCGGGACACCAACATACATATCATTGAGCCCATATTGCCCTGTTAGATAAGCAGCACATGGCACCACCATTTTTTTGTCGTTCAGATAGCTTTCAGCCATCTGAATGGCCGATGCCGCTGGGGCGTAATAGGCTGAACCGGTTTTCAAAAGCGCAACGATTTCGCCACCACCTTTGCGGGTACGATCAACAATAGCATCGATCCGGTCTTGTGTCGTCCATCCCATTTCAACCAGGTCAGGCAACGGAATACCGGCAACAGTGGAATAGCGGGTTAGCGGCACCATCGTGTCCCCGTGACCACCGAGAACAAATGCAGTGACACTTTCAACAGAAACGTTGAATTCCTCAGCAAGGAAATAACGAAAACGCGCTGAGTCCAAGATGCCGGCCATACCGACAACCTTGTTGGACGGCAGCCCTGAGAATTTTTGCAACGCCCAAACCATCGCGTCCAGCGGATTGGTGATGCAGATTACCAATGCATTCGGCGCATGTTTCGCAATGCCTTCGCCGACGGATTTCATCACTTTGAGGTTCGTACCGATTAAGTCATCGCGGCTCATGCCGGGCTTGCGAGCAATACCTGCAGTCACAATACAAACATCCGCGCCAGCAATATCGGCATAATCTTGGGTGCCTTTGAGGCGGCTGTCATAGCCGTCGACAGGTGAGGATTCTGCGATATCAAGTCCCTTACCCTCAGGAATGCCCTCGGCGATATCAAACAGAACAACATCGCCCAGTTCCTTTTGCGCAGCGATATGGGCAAGCGTGCCGCCAATCATGCCAGAACCGATCATTGCGATTTTTCTACGAGCCATGTGATTTCTCCTTAGGTGGCAGCGCATTGCTGCTCCGCATTAAAATTGTTGGCCCTCGTCTACCCCATGGCGCGCCCGTTTTAAAGGCACTGACCCACCATGAATTTGCCCAGCCACCGCGCACCTTGTCGCAAGCTAGACGATTGATTTCACTTGGACAGCCAAAGCAAAATAGAGGGAATTTTTCACGGACGCTTACGCGCCCTACCACGGCGAAAACGATTGGCTATTTACGCACCATTGCCAGACCAGCCGCAGCGGTGAGTAAAACACCGCCAGTGACGCGATTGCGCCAACGCCCTGCTCGCATCAATAAGGGGCGGGTGCGTGACGCTGTCAGTGCCCACATTGTATCAAGCGCCCCGCCAATGACGAGAAATGTGAGGGCAAGCAGCAATAATTGCGGCCCTGCTGGCGCACTAGGTGAGATAAACAGCGGCAAGAAAGCCCCGTGAAAAAGGAGCCCCTTTGGATTGGTCAAATTGACGAGGAAGGCCTCAATAAAGGTACGCCGCTCTGACACGGTGGACGCGCTGCCATCAGGATCAAGCGCGCCGGAAGCCTCTCGCAGAGCCTTGATCCCGAGATAAACCAGATATGCGACGCCAACCCATTTCAACCAGAAAAAAGCTTCTCCTGCCAAGCTGAGCAATGCCGCCAAACCAACCGCTACCACGGCCAACTGAATGGCTGATGCCAACATAGAGCCGGCTACTGCGATCAAGCCATGGCGTAAACCGCGCGACAAGGTCGTACCGACAACATAAGCGACCATCGGACCTGGTGTTAATATCAATAATGCGGAGGCCGCAACAAATGCGAGATATAACTCTAACGGCATAGGCGGCTAGAAAGGCTTGCGCAATGAAATCATCGCTGAAGACGTCTCGTAGCTTTCGCCATCTAATCTAGCGGGTGCACCACCAGCAACAAATTCGTCATCCGCGGGTCCATAAACAAGCTTATTCGTACGCAGATAAATATATTCCATATCCGCCGAGAACCCGCCGCCCAATGCAAAGGATACACCAACACGTCCCTGATAGGCGAGTGCTGCGTCGCTGTCCCCGTTTTCGTTTGTCACCGAGGCCCCGCCGACACCACCGCCGACAAATGGCGTGATAGGACTGTCATTGTAAAAATCGAAATAGAAATTTGACATCAAAAGATGGGCAGTAAGGCTATCATTGACCGGTGGGGTTGGCAGTCCCGGACGAACGCCCCCTTGGGTCGAAAAACTGTCGATTGATGAACTGTCATAACGATATTCTAGTTCCGTCCGAATGCCGTCTGCGTAATCAAAACCAAGTGCCGCGCCAGCAGTAAACCCATTGCCATTGGTCAAGCTTTGCGATGTCGCGAGCGGCCCAGCCGGGAAAACAGCAGTTGGGTTTGCTGTGATATCCTGGTTCCAATCGCTAAGCGCGGTCAAGCCAGCACCGACGCGAAAATATGCGCCGTCCTGGCGCGCGCTATCTTGCGCCGCCGCACCGCTGGAAATTGTCGCCAATATAGCCAAATTCGTCAGTAAACGCTTCACGGTGAATATCCTACCAACCTACGCTCAAATGATAGCGCGCTGTTGGCGTGAAGCAAACAGCGCGCTCGTCAATTTTCTCAACTGTGGTCTAAGAGACGCGGTCAAAGACGCCCTTTTTCCCGTGCCATCGCGATAACAACCGGACTGAGCAGCAAAATTGCGATCAGGTTCGGGAATGCCATAGCCGCATTGGAGATGCCACCTAGCTTCCAAATAAAGTCGATTTCCTGCAATGCACCAATGAAGACCATGACGACCCAAATATAGCGTACAAATTTCGCTGCTGCATCGCCAAACAAATGTGTGACCGCCTGTTCGATGTAATAGGACCAACCCAAAATTGTCGTGAAAGCAAAAAGCGCCAACGCGACGGCGATGAATATACCACCATATGGAATCCCTTGACTGAACACGGCTGTCGTTACCTGAGCCCCTTGCAGGGTCGATTGCCAAGCATATTCAACCGTTCCTCCATCTGCTCCAGGGAACGAACCTTGGACAGACAAGATCACTAGTGCTGTCATCGTGCAGATAACCATCGTGTCGATAAAGGTACCGAGCATGGCAATCTCACCTTGACTGACGGGATCATCGGTTTTGGCTGCGGCGTGGGCAATCGCTGTAGAACCTTGCCCCGCTTCGTTGGAGAATAGCCCTCGCTCCACACCAAAACGAACAGCTTGTAGTACTGCGTAACCAGCGACACCGCCAGCTGCCTCGCTCAAGCCAAAGGCATGCGTAAATATCGACATAAATGCTGCAGGTACGTGCTCAGCGTTGACGATCAACATCAAGATCGCGACCAAAATATAGCCAAGAGCCATCGCGGGTACGACTTTACCGGCAACGGATCCAATCGACTTAATGCCGCCAATGATGACGATGAACGCCAATACGGCAACTGTCAGACCGGTAGCCCATGCGGGTATTGGGGTCGCCGCTTCAATTGCAGTCGCAATCGAATTCGCTTGAGTCATATTCCCCGTAACGATCGCAGAAAAAAT
The DNA here is from genome assembly GCA_021776315.1 of Hyphococcus sp. Taxonomy (GTDB): domain Bacteria; phylum Pseudomonadota; class Alphaproteobacteria; order Caulobacterales; family Parvularculaceae; genus Hyphococcus. The sequence goes on along the minus strand of JAJFGD010000046.1, from coordinate 14,935 downwards.
TGTACCGACAGAAAAGAAAACGGCCAACAAGCCCCATTTCTTGCCAAGGCCATTTTTGATGTAAAACATCGGACCACCATGAACGTGGCCATCATGACGTGTTTCACGGAATTTCACCGCCAGGCTTGATTCAGCAAAGGCGGCGGCCATCCCAAAAACAGCAGTGACCCACATCCAAAAAATCGCGCCGGGCCCACCCAAGGTGATCGCGGTTGCAACACCGGCCAAATTTCCCGTGCCTACCTGGCCAGAAAGCGCCGTTGAAAGCGCATTCCAGGGAGAGATATCGCCGCCGGCATCGGCATCAACATGCTTTCCGCGACCCCGAAACAAATTCCCAAAAGCTGGGATCAGACGTCGAATAGGCAAAAACTTCAGTCGAATCATGAAGAATAGGCCAGTGCCCAACAGCACCACAACCATCGGCGCAACCGGTAAGATTTGCTCGCCAGCCCAGGTCCCCCCCCAAACGAAACCACTTACATTCTCAACGCCTGCGTAGAACTCTTCCATGATACTGGATCCACCCCGATCAATTGCGCCAAAGCGCTTGTTATTTAAAATTTTTGCGAGATTAGTCGTGCCTGCCCCCCTAGGGCAAGGGCATGACAAAAATTCAAGCGATCCTGATCTTTTAGTCGTTGGGACGCGTGAAAATAAATGCACCCACGAAAATTAGGACAACTGATTGAGCAATCAGGGCAAATCGCGGTGCCCCGAAGAAAACCGCGGCAGAAAAGCCTAGCGCCATAGCCAGCGCTGCGCCGATTTTTGCCTTAGGAGCAATTGCGCCGCGTTCGCGCCAACGACGGATTGGCGGACCCAATTTCGGGTGCATCATCAGCCAGCGGTGCGGGCGGGGAGAACTGCGGGCAAAGCAAAATGCGGCCAAAAGCAAAAAAGGTGTGGTCGGCAGCAAAGGCAACGGAATTCCGATCACCCCTAAGGCCAAGCAAACGACCCCGCCTATTCGCCACAGGGCACGGGACAACGGATGGCCGGCCTTTTGATCCTTGTTACTCAAATTGGCCTCTATTTTGCGGCGTTCTTTTTTATGATGCCTTGCGTCGACCGCGCCACCACCCCCGTATCACAGCCAGAGCAATCATCAATACGATAAAGAACGGCCAAGTCCGCGCCACAAAGCGCACCGCCTCCGCTAGCGAAGCAACGGACGTACGACCGAAATCACCAAATGCCTGAATGAGCGGTTTGAAGACACCCGTCGATGTTTCTGGATCTGATTGATAGGAAATGTTGAGCGACGACATGGCAACGCGCGCCCGTGCCGCACGTAATTGCGCGGTCATGGAATCAATCTCACCTTGCACATCGCTTAAAGCCCGCTCTGCCGCCAAAACATCACTCAGTGAGCCTTCATTCGTTTCGAGCAACACTCGAATGCGATCACGCAACGCTTTTTTTGCTTCAAGGCGCGCATCCATATCAACGATGTAACGAGTTAAATCCTCCGTACGCACCGTGTTTGACGTCAACTTGCCACCAGACTTGTCCGCGTCTGAGGCAATTCCACCGCGAAATGTTTCAAGCCAAGCGGGTGCCGCGCGCAAGTTTAGGTTTGCCGAGACGCTATCTTCACCCCAACTATTCACGGATGAACCCAACACCTGACAAACAGCCGGTCCCGCATCAACACATTGCTGTTGATGAGCGTTCATCATCGGGGAAATTGTACCTTTTGGTGCAGAGACACCCATTGAATAGGAATAGGCGAGCATGACGCCCGCACCCGCTGAACCCTCTTGAGACGGTGGGGGTGCCGAGGGTTCGCCTTCTGCATATGACTTACTAGCACCAGAAAGAGCGACCGAATCCTCAGTCATCTCGGGCGCATAAGACCGCTCACCTTCACCGTTGCAAGCTGTAAGCAGCGCCATCGCAGCCCCTGCCAATAAGATCGACCGACCGTTTAGAAAAAATGCCTGCGCCATTGATGCCTCCTCGCGTCTGTTCGGGTCATGCTTGACCCACAGCCAACCCTATCGCTTCTGGACAAGGCATTCCAGCGGCGAAAATGCGGCGAAAACCGCATAAAAAAAACGCGCGGGAGATATTCCCCCACGCGTTTTTGATCGACTATCGCAGAATGGCTTATTCAGCTGCTGCTTCTTCGGCTGGGGCTTCTTCAGCGGGGGCAGCCTTCGCTTCTTCAAGCGCTGCTTTCGCGGCCTCGGCCTTGTCTTTCTTTTCTTGTTCGCGCTCGACCGCTTTTTCGCCTGGCTTGCCTTTGTTCGGATTATTGCCAGCTTTCCAGTCAGCAAGACCGTTCACGGACAAAAAGCGTGCAACGCGATCAGTTGGTTTGGCACCAACAGACAACCAATGCTTGATGCGATCTTCATTATACTCAACGCGCTTTTCATCAGTTTTGGCAAGCAATGGATTGTAACGGCCAACCTTTTCGATGAAGCGGCCGTCCCGTGGCATACGGCTATCGGCAACGACGATAGAGTAGAATGGACGTTTCTTGGCACCGCCCCGTGCGAGTCTGATTTTGAGTGACATTTAGTTTTTCCTTCTTTGATTCAGTTTATTCGTTTCATTTGGTCCAAATTCGCTACGGCGATCCCGTTCGGCGTAATTGGGAATCCACTAAGCAATTCATTTCTTCTTTCCCATTCCAGGCAGGCCGCCCATGCCCGGTGGCATTGGGGCCTGCCCAGACAAGGCTTTTTCGATAGCGTCGAAATCGACTTCATCCGTACCGGCACCTTTTGCTTCTTTCGCAAGCGCGGCAGCATCAGGCATTCCGCCCGCCATGCCTGGCATCATGCCGCCTGGGGCACCGCCCATACCGGCGAGCTGTTGGGCCATGCCCTTCATGCCGCCCTTGCCCATCTTCTTCATCATATCGGCCATCTGACGGTGGGCTTTGATCAGCTTGTTAATCGCCTGGACGCTGGTGCCGGACCCGGCGGCAATACGTTTTTTGCGCGAGGCATTTAAAAGCTTTGGGTTTTTACGTTCTTTTTTCGTCATCGACGAAATGATCGCTTCTTGGTGGATGATCTCTTTGTCATCAAGGCCGCCAGCCTGATCGACCATCTTTTTCATCTTGCCCATTCCAGGCATCATGCCAAGGATCGCGCCCATGCCACCCATATTGCGCATCTGTTTAAATTGATCCGCGAGGTCGTTCATATCAAACTCCCCCTTTGCCATTTTCTTGGCTTGTTTTTTCGCCTTGGCGATATCCATTTCTTCACTGGCTTTTTCCACCAGAGAAACAATGTCGCCCATACCAAGTATGCGGCCGGCCATCCGTTCAGGCTCAAACGTATCAAGGGCATCGATTTTTTCACCGATACCGACAAACTTAATCGGGGCACCCGTGACAGCGCGCATCGATAAAGCAGCACCACCGCGGGCGTCGCCATCGATCCGTGTCATGACGACACCGGTGACCGGTACGCGCTGTTTAAATTTCTCTGCGGTTTGAACCGCGTCTTGTCCCGTCAGCGCATCGACAACGAGAAGCGTTTCAATTGGGTTGGTGGCTTTGTTGATGTCGGCAATTTCAGTCATCAGCTGTTCGTCAATGGAAAGTCGACCCGCCGTATCAAGCATCACCACGTCAAAGCCGCCAAGCTTGCCCGCTTCCATGGCGCGGTTCGCGATATCGCGCGGCGACTGGCCGGCGATGATCGGCAGCGTTTTAACCTCAGCTTGCTCACCCAAAATTTGAAGCTGTTCCATCGCGGCCGGGCGACGGGTATCGAGGGACGCCATCAACACTTTTTTCTTTTCGCGCTTTTGTAGGCGCAACGCGATCTTAGCAGTCGACGTGGTCTTACCTGAGCCTTGAAGACCAACCATCATGATCGCCGCTGGCGGGGTCGTGGCAAAGGACAGCGTCGCATCCGTATCGCCGCCGAGCATATCGATCAGCGCATCGTGAACAATTTTGACGACCTGTTGGCCCGGCGTCACCGAACGCAGGACTTCAGACCCAACCGCACGCTCTTTGACCTTGCCGATGAATTCCTTGGCAACCGGCAGCGCGACATCGGCCTCGAGCAGCGCAACACGAACCTCGCGCAGCGCTTCATTGACGTCTTTTTCCTCCAAGGCACCTTTGCCTCGGAGTTTTTCAAATACACTGCCTAAGCGGTCGCTAAGCGATTCAAACATCATAGCCCTTTCGGTCTCGAACCAATTTCTTCCCCTATATGGGAAAGCCGCTTTCTTCACACAAACGCCCACCAGATGGACGCCCAAACCACGATAGCCACCGTTCCGTCAGCGAAGGCTGACAAACGCACACCGAAACGGTCGCAAACACCTTTTGCCACCGTGAGGGCATTACCCTGACGGTGGTGCATTCCCGGCCCCATCCCTTAAGCTTCCTAAGGAAATAAGGGGGTCGTGCCGGTAAACGCGGGAAAAGCTGTAATTTCCCGAAATTCGGGAGGGGAAGTACCCCCTTGAGGCCCGCTGGTCAAGCAAAGGCGGTTTTGCAGCCCAGAAGGTTAGAGCAATTCGGGCTTACATCGTTTGCAAACCCTAAATCCCTGGCACAGGGCGCTATCCAGATCCTCATAGAATGAAACATTCCGGCGCAGTGGTCGGCCCGGACATGACGGACGACAAACAATGCCCGTCGTCTTGACCGCCGAGAAGAAAATACCGTCCGCGCGGTCATCTCGCGTCTCTATCGCCGTCCAACGCTGAGCATCGCTCTTGTATGATTGATTTGGCATCATCGTACCTCCGCTACAGACTGTGCCTCAACTTTTAGCCGAGCACATTCCGATTCTTGCGGATCTACCGATATCCCGTTTTATTGTTTGGCTTTGGACAAGAAGACGGTCTCGTCGAGCTCGCCCTCCGTTTTGGCTACTGTAACCGCGACCGTTGCGTCGCCCGTGACATTGACCACGGTGCGCATCATGTCGAGGAGGCGGTCAAACGGGAAAATGAACCCAACCACCAGCGCTGTGTGTTCTGGCGTGACGTCAAAGACTTCCAGTACCGTCGCCAACAAAAACAGTGACGCTGATGGAATGCCCGCTGCGCCAATCGATACCAAAGCCGCCGTCACAGCAATCAAACCATAGTGGTAAGGCTCTAGTTGATAGCCAAACGCTTGCGCCGTAAAGAGCGCGACAATGCCGAGATAAAGCGCCGTACCATCCATGTTGATCGTCGCGCCGAGCGGCAACACCGATCCAGCAATTGATTTTGAGACACCTAAATTCTGACGCACGTTTGAGATCGTGACCGGTAGCGTCGCTGATGAAGACGAGGTTGAATAAGCAACCATTTGCGCATCAAGAATGCCACGGAAGAAGTTGATGAAGGGAAGTCGCAGAAACAACTTCACAATCCCGCCATAGACAATCGCCATGTGCAAGAAGCAGCCGAGATAGACCGCAATGACGAGCCAAAATATGGCCGTGAAGGTTTCAACGCCGCGGGTACCAATAACCCATGCAATCAAAGCAAAAACCCCAAACGGAGCAAGCTCCATAATAATTTGGGTAACACCAAGCACTTTGTCCGAGGCATAGGCGAAGAACCGCGAAACCGGCTCTCCGGCAGATCTCATAAACAAAACGATGATGCCAAAAATTATCGACGAGAAAATCACTACCAAAATGTCGCCTGACGCTGCGGCAACGCCAAGGGCGAACAATCCTACAAAAAGAATGCCGGATTTTGGCTTCTTCTCGCCAGCCGCTGTAGAGCGGCGCGCCACGACGATGGCAATCACTAAGAGAACTGCAGTCAGCGCCAATGTCATAGGACTACCGGACAAAAACTGTTCAAACGGGTTTTTGGTCACCATCCCCGCGATACGGTCCCAAAAGCCTGCGGCCTCAACGGACACTTCACGAGGGACAGCATCGCCTAGATCGACGCCTCGCCCCGGTTGAAAAATCGTGCCCATGCCAAGACCAATGATGTTGGCAAAAAAAGTTGTGACCAAATAGAGCCCGATTGTTTTCAGGCCGATCGTGCCGAGTTTTGCGGGATCGCCCAATGCCAACACACCAGCAACCAATGTCATAAAAATTAGTGGAATAATCACCAACCGAATGAGGCCAATGAAGATGTCGCCAACAATCTTTAATTCAGTGAGGAATGCACCGCCTTGCTCGGCACCCAAAAACTTTGTTATCGCAAGCCCAAACGCGGCCCCCAATGCCAAACCCAGGAAAACGCGTTTCCAAAGTTTTATCTCAAACCACCAGGCCATGCACCGCTCCCGCTATTATTTGGTCGAGAGACTGTAATGCAACTCTCAGCAATGAGCAAAGCCTAGCTGTAGATACAATTCAGCCCGCAATTGCAGCGATTTCTGAAAATAGCACCGCTGCCGAATTGCGCGCCGTCACTCATCCTCGCCCATCAGTTTTCGGACGAAATACACATATTCAAGTGCTGTACGATAGGCGAGTTGATCCTGGTTTGCGGTTCCCCCATGTCCTCCTTCAATATTTTCATAGTAAAGGAAATCATAGCCAAGCTCGGACATCCGTGCCGCTGCCTTGCGGGCATGGCCCGGATGCACCCGGTCATCTTTGGTAGATGTATAAAAGAAAACTTCCGGATAAGACTGATCAGCTTTTAGATTTTGATATGGGGAATACTGAGAAATATACGCCCACTCCTCAGGGATGTCAGGGTTTCCGTATTCCCCCATCCATGAAGCACCCGCCAACAATTTATTATACCGCTTCATATCAAACAGCGGCACGCCAATATCAATAGCACTATAAAGCTCAGGGCGTTGGGTCAACATCGCTCCCATCAGCAAACCACCATTTGATCGCCCGATAATGCCGAGTTTTTCCGGCGACGTTACACCGGTTTCAATGAGGTCCTCGGAAATGGCGATAAAGTCATCGAACGAGCGTTGACGATTTTCTTTGAGCGCCGCTTCATGCCATCGGGGACCATATTCTGAACCGCCGCGAATGTTAGAGAGCACCATGACACCGCCACGCTTAACCCACATAAGGCCTGAAAGCGCACCATGTTGAGGTCGCGAGGGCTCGTCATAATAGACGGGTAAGATCGAAGCGAGGAACCCGCCATACCCATATTGGATGGTCGGTGCATTGCCTTGCTTTAGGACGCTGTCTTGGCCCATCACAAAATAGGGAACCTTTGTGCCATCAGAAGACGTGGCAAATCTTTGCTCCACCACGACACCGGTCGCATCATAAAATGCTGGTGTCTCCATAATTTTTTTAACGCCGTTTTCCGCAGTGACAAAGTATAGCGCTTCCGGAGAGGTCATGCTTTCATAGGAAAACAACGCGTCGTCCGTGCCGCCGCCCGACGATACAACTTCAACAACGCCATTCGCGGGCAGATTAATGTCGCTAACTCTCCAGTCGCTCTTCCCGTCACGGGTCAATCGCATGGCTTTTCCGGAAACATCGTCAAGGTACTGAATAATAATATTTGACTTACCAAGCCTTAGAGCTTCGACCGATTGGCGTTCATTGGCAGCAAAGACAAGTTCGCTTTCGCCACTATTCAGATCATAGGCAATGACTGAGCCTTGCACATAGCTGGCATCGTCATGGGTCCAATTCTCGCGCAAAGAAACAATTGCGCGCCCATCAAGAACGCCGCTCAGATCGGTATTTGGCGGAAAGGGCAAAAGACGCTGCTCGCCCCCAATCGATGAAGCATAATGATATTCGGTTTCAAAGAATGTCACAGCGCGCTGCGCAAAAAGATGAATGTCATCTCCATCATGCTCGACTGAGGGAAACACCCCAACGTCTGTACCGACGCCTGCATAGAAAGCCGTCGCATCAGAAAGATCATCTCCGCGTCGCCAAATACGCAATGTGCGGGCATAGCCAGAATCCGTCAGCGAGCCTTCACCCCAATCCGTGCCAACCAGCAGCGTGTCTTCATCAATCCAAGCAACCGTCGATTTCGCCTCTGGCATTTCGAAACCACCGGCCACAAATTCTTTTGTTTCGGTATCGAATTCGCGCCACACCCCGGCGTCTTTGCCGCCATGGGAGACCTCTACCATGCAATGACGATATGTTGGCGACAAACAGGCGAGACCACCGCGGATCCAATTTTCTCCCTCTGTTTCCGCGAGACCATCAAAATCCAAAACGGTTTCCCAATTCGGCGAACCGGCACGATAGCTGTTCACATCTGCGCGACGCCAAATGCCACGGACATGGGCTTCATCCTGCCAGAAATTGTAAATCTGGCCGTTGTGAATCTGCCCTAAGGGTAATCGTGCATCGGAATTCAGGATCGACAAGGCTTCTTGATACAGCGCGTCAAAACGCGGATCGCCTTCTAATTCTGCTAGCGACCGGTCATTTTGAGACCGAACCCAGTCAAGCGCTTCTTCGCCCTCGACCTCTTCTAGCCAAAGATGCGGATCGTCTTGCGCGCTCGCCATCCCAATTGTCGCCGCCACCGCTACAGCGGCCATAAAAATTCTTTTCATCGGATCTCATTCTCCAAAGGAAGTTTGTCTGACCCGCGCCCCGGCTCACCATACAAGCGTCACAAACCACCGCAAGCCCAGCCCAATACAGTGTTAACCATCTGGAAATAAATATAAAAACTTAGCGACCCCATTAGAGGTTGGTTTATCGCTGGCCAATAGATTGCAAGGGCTGAGAGAAATTCAGCAATTTGGGGAATTTGAACATGTCAAAACGGGACGAAAGACGATATCGGCGAATTAGCCTCGACCTACCGGCTCAGATCGTCATCAACACCGTCGATGAATATGAAGGTAAACTCCTGAATATTTCCCCTGGTAATATGGCACTATTGGTCAATACCAACGCTGTTCCTGGTGACGCTGTTGTCGTCCGCATCAAAGGACTTGATGTGATTGAAGGAACCGTCGCGCGAACATTCCCAGATGGGTTCGCAGTTTCATTTCTGCTGTCAAAAAAGCGACGTACTATTTTGACTGAACAATTGATGCTTTTGTCCAATCCGAAATTCGCAGAAGGGTTAGAAGACCGGCGTACGACACCACGTCACCCCGGACCCAATACGCGTGCTGTTTGCCGCCTTGAAGATGGAACGGCGCTCTATGTGAAAGTCTTAGACGTCTCCGTCGATGGTGTTGCAGTGGACGCGCCAAGACGACCCGCTGTTGGTTCTGTTATCCATATTGGTCGGCAACGCGGAATAATTGGCCGGCACACACCGCGAGGGTTTGTGGTATTTTACGAAACTATGGCAACTCAAGAACAACCAATATTACGCGCGGTCTAAGTCGTCAGCCTTAAGACCCGTCGCCCAATACAATCGGACCAAGATTGCTAATCACCTCACGTGCATTAAATGCGTTGGGATTGTCTGCTGGTTTTTCACCTTGGTGCATCGCGACGAATGCGACGGCAGAATAGCGCGTCACTTCGCGAACATAGCTGTCATATGGATAGCCCCAACCAAACCCATAGGCATAATATGGGAATGAATAAAAGGATCGGTGAAACGGGTAACCGGCACCATAGCGACCATAAAATGCAGGATAGGATGATCCACGCAATGACGTGTCCGCATCCGTTTCATTTTCAATCACGACGAAATAATCGAAACCTTGATCAACCGTCAGTTCTGCCGCCCGATAAAGCAGCGAATTTTCAACGGTCTCACGAGGTGTCGAAGAATTTCCACGGAACGTGACGCGATATCTGTTACTTTCAATCTGTTGGTCAGAAAATCCGTATCCGCCACCTTGAGCGGCTGGACCATATGGCGTTGTCGTCGCACATGCTGCTAACAACATAATCGCTGCCAAGCTAAAGGATATAGTTCTCATGATTCCGGTCTCCGCTAGTAACGATCCGCACCCCTGCAGGGGTCAAATATAGAACGAGAAAATCACCGCAGCAAAGCCCGTTTTAGTGCTTTGTTATTCCTCACGGATATGTGATCGCGGGCGGTCATCAATTTCGACGGCAAGGCCTTTTGGCGCAGACTTTATGTGCAAATCCCGCTGTGGGAATGGCACCTCTATGCCGTTCTCTTGTAGCATTTCCCAAACCGCCATCATGACATCGCTGCGCACATTGGTAATCCCATTGGCCGGATCATGAATCCAAAAGCGCAAATCGAAGTTGATCGAACTGTCGCCAAACTCAACCAAATTGCAGCGCGGTGCAGGCGTTTTCAAAACGCGTTCTACCTCCACAGCAGTATTTTCAACTTTGCTGGCAAGCGCACGCAAATCCTTCGTCCCATAGGAAACACCAAACGGCGCATGGAGTCGCACCACCCGGTCTGAATGGGACCAATTAATCACCCCTTCATTGATGAAGCGGTCATTGGGCACCAAATGCGCCATCCCATCGCGGGTGCGAATGGAAACGTAACGAGAATTCATCTCCGTTACCCAACCAAAAGTGTCCTCGATCTGAATGACATCGCCCGGCTTGATTGACTTGTCCGCAATTAACGTAAAGCCCGCGAAAAAATTCGAGACCGTGCGCTGCATACCCAGGCCGACGCCAAGACCAACCGCGCCACCAAAAATCGCTAGCGTGCCAAAGGGAAACCCGACTATCTGTAAGGCCGCAATCAAAGCGATTACCGGCAACAAGATATTCAAGATTTTGGCTAACAGCGCCTTGAATGAAACCGTCAGCTCATCAATGGCGTTAATTCGACTGGTGACGAATTTGTTGATGAAGCTTGCGCCCCAAAATAGAACACCAAACACTGCGAGCGTGCGCACGAGGTCCAATGCAGATAACCGTTCAGCTTGACCGCTATCGTTTTGCCCCAACGGAATTGAAAACGCTTCCAGCTGAATTAGGACGTCATCGAGAACACCAAACGCGTCAAGCGCCGCGATCGGCCAAACCAAATAAAACGCCACTTTCGACCAAAAGGGCGAACGAATAACCAATGTTACAAGGCGAATAACAATCCATGCGGCCAGAAAACTCGATCCAGCTGCAACAAGGACGCTGTAAACCCCAAACGACTGTAAAATTACATCGCTAATCTGCAAGGTAATGAACAGTGCAATCGGGGTCGCGATATGGGCAAAGGCACTCGCAGCACGGCGCAACACCCCATAGGGAGCACGGGGCGCAATCTGACTTTGGATCAGTTTTTTAAGTTGCGGCCCAAAAACGGCCGCCGGCACCAGGGCGATAAACAATATCGCGGCCTGGATGGCGACATCGATGGACAACATCTGCGACTGAAAAAAGACAACAAATTCGTTGAACTTCTCGCGCAGAGCGTCAATGCCCACGAGCTGTTCAAGCGCAGATTCACCACCACTCTCCGCAGGTTCTGCGGGAACGCTTTCGTCGGCAGGTTGTTGTACTTGTAGCATGACGTCCTGATTAAAATCGCCGCTAGGGCTCGCTTACCATGGCTCGCGCGCCAGGAAAACTACACTCTTGCGAAAAACCCCAACGACGCTCTGTGGGACAATCCGTTTGTACACAAATGAAGACTGATATCCTTAAGTCTATCAAACTTCACTTTGTAGTTTCGAAAGCGTTGTACATCCCACCTTGGCGAGCGTCAGCAAGGCCGCGAACTGATCTTCGGAGAACGGGTCCCCTTCTGCAGTTGCTTGCACTTCAACCAATCCGCCTTTGCCCGTGATGACAAAGTTGGCATCGGCCTGTGCTGTTGAATCTTCGTCGTAATCCAAATCCAACGACGGTGCACCTGCAACAAGGCCACATGATATCGCGGCAACGCCGTCCGTAATCGGGCTGGATTTGATAATGCCTTGGGCGACGGCCCAATCACATGCCTCGCGCAATGCAACCCACGCACCTGTGATCGCCGCTGTACGGGTGCCGCCATCAGCTTGAATGACATCACAATCGATCATGATTTGGCGCTCACCCAGCGCTTTGAGGTCCACAACAGCCCGCAATGATCGACCAATGAGTCGTTGGATTTCCTGAGTACGTCCCGACTGACCGCGCTTGGCTTCCCGCTTCATGCGATCGCCCGTGGATCGCGGCAACATGCCATATTCAGCCGTCACCCAGCCTTTGCCGCCGCCGCGCAGCCAAGGCGGCACGGTTTCGTCCCAACTGGCAGTACATAGCACATGGGTTTCGCCGAATTTGACGAGGCAAGACCCCTCAGCATGTTTGGAAAAGCCTGGTTCCAGCGATACGGAACGCAGTTCGTTAAAGGCGCGGCCAGATGGTCTCATGAATAACTCCCTAATGGTCCGCCGTTCCTAGCCTCGTACGATCACCCTTGTCGAGCCGTCTTTTATGCTTGGTGTTTCGCCAGTATGTCCTTATTTTTAGATTCCGAGCGAAAAACCGATTTGTGTGGCTATGAGCAGCTTGAACGACATTGATGAAAGATCGCGCGATATATTTCGCCGCCTCGTAGAGACCTATCTTTCTACGGGCGAACCTGTTGGCTCACGCACTTTGAGCAATGATCAAAGCGTTGAGGTCTCTGCAGCGACGATCCGCAATATCATGTCGGACCTAACCGACGCGGGCCTCTTACATGCACCCCATATTTCGGCCGGACGCTTGCCAACGGAAACCGGCCTACGGCTTTTCGTTGACGGCCTAATGCAAGTTGGAGCCCTCACCGAGGAAGAACGTCGCGCGATCGAAGCGGAAACAACCGGAAATGACATAGAACGGCTGCTTGAAAACGCTGCGACACGCCTTTCTGGTCTCACCCAATCAGCAAGCCTGGTCGTCACCCAGATATCGGATGCGCCCTTACGGCAGATTGAATTTGTGTCGGCTGGAGCCGCTAAAGCCCTCGCCGTCCTCGTCTATGAAGATGGGCGCGTGGAAAATCGCGCGCTGGAAACTCCAATTGACCTGCCATCATCCGCCCTTGTTGCCGCCGGTAATTATCTTAATGCGCGACTGCGGGGGCGAAGCCTGCATGAAACTCGTTCCAGCATTATCCATGAAATTGAATCCCACCGCGCCGAATTGGATGAAATTACGGCGCGCCTGGTCCGCCAGGGCGTCGCAGATTTATCAAGCGCAGAGGATTCCTCACTGATCGTGCGTGGAACTGGGCATTTGCTTGATGAAACCGCCCTTGGGGATATTGAACGGGTCCGCATGCTATTTGATGACCTGGAACGCAAGCGGGACGTGATCGACCTATTATCGGCAGCCAAAGACGGGCCTGGGGTCAAAATCTTCATTGGATCAGAAACCCGGCTATTCTCGCTATCTGGATCTTCAGTGATAGCCGCCCCTTATCGCGACGAATCGCGTAATATTGTAGGGGTTCTTGGGGTTATTGGCCCTACCCGGTTGAATTACGCCAAAGTTATTCCAATTGTTGATTACACCGCCGAAGTCGTCTCCCGCCTGTTGAAATAGGGCGCTTCGACGCGTAAATCCCCTTCACCACGTTGAGCAGCATTGAAGATCGAGTTTTATGAGCGACCAAAATTTTCCCGAAAATGACGGACAAGAAGATCAAGGCGATAATGCCGATCTTCAAAATGAAGACGCCGGTGTCGATTCCAAAACGCCCGAACAAGAAATCTCTGAGCTGAATGATCGGATTTTACGTATCGCGGCGGAGTTGGAAAACACGCGTCGCCGTGCCGCCCGGGAAAAAGTTGATGCAGGTCGCTATGCCATTGCTGGCTTCGCACGCGACCTTCTTGCCGTTGCCGATAATTTCGATCGGGCATTGCGCGCGGCTGGAATCGAAGGCGACAGCCTTCCGGAAGGGCGTAGCGACGCATTTATGGGTTTACTATCGGGCATTCAGATGACGGAAAAAGAATTACTTTCCGTTTTGGAACGCCATGGCGTTAACCGCATTGATGCCTCCGGTGAAAAATTTGATCCAAACTTGCACCAAGCCGTTGCCCAAGTGCCAGATGGTTCCATACCAACAGGCCATGTGGTGGACGTTGCACAACCTGGCTTCACGATCGGCGAGCGGGTTTTACGCGCTGCCATGGTGACGGTTTCAAGCGGTGCCGCCGCTGACAATAGCGCAGAGGCAAAAACTGACGCCGGTTAGTCAAAGAATTCTCTAAGTGTCCTTTGCTAAACCTTCCGCTAGCAAATTTTCGATCGCATTTGACAACTGCATACGAAATGACGGTTGGCCGGAATCCTCCGCTGGACCACGACTAGTCACAACCGCGACAATGATGTCTTTATCCAGATAGTGTATGAGAATCGCATTATCGCCCCACTCCTCATAACCACGCGCGCTAAGCCGCGCACCCAAAACATCGTGCTCACGCCAAAAACCACCAAATGTTGCGTAATTTGTCTTCCGCTTTTCGCGCGCTTTGAACAGGGTTTCGATAGACTGCACGCTGAGTACGTTTCCACGTGAAAGCGCCCATTGATAGGCTGCCAAATCTTCTGCTGTAATCAACAGTCCGCCGGAAGCTATCATACCGTAGTTCCGGTTAATTAGTTTAGGCGGGACTGGCGCTAGTGGCTGACTAATTATCTCTGGATCGGAAAGGTCAATCGAACTCCAAATGCGCGGACGTTCGAGACAGGCTGGCGTTAATATTTTTTCACGCAGCAGATCTTCGTAATCGCGCCCATATATGCGCTCCAGCAAAACGCCTAGAACGTCGTAACCATCGTTGGAGTAATTAAACTTCCCCAACTTATCCGGATCATATGGTACATTATCGATCGCCGCCAAAGCATCGTCTCGATCTGTTTCCTGCTCGGTAACGTAAGAAGAGCCTAATCCTGACCGATGGGAAAGAAGGTCAGCAATTGTAACACCCCGTGTTGCAAGTTTCATATCCGGAGCGTATTTGGCAATTGGATCGTCTACTGCGATCATTCCTTCCTCGATTGATTTTAACACCAGCGCAGCGGTAAAATATTTCGCAATCGACGCTACATGAAAAAGCGTTTCATCTGTCACAGGAACATTTTCTGTCAATGACGCGCTGCCAGCCGTGCGGTTATATACGAACGTGCCGTTTTTAATGACG
>JAJFGD010000045.1 GCA_021776315.1 Hyphococcus sp. | reverse complement strand
AACTTTGGCCCGACATGAAATTTCGTTGGGCCTTGATGCCCCGCGCTCAAAAAGTTGGGATGAGTTTGCGGTCGACAGTGCGCCAATCATGGATTTCATTGTCACCGTTTGTGACAATGCGGCCGGGGAGGTCTGTCCGGTCTGGCCAAGCCAAAATGGGCAAGCACCCCAGCAAAAACATTGGAGTTTTCCAGACCCGGCCGCTGCCGAGGGAAGCGATGCGCAAAAGCTCGACGCTTTTGAGACCATATTCACATCGATCCGGGTACAGATTGATCAATTCCTGCGAGAGGATGCTCCATGACGTTTTCAACTTTTCAGAAATTGGGGGCTGAAACGTTGGGCACAGCGATGTTGCTGGCTATCGTGGTTGGCTCTGGGATTATGGGTGAAACCCTCGCCAACGGGAATGACGCGATTGCTCTGCTTGGCAACACCATTGCGACCGGTGCCGGTCTTGTCATTTTAATCACCATTTTCGGGCCGGTATCCGGTGCGCATTTCAATCCGGCGGTCACCCTCGCTTTTGCCCTGCGCCGTGAAATTCGACCGGCGCTTAGCGGTGCCTATGTATTGGTCCAATTGATTGGCGGCATCGCCGGTGTGTTTTTGGCGCATATCATGTTTGACACAGAAATCTTGCAACAAAGCGTCAAAGCCCGCGCAGGCTTGGGGCAAATCACCGGAGAGGCCGTCGCAACATTCGGTTTGGTTATCACTATCCTAGGTGCATTACGGTTCCGCCCTGAAAGCGTGGCCGTATCTGTCGGGCTCTTTATCACTGCCGGTTACTGGTTCACGTCATCAACGTCATTTGCGAATCCTGCCGTCACGTTCGCTCGAATGCTTACCGATACATTTTCCGGAATTCGCCCTCTCGACGCGCCGGGATTTATTGCCGCTCAGCTATTTGCTGCCGCTCTCGCAACCGTGACGGCACGCGTTCTCTTTACCCCCCGTGACGAACGCGACAGAGCAGGCTATAGCCGAAAGCATGAAAAGGGGGCCGCGGCCACGATATGACGCGCTCGTTCAATCGGGCGCTCTAGACGCTGATCCAGCGCAAGATGAAGCTGTGGACCGGCTTCATGCACTGCATCAAGCCCTCATTCCTTACGGTACTGGCCGCAGCTTTTTTGGCCGGCAAAAACAGCCACCACGCGGTCTCTATATTTGGGGCGGTGTTGGGCGTGGTAAAACCCTGCTCATGGATGTGTTCTTCAACAACACACCCTATGCATCAAAACGGAGTGCTCATTTCCACGAATTTATGGCTGACATTCATGAGCGCATTGGCCATTGGCGCGCTGCCAGCGATCAAGAAAAACGACGCCATAAAGCCTATTCCCGCAAAGCGCCTGACGACCCCATGCCACCGGTCGCCTACGACATTGCACAAAATGCCAAGCTGTTATGTTTCGACGAGTTTCAAGTCACTGATATCACCGATGCGATGATCCTCGGTCGCTTGTTCTCCATTTTATTCGATTTGGGTGTAGTCGTTGTTGCGACATCAAACCGTGCACCTGATGATCTTTACCAAGACGGCCTGAACCGGCAATTGTTTCTTCCCTTTATCGATTTATTGCAAAGCCGCCTGGATGTTTTCGAACTAAGCTCAGCAAAAGATTACCGCCTTGCCAAACTTGAAAACGCACCCGTCTATTATCAACCACTCGGCGAACAAGCAGATGCCGCGATGGATGCTGCTTGGCAACGCATGATTTGTGGTGCCAAGGAACACGCAGAAACGCTTCGTATATTGGGACGCGACTTGTCCATTCCACGCGTTGCGAGAGGGGCCGCTCGATTTGAATTTGACGATCTATGCGGAAAGCCGCTTGGGGCCAACGACTATATTGCGATCGCTCGCCACTATGGTGCTGTCTATCTCGATCACATTCCAATTATGGGTCCCGATATGAGGAATGAGGCAAAAAGGTTTGTCACCCTTATCGATGCAATTTACGACCGGCGCGTCAAACTGGTGTGCTCAGCCGCCGGTGAACCTCACCAACTATATCCAAAAGGTGATGGTGTATTTGAGTTCGAACGGACGGCGTCTCGCTTGATGGAGATGCGAAGTACCGATTATTTGGCGGCGAACCGGTCGGCATAATCGATAGAATGAGGCGTAAAGGGCGTTTTCACCCCATAAAAGGCAGTTCATTTGTTGATTAGTTTCCGCTAGTTTTACGGGGCAACAAAGAGACCACTGCCATGAAAAGTTTGAAATCCCTCGGAGCCGTCACCATCGGTGCCATTCTTGTCTCCGCGACCTATGCGCTTGCGGTTAAAGACCAGAATATTCGCATTAATATCGACAGTGACGATGAGCGTTCTATCCGCCACACGGTCAATGGCGATCGTGGCGAATTCATTCTGCGCGAGGAGAATGAAACCCTAGAAGCATCATGGCGCGGTGATTTTGAACTGACCGATGACGGTAATGGCATCAAATCCGTCGATCGAAAACTCGAAATAGAAATTGCTACTGACGACGAAACGCAGCGCGCAGTCTTCGAGGATGACCGCGATGGCGTCGACATTCGCTATTTTGTTGATGACGAAAAACAGGACGACGGCGACGAAACTGATAGCGCCGTCGCCGCATTGGTTTTGAAATTTTTGCGTTCAAGCGGCGTGCAATCGGATGAGCGGGTCGAAGCTCTTATCGAAACTGGTGGCACGGCTGCAGTGATCGCGGAGCTTGATTTTTTAGAGGGTGATCACGCCTTCCGCCGTTACGCAACAGCGTTGAGCGAGCAAGCTGAGTTGTCGAAAGATGAAATTATAACGGTTGCCGAAAAACTAAAAACCATTGAAAGCGACCATGATCTGCGTCTGGCCTTGAAGTCGATCCTCGAAAATCAAACGCTGACAGCGGAAATATTGCCGGCCCTCATCAGTGCGGCGGAGGGCGTAGAAAGCGACCATGACCTTCGGCTCTTGGTTGAAGCCTTTGCCGAACGCCCGCTTGATGCAGATGCGATGGAGCTAGCACTCGGACTTTATAGCCGGATTGAAAGTGACCATGATTTACGCGTCGCAGCAGAAGCCCTTTTAGAAAACAATGACCTTTCCGCAGCGCAGGCGGCAC
>JAJFGD010000044.1 GCA_021776315.1 Hyphococcus sp. | reverse complement strand
TCCGCGACTGGATTTCCAAAAGTTGTTTCCGATCCAGTATGCGACCGCGGCGATGGCCAGCGCACCGACCAAAGAATGGGTGTAAAGTATATTCAGGGTAAAATGTCCATAAGGACCATACTCAAAGCCTTCTATGCCGATAGCGACAAGTGGCACAGATAACAAATCCATAAATTGCGGTGCTAGGAACAATATCCAAATCGGCATTGTTGGGGCCAATTTTTTGGTTGCTACACCAACTGCGAAGTGACCCACGAACATGTTGAATACCCTTTTCTCTTTATGAACCCTGTAACCTACTACTTTGACTGTAGCCCGTCATGATTGCAGGTAGCATCAACGAGCGCCAGTGGCCGGATCGCTTCTTTGAGGTGAGCGTAGCAGGGTATTGAAAGATTGTCGCACCTTGTTGCTGACCCAGTTGACTTACGCCGTGATGACCGGAGTGGGTCACTATCGGCTATCGACCTACGGCGGCTAAGGGCCAGTAGCAGCCTGTCAGCATTTTATCACTTGAAGTTCTGCTTTCGGCCAAAAAACGGTCATTTGCGATCCCGCGCGTCATCGGCTGATTTTGCGCCGTAACCGGACATTCATTTCGCCGCGTGTTTTGATCACGGCGTCCAGGCCTTCTGCCACTCGCCGCTGAAATTGTGGTAGGCCTTGCTCGCGTCTTTTCAGAATATAATTTCATTATCAAAAAACTTTCCTGGCGTTACACCGGTCGCCAATCGAAAAGCCTTGATAAAACTAGATGACGATGTGAAACCAAGCTCATAAGCAACTTGGCTCACGCTTGCGCCTGCAGCCAGAGCCTCAAATGATGCCTGCAATCGAATTTGCTCACGAAATTTTGTAAAACTCAATCCGACATTTGAATCAAATAGCCTGGCGAGCCCACGGCTGCTAATCGCTAATTCTTGCGCCCACTCCTGCAGAGTTGTTGATTCAGCCGGGTTGTGATGGAGCGCTTTGTAAATTCTTTTCAATCGCGTATCAGTTGGTTGGGGTATGTACAATGGAGGAGTATCTGTCCTAGCCATTAAGTCGATGAATAAGCCATTGACACTATCAACTGTATTTTTATAACCCGCCTCGCGGCGACGTCGTTCCAACCACAATATTAATTCCCGCAATAAGTTTGAAACCGAAATTAGAGATGCTTTTCCTGGCAACGCCTTCAACAACTTTCCTCGACAATAAACGCTATGCATACGCAACCCTGTACGCGTTTCAACGCAATGCTCTTCTCCACTAGGCAGCCAAACCGCCCGGTACTGAGGCACAATCCATACCCCGCCGTGGGTTTTTAGATTCATTACGCCTTGGCTAGGATAAATGAGCTGTGCGAATGAATTTCTGTGCCATGCGCTTTTATATCCTCGCTTATAGGATGTTTTTTCTACCCACAGGCGAACGTTCTCATTTTGTGAATTCATCGAAAAATATTCATTGTCGGATTTAGTGTATATTATGTCAAAATATACCGTATCTGCAATTCAATTTAATCGATAATGGCCTACTCACCACTAATAGATCAATTGAATATCTCGCTCAGGAAAGCTTGAAATGGTCACAAACAAAACACGGCCCCATGATGAATATCGCCGTCAATTTTTTGCTAAAATTCTCGCTATACGGCCACAGTCAGTGCTCGACCTTGGTTGTGGAGACGGGAAACTGATTGGGCAACTATGTGACGCGGGTATTAACGCTTGCGGCGTCGATCCAAATGCAGAACTAATCGGGCAACTTGAAGAACGCAAATTATGCGGCAAGATTGCCGCAGCAGAAAATCTACCTTTTGAGCAGGGCTCGTTCGACATTGTCGTCAGCGAATTCACAGTCCATCACTTTACCAACCGCCCAAAAGCGTTCGAGGAAGCCTTGCGCGTTGCGAAACGAGGCATATTATTTATGGATATTTGGTATGATCGCGACATTAGCAGTCAACGTCTCGCTAAGCGTTTTGACGACTGGCGAAAGAAGCTTGATCAACGTGCTGGAGATATCCATTGGCCTGTTCTTAATAGCGCGGATTTCACCGAGATAATCAGTGCCATAGAGCCATCTACTAATATTCAATTTAACACGAGCCTCATACTACACGAGCTTGAACATAACTACGTAAAAACATCAGCCGAAGACCAAATTCGACGAACCCCGCTCACACCACACGACCAACTAGCTTTAGATGAAATTCTAGATGCCCTCAACGATAGTGGGATGTCTGATGATGGAGTAATATTCGTTAGCGCTTGTTCCGATTACTGAGAACGCACATCCCGACGAATGACTGTTTTGTGAGTGTTTTCTGTCATTCAGTCGGAGCCGGTTCACCGGCGGCAAAGGGCCAATAACGGTCATTCGGGCGAGCCAGCCGCGAACGCCCACTGGACAAAAATTACAGCATCTTCCAAATTAAAGTTCATGGCGTACTCACCCAGTCGCCAAATAGTCGCTCTCGTCCATTGCGATGGGCGCTGATTGGGATAAGCTATCCGCCATACACCGGAGGGGTAATGACTCGAATTATTCCATTTATGATTGCGATATTGATCGTCGCAGGTGCGCAAGCGCAAGATCAATATGATGAACGGACGCTTGCTGTTAAATTACGGTTCGCGAACCAAGAGTTGGAGGCGATAAGTAAACGATTTAAGGGCGTCACAACAAATGGCGACATCATTCCGGGCCTGTTTCCAATTCAGCAAACCGGCGTATCGACTGAACCGATTGTGCATGCCGCCAACTCATTCTTGAACACCCTTTCTCCTGCTCAAAAGACACAAACGCAATTTTCGGTGGACGATCCGGAATGGCGTCGGTGGTCTAATGTGGATAACGGGATTTATGTGCGCCAAGG
>JAJFGD010000043.1 GCA_021776315.1 Hyphococcus sp. | reverse complement strand
AACGCAAGCCGCGCTGCCATTTCGTCAGCAGTCGGCTCATCGCCTTCTTCATCGCCGACCGGTAATAACAGTCGTGATTTCAAATAAGCGAGCCAAGCGGCCATCACCAAATAGTCCGCCGCCAGTTCTAAATTGCGTTGCTTGGCAACCTCCACAAAGACCAAATACTGGTCCACGAGCGCCACCATCGAAATCTTTCGAATGTCGACTTTTTGCGTCCGCGCGAGATCGAGCAAAACATCAAGCGGGCCTTCATAACCATCGATATTGACGACCAAAGCATCAATGTCGGCGTCAGTATGGTCATCGACGGGTTCAGAGCGGACGGGCGCGTCGAAATCAGTCTCTTCACGAGGCTCTACATCACTAGGCACGGCCTCTAAACCACCAGCCTCGCCCTTCACGCCAGCTTGCTCACAAGCCTCGTCCTGGCCGACGACCTGATCGTCGTCTTCCCCGTCGGCGTTATCAACCGCCCTTACCAATCCACCATCAGCCATCTTGCTACCTTACGCGCGATTCCATGCTGCGCCTATCAACTTTCGCGACGTCGTCACGCTTGTGCCAAAACTGGCTTAATGAGCGCCCCCAGACGCTCGTAATCCTCGGTCGTATCGCGACGTTCAACCACCCGTTGTGGGGCGAGTGCCGCCTTCGCGCGATCTTTCCCTTTGCCCGATAATTCTTGCGCGCCCAAGAGGCTTTGCTTTTTCTCGTCCATAGAGAAATTACAGCAAAGGGCGATATCACAACCCGCAGCAAAACTATCGCGGGTTCGATTTTCAATGGAACCGCCCAGTGCTTTCATTTTGAGATCATCGCTCATCAACAAGCCGTCAAAGCCGATATCTTGGCGGATCACATCTTCAATGATTGTCGGTGACAAAGTTGCACACTGCGCGGCGTCAAAAGCCTCATAGAGAACATGGGCTGTCATCGCCATGGGTGTCTTATTCAACGCGCGAAATGGTGCAAAATCGATTTCCGTGAGATCAATCTTGCTCGCACTAACTGTCGGCAATGCGTGGTGGCTATCACATAGCGCGCGCCCATGACCTGGAATATGTTTCAAGATCGGTAGCGCACCGCCAGCATAGGTTCCCTCAATCACTTCGGCGCCAAGTGCCGCAATAATTTCTGGATGTTTTGCATAAGCACGATCACCGATCACGGTCGGGTCGGCATCAGGTTGCGGCACATCCAGCATCGGCACGCAATTGACGTTCGCACCGCAGTCAGAAACCAAACGCCCAAGCAGATACGAGTTGAGCCGGGCAGCCTCGCGCGCTTTTTCCGGATCCAATTGCCACAATGCCCCAAACACTGCAGGTGCTGGATGGCGCGCATAGGTTGGCGGGGCCATGCGCGCGACACGTCCCCCTTCTTGGTCAATCAGGATCGGTGCATCGGCGCGGCCAACAGCCTCGCGCAACTCATCACAATGGGCACGTAATTGGTCCGGAGACTCACAATGTCGCGCGAACACGATGAACCCCCAAGGATCAACATCTTTAAAGAGCGCACGTTCTTCGTCATTCAAACGCGGCCCTTCACAGTCATATATCGCGGCTAACGGCACGGTCTATTCACTCAAATGCAATGGTGTCAGCGCGAGGATTAGCCCGGCTTTCGCGACACGGGGATTTCGGTTTGGTTGGCACCGGCATTTACGACCGGTGCCGGGTCTCAAATTAAAGGCCTTTTGGCAAACAATCCTGTCCGCGTTCTTTCAAACCGGCACAATATTCGTTGGCCTCTTGGGAAGAATTGAAAGGCCCAATCCGCAAGCGGTGATAAACACCGCGATCACCAAGATCAGCGCGCTCAACATCACGCAACTTGCCGTCGAGATAGCCGTCCAAGCGACTAGCCATACGATTCCATTGCGCAACTGCCTCATCATTGGATCGGAACGCGCCGACTTGCACCACATGGGTCCCGCTGACAGCACTTCCCGTTGGTGCTGCAGCCACGACCGTATCGACAACATCCTCAACGACATCTGCCGCCGCATCCGTTGCTGGTGGTGTCGCATCAATATCAAGCGCCGCCGCATCTTCTTGTTGCAAGCTCACAATACGATCTTCAACTTCGTCACTGACCGCTGCGGCCGCGTCTTCGGCTTCGGCTGCGATCGATCCAATTGGATCTTCAACGTCCCGCGTCACAGGTTCTTCCGGACCTTCTGTTAGGACAGTAACCGGTGTTTCTGTGTCACCATCAAACACGTCATAGACTTCCCGGTCAGTGACCGGTTGTTCGATTTCCGCATTTTCAATTTTGATCGGATCAGGGTCCGCCGCAACATAGGGTGTTTCGATCCCTAGGCCGCCAGAGCCGGTTTTGATCCCTTGCTGGTACGCAATCCAGACAACGGAGACAAAAGCACCAATCATCACAAGGCCGATGACCAATACCGAAAAGCCCGACAGGCCGCGCTCATCGTCCTCGTCGAACTCATCATATTCTTCGTATTCGTCGTCTATGGTTTCGCTTGCATTCGTCATCGTCTTAAGTCGCTCCTTACCAGCGCCCCTGTTATTTGCACTTGGCAGAAATTACTCTGCCGGATCTTAAAAGCCCGATCGCCTTACGCCCTATCGCCTAGCGCCCTATCCCTAAACGCCTTTTCTGTGACCCTTCTGTTGGACCACGGATCTATGTCGAATGTTCAACGCCGAATCGATTCTGGTGCATAGTTTACCATCGGACCCGCGTTACGGGTAACGCTAGTCCTGAAATTCGACGCTAAAGAGGCGGCGGTATTCACGTATCGCATATCTGTCTGTCATGCCGGCAATGTAGTCACAAACGACCCTTGCTAACCGGGCTTCATTGGGGGTGTCTCCAGCCCCTTCATAGCGTGCACGCCATTCTGGTGGCAAGATCTCAGGTTCGGAAAAATACAAATCAAACAAAGACTTAACAATTCGCTTTGCCTGGCTGCGCTCACGATACATTTTTAAATGCTGATACATATTCGCCTGTAAAAACCGGCTCATTTCTGTCAAATCGGCGGCCAATGATGGTGAAAAACGACAAAGGGCATAGCCGGCGCGACGCACCGCGTCCGCATCCTGTGGAGAACTTTTTTCGATTTGCGCCCGCGTTTCCTCCAGCAGATCAGTCACCATGACGCCGATCAGGTCAGACACAGCCTCAGCGATCAAAATATCGCGTGGCGCGTTCGGATAGCGGTTTTCCGCACCGCGAATGGCAGCCCCCAGAAGCGGCACATCCCGGGCATCTGCATAGTCGAGCAGACCTGCACGCAATCCATCATCGGCATCATGATTGTTGTAAGCGATGTCATCGGCGAGCGATGCGACCTGTGCTTCCAAAGACGGAAAACTATCAAGCCAGAGATCATGACGCCCTGCATATTCGACAATCGCCGCCGGCAGCGGATCGCATTCTTCTGCCAACGGGCCAATCAGCGGACCATTATGTTTCACGACCCCTTCCAACGTCTCCCAGGTGAGGTTCAAGCCATCGAAATTAGCATGGCGGCGTTCAAGTTTGGTCAACAAGCGAAGCGTTTGGGCGTTGTGATCAAAACCATCATAAGGTGCCATGCATTCTTGCAAGACATCCTCACCCGTATGTCCAAAAGGCGGATGGCCAAGATCATGAGCCAAGGCCAGGCATTCCGCGAGATCTTCATCAAGCTGTAGCGCTCTCGCGATCGTGCGGGCGATTTGCGCGACTTCCAGTGAATGGGTCAGCCGGGTGCGATAGTGATCCCCTTCATGGGCCACAAACACTTGGGTTTTGTGTTTGAGGCGTCTGAACGCCACCGCATGAATGACCCGATCACGGTCACGCTGAAACGCAGTACGGAGTTGGCTTTCATCTTCCGGGTGTAAGCGTCCACGGCTCACTTCAGCCTTTGAGGCATAGGGGGCTAAAGGGCCCGGAAACGTCATGGGTGCCATCTCGTCGCCCCGATCATCCTTTTTATCAAAATTACGCACGAATACTCACAGGGTTTGGAAATAATCTCTTGTTTCTCGGTCGTTTTTTTCCGTTCCACTGTCGGTCTCGTTTTGGCACGTTGGCCACTCATCGCGACAGGGAATCAGCGCCCCTAGTCTACCACTCCTGGAAAGGGGGAGGATAAGTTTTTGAGGATTTTTTACATCGGACATGGCCGAATGCCCGTTTACGCCCCCTCATTCACTGGGATTTTCCACATTCGCGGCCAAAAACCCCTCCTAATCCGAAAGGATAGTCACTATATTGAAAGCGCAATGTGAGTAAAAACAGACCTATGAGTATTACCGAGACCACCCCTGT
>JAJFGD010000042.1 GCA_021776315.1 Hyphococcus sp. | reverse complement strand
TGTCATTATATTCTGATGCGCCCCGTGGTCCATGATCGGGCACAAGGCGGAATTTTTGTCCATAACCAATTCCGGCACGGAAGTTCACCGCAAGGACGACATAGCCTTGCGATGCGAGATATTGGTTCATGGCATAGGCATTGGCGTAATAGCCGCGATAATGCCAACCGAGCAGCATCTGCCTTATGGGTCCGCCATGCATGAATATTAGGGCAGGACGGGTGTTGCCTTCATCAATCTCCGTTGGCGCGAACAATTGACCGTGTACTGTAAACCCATCACTCGATTGAAACGTCACTTGTTGCGGCGTGACCATCGCATCGCCGGGGAATTCTGCGGGTGGTGCCGCGCTGGCATAAATGGTGTCGCCATCTTTGAGTAACGCAATACGCGTGGGTTGTTTTGCTCCCGCCGCCCGATATGCCAACACATCATTGGCGAGGGGCACAGGGTGGGTTTCAATCCCTTCACCACTAGTGATTGCTTGCGGCGTGCCGCCATTGATGGGCACCGATGCCAAATGTCGTCGGTCTGTGTCGCCGCAATTATGGGCGTAAATGAGGGTTGAGCCCTCTAGCGAAATGGCTGTGTCTTCGGTTTCACAATTCTCTGGCGTTAACGCGGTAAGCGCTCCCCCATCGGGCGAGACGCTATAGGCACGCATGAAGTCGTCATGTTCTGAGTAAAAGACGAGACGATCCGATGCGGTCCAATAAAGCGGTTTTGGGAAATAGCGTTGGGCAAGCCCGCCGGCATTTTCGGTTGGTGATTGCCAAACCTCTTCAGCTTTACCTGTCTCAATATCTGCGACCATGATGGAGAACGGCCACGAAATCATCAAATGGCGACGTTCACCGTTCAATCGTCCAGCGCGACGCATAAAGGCAATCTGGGTGCTATCGGGAGACCATGCCGGATGCATGTCGCGATAAACGCTTGGTGCCATCCAGTGAGTATCTTCTGTGGTCGTATCAAATATGCCGACAAAGCTATGACCGTTCCTGGCGCTTACGAAGGCTACTTTTTCTCCATCGGGTGACCAGCGAATATTTTGCAAAGCGCCGCGCACTGAGAAGAAGGGCGTTTCGACATTGGTTTTTCGGTTGTTTGTTGGATAGGCGAATACATCACCTTCGTGCTGGATCAGCACTGTCTTCCCATCTGGTGATAGGGCGGGTGAGGCACCGTCGGCAACCAGGCGTGCGTCGTCACTATTTGTTTTTGCAAGCCATACTTGTTGTGTTGCACCTTTTGCATCGCTGTTTGGATTGGGGTGATCACCATCCCAATTTTTTGGCCCGCCCCGTGTGAAAACGGCAAAGCGCCCATCAGCGGAAAGGGAAAGTTGTCCCAGAGGGCGACCATCGTCATTTGGAAAACTGGCAATTTGTACGGGTTCGAAATCGGGTGCAGCGGCGGTCCATACGCTGCGCGCG
This sequence comes from Hyphococcus sp., assembly GCA_021776315.1. Taxonomy (GTDB): domain Bacteria; phylum Pseudomonadota; class Alphaproteobacteria; order Caulobacterales; family Parvularculaceae; genus Hyphococcus. The sequence goes on along the minus strand of JAJFGD010000042.1, from coordinate 1,829 downwards.
CCTTGTTGGGTTTGGGTCCAAGCGATGCGCTCTCCATTACTCGATGCCACTAGATTTTCCGGATAGGGTGCCGACAGAATATCTTCCAGCGAATAGGCATAGGCCGGCATATAGAGGGGTTGGCTCAACGTGACGAACAACGCTGCCGTAATGACAAAAACGTGCCGCACGTGATTAGCCATCGAAGGTGATTTCTTTGTCATGGTGGTGGTTCCCCTCTGTCCAGAATGTGGAATCACCCTCAAGTTTATCGCTTTGCCCAATTAGTGAAAGTCATCGTTTCAGAAGTTATGGAGTGGCCATGCTGCAGTGCGGGGCCAGTCTCCTGATTTCTAGGAAAATCATGAGACTGGCGGTTTTATTGGTGGCGCAATGCAGCATTCTTGCTGCAATCTGCAATCTATATGGTATAAAACACCTAGTAAGCGCTGAGTTTGGGGAAAGTTGATGACGAAAATTGAATTGCCGGATGGGGTACCGTTTGACAATGAGGGGAAGACCTTGATGTCGGACAGGGCACATGATCTGCCCGATATGGCGACACCACAATTCAATCAAGCGACATTCAGCCAGGATTCGAAAAGCAATCAGGCACCAACTGAACGCTCGCCACAAAATCCCGCTTTACAAAGCCAATCATCGCAAAGAGAATTTTCAACATTGGTTGAAGATGATGACCATTCAGGCTCGCGCGACCTTCATGAACGCCGTTCGGGCAGTTCACACAATCAACTTATGATTATTGCGGCAATTGCGGCTTTATTGGTATTGATGGGTGCAGTGTTCATGACGATGAATAAGGGTGGCATTCCTTTGTGCTCATCACAGCCATCATGGAACCAATTTAACTGTCGCGCTGGTTAGCGCGCAATCATCCATCAGCATTCGTATAAAGTGAAATCACTCAGAAGCTTTGTGTTTATGCAGTTGCTGTCGCACTATCTTCTTCGCTCTCAGGTTCGGATGATTTGCGATCACGCATGATCTTACGATAAGCGTAAATAATCTTTTGCGTTGCTTGTGAGGCCGCTTTGGATAGGTCTTCGTTCAAATCAAGAGAGGCGACCGTGTCTGGGTGAACGGCCTTTATGCGCGCTCTATAGGCAGATCTGATTTCATCGAGGCTTGCTTCAGGCGAAATGCGCAGTATTTGAAAGGGATCAAACGATTTCGATTTGTTTTCGACAGCATCGGCACCGTTGTCTTCGCTTTTTTGATCCACGGCTTCGACAATGGATGCGATTTGCGTTTTGGCAACGATCAAGATTTCGCCATTGGATGTGCGTACCGGGATAAAGGCTCTCGGGTCGTTCAACACATCAGATAAGCGTTCTCCATTCACGTTGAATAGGATGGCGTCAATCGGGTCTTGTCCCGCCAATTTCAATTGGACTGGTGTTTCATTTTTGTGTCGGAATGACCCGCTCGCTCTATCAAACACGGTTAAAACTCCACTAACATTGGTGGTTAAGCCAACTCTAATGGGAGTATTGCAACGCAGGTGCCAGTTCAGTCCCGATCTGGGGCGGGCTGCTTTTCAGGGGGCTCAGCATTCATCCACGCCATCAGATGTTTCGACGGGAATGCCCAAGCGATACCCGCGATCACAAAATAGGGGACTTTGAGAAACTGCGTATCAGGAATGCGCTCACCAAGGGCCGCTGCTGCGAAAAAATACAGCATTAATACGGGCAGGAAGACCATGAACCCGACCAGTTTCTTTATCCGCGGTGACATAGACACTTCTATCTCTTGGGCACTTCTATTTTTGGGGCGCGACGCGGGGTCGCGCGGCGGTGAGGCGATCTTTGCCCTACATAGGCACTATG
>JAJFGD010000041.1 GCA_021776315.1 Hyphococcus sp. | reverse complement strand
ATATACAGCGCCCTCGCCGTACCATTGGCGGACCGATCACGGGCCCTTCGTCTATCGGTTAGGACGCCAGGTTTTCAACCTGGAAAGAGGGGTTCGATTCCCCTAGGGCCTACCATTTTCAACGAAAACTTGAGGTTTTGCGCGGCTTTGCGGCTGGGCAGTCTTTTTGCGCCTGGAGTTGATTTTCCGCCAATTTGGGCCATAATTAACGATTGGTTAACCACACTGTCTGCGAGGGGTAAGACAAATGAGAATTTTGAGTACATTAGCAGCGGCAATGCTGATTTTTACACCACTCGCTGGGGCGTCTGCTGCAGGTGTTAGTAAAGAGACCGTTTCGGAGATTCTAACAGATCAAGGCTACAATGTTCGTGATTACGACGCGAACAAAGTCACAGTAGAGATCTCTGATTATTTGATCCTTGTAGCCGTTGATGGCGCAGACGGTGATATTTCCTTTGTTACCTGGCTTCCAGGCGTGAGTGCTGGTGATGTTGGCTACCAGTTTCTCAACAAGTTTAATAATGAAGTGAAATTTGGTCGCGCCTATGTCGATAAAGATGGCGATGTCACCATTCAGATGGATCGCAATTCTTCTGGCGGTGTTTCCGCGAAAAATATCGAATCAGATTTCGATGTGTTTTTGCTCTTGATTAGTAAGTTCCTCTCAGACCTCGAATCACAAGCGGTGGCATAGCCCAACGCAGTTTTTTTCGACGAACTGTCTACGGATTAATCCGTAATGTTATCTAATCACGCAACCACATGGGGAAAATCTGAAAGAAATAAACTAAAATCGTGCATTCTTTGCGCTAAAGGGAATGACGTTGTGGTGCTTCTGAAGTATAATTAATCAAACAACCAGAAATCAGGGTGCGACCGGGGGACTCTTACAAACCATGGCCGACCGACTTGAACAAACGACTGAGCCTGAACATTCACCGGAAGAAGAAAGCTTTACCGTCACCGGTATTATAAAATGGTTCGACCCTACAAAGGGGTACGGATTCATCATTTCGAATTGCGGCGAAGGCGACATACTCATCCATTCATCTTGCTTGAAAGAAGCAGGGCGGAGCACCGCTCGCGAGGGGTCGACCGTTGAATGTGAAGTTGTGCGTCGGTCCAAAGGTCTGCAAGCCCTTAAACTTCTAGATATAGATGAGACTACAGCAACGTCGGTGATGCCCGAGATAGCGGTACCGAGCCAAACACCAGCTGGCGACTTTGCCCGTGCAACAGTGAAATGGTTTAATCGGGCAAAGGGTTATGGTTTTGTGACCCGCGGTGAGGGTACCGAAGACATATTCGTTCATATGGAAACGACACGGCGCAGCGGTCTTGGTGAATTGACCCAAGGTCAGCGAGTACAAGTTTCTTTCGGGACGGGTCCAAAAGGACTTTTAGCGATTGAAGTGCGACCTGATCCAGAAAACTGACCCAGGTGGTTTTGTATGCGTACCAACTTTTTTCTAAAAAATTTATTTATTGTTTTGATTGCTGCGCTCAGCATTTCTTGTGCGCAATCCGATGCCATTGGCGGACAGTCCAAATCTGCGAGCACTGAAACCGTAACGATTTATTCGGGTACCGATGAACATAAGTTTATCATCGAACTCGCCGACGAGGATGAAGAGCGTCGTGTCGGTCTAATGTATCGTACGGAAATGGCAGAAGATGCCGGCATGCTTTTTGATTTTGAAACGCCGCAGCCGATTTCCATGTGGATGAAAAATACACTAATCCCGCTCGACATGGCATTTATTGATGCTGAAGGAATTATCAAACGGATAGCTGCGAATACGACGCCACGATCTTTGACCAGCATTCATTCCGGTTCACGGGTAATTGCCGTTTTAGAAGTGAATGGTGGAACATTTGAACGCCTAAATATCAAAGAAGGCGATCGGGTTGAGCACGAGATATTTGAGTGATCACCACGTTACTGTTTGAGCCGTGAAAATTTAAACGCTCAGTCCTTCAAAAATTTGTTTTCCAATGACACAATGCTCCGATGAGTTATAAAATTGGCATTGATCTTGGTGGGACGAAAACGTCGGTCGCCGTAATCGACGCATCAGGGCAAATTGTTTTTTCCCAACGGGCATCGACCCCAAGTCATAATTACGCGGAAATTCTTCGAACCATCGGCTCTCTTGTGGAGACGGCGATGGCAGCCGGTGATTTTGGTCGCCTCGACAAAATTGGTGTGGGCATTCCGGGGGCGCTCGAAAGTGATGGAACCACAGTCAAAAATGCCAACACACAGATCCTGATTGGGAAGTCGTTAAAAACCGACCTGGAGGATCAGTTGGGAAAACAAGTTCATATTGCCAATGATGCGACTTGTTTTGTTGCGTCTGAGGCGGCCGACGGGGCCGGCAAGGGTTTCGCCAGTGTATTTGGGGTGATCATGGGGACGGGGGTAGGCGGGGGGATCGCCGTCAATGGCAGCCCAATCATGGGTGAAAACAGGATTGCCGGTGAATGGGGCCATAACCCTTTTCCATTTTATGGGGCCCCGCCACTAGAACGGGACTGCTATTGTGGGAAAAAGGACTGCATAGAGTTGGTGCTTTCAGGGCCCGCGATTTCAAGGGATTATCTGGAACTGACGGGCAAAAGCCTCACCGTTGATGCTATCGTCACCCAAGCAGAGGCGGGGGATTTGGCGGCGGAACGTGTCCTCAGCCAACTTTCAACCAATCTCGCCAAAGGATTGTCGACTGTCATCAACCTATTGGATCCGGCAGTGATTGTGCTCGGTGGCGGTCTTTCCAATATTGATCGCCTATATGCCGAGGTCCCCGATCGCTGGGGTCAATATGTGTTCAACGCCAGCGCCAAACCCGCCGCGATTACCACTAAGCTGGTGCGAAACCGCTGGGGAGATGATAGCGGCGTGCGTGGGGCAGCATGGCTCACCTAATTTCGTCACGAAGGGGCTTTACAATTACGACAAGATGCCCGATGTGAGCACCCACGTTGAAATCGGGGCGTAGCGCAGCCTGGTAGCGCATCTGGTTTGGGACCAGAGGGTCGCAAGTTCGAATCTTGCCGCCCCGACCATCAACGAAACGGATATAAGGTATAAAGGCCTCATGTTTGCACGCATCTACAGACCCGCCAAAACCGCCATGCAATCTGGCAAGGCAAAGACAGCGGGATGGGTGTTGGAATTTGAAGCCGAAGCGGCTCGCCGCCTTGACCCATTGATGGGCTGGGCCGGGGCCTCGGAAACCTCGCCAGGCCAAGTCGTCCTCAATTTCGATAGCCAGAATGAAGCCGTCGCCTATGCGGAAAAAGCGGGCCTTCCTTATCGCATTGATGAGGAGCACCGTCCGTCGCAACATCCAAAAGCCTATTCCGATAATTTTGCGTTCCGTCGACGCAAGCCGTGGACTCACTAACTGGCATTGGTCGCAACAGATCTGGCCCGCATAAATTGGCCCCGTAGCTCAGCTGGATAGAGCACCGGCCTTCTAAGCCGATGGTCGCAGGTTCGAATCCTGCCGG
>JAJFGD010000005.1 GCA_021776315.1 Hyphococcus sp. | reverse complement strand
GCAAGGTTTCGTCTCCGGGCATATCAAATCTGATTTCACCAGCTTCAATAATCTGTAGCGCTCCAAAATCAACACCGGACACTGTAATCGTCTGCACACCATCGGTCTTCACTGGCCACAAACTTGCCAACTTCATTTGGCCGTTGACGCCGATGGTCTGGTTCACGATCCTGGTGGGACCAACAAAAGTGATATCTTCAAACTGAAAATTCGCTTTTGACGAAAGGCCAATAGGATTTGGTGCCCATTCAAACTCAGCTTCACCAGTGGTCGCGCCAGTCGTTTGGCCGACGACACCTTTCAACACGGGCGCAAGGGCACTGGGTTGAATGCCGTCGGCAACATATTCAAGACGATCAAATGTAAAAATCGAACGCCCGCGCGCCGTCGTTACATTATGTACACCCACACCTGTGCCAAGACGTTCCCCGAGAAGCGTAGTCAATACATAGTCAAAATCGACATCCCGATCGTATAATTGCAACGTCCCCTTTCCAAGGACAGGGGCCACCAATGGCGTATCCATGTTTTGAACAATCCGTACCCGATCCATCCGTGCTGTAGCACTCATCATTTGGTGGTCTAATTTAAAATCAAACAATCCATCGGCGTTTGAAAACACTAAAAATTTATTGAACACCAATGCGCCACCCGCAATGTCGCCGGTAATGCTCGTTAAATGTAAAGCTGGTTGGTAAAGTCCTGAAAATTCAATCTGTGGCAAACGCCCATTGATTGTTGTGCGCCCTAAACGATATTGCAAACCACCGGCCGAAAGGCTGCCACCAAAACGGCTTTGCATCGCATCGGACCAATTTACTACAGCCAGCGGCGCGTTGTTCTCACAAAGAGTGGCATCTTTCAATTTCGCTTCGGTGTCTTGTTGGTCAATCGTTATGCGCGCATTCGTAAGGGTCAGGCACTGGTCTGGTGGCAAGGAAATCGATGCGGTTTTGTTTGCATAGTTTGCATCAATCAAAAAATTGGTTTCGACGGGCGCATCAAACACACTCATCCGACCAATAGACAAAACGCGCAAGGCAGATGTCATTGTGATATCCGCGGTTAACCCTTCGGGGCGCGTGGTCACGCGGACGATTGCGGACGCATCGTCAAATGAAATACGTTCCGCATCGTAATCACCAAGGCGAACTGGCGCTAAAACAAACCAACCGTCGTCGGTCGTTTCTGCATCAACGGAACCGTGCACGGCCATCCCGCCGCCGCTAACGTCAAATGCCCAGGATGCTTTGTCCCCTGTATTTGTCCGGTGGAACAGAGCGTCGACATCATTTTCAGAGACCGAAAGCGCAGCCCCATTATCCGCCTGAATGGTCAATGGGCGACCGCCAAGATCTGCAATAATCTCCCCGCCTGCTGTGCGAAGATTGATTTGCCCCGCCAATTGAAGGGATGCGACCGGGCCGCCAAATAGAATCTCTGATTGTGCACTATTGATGACTGCGGTTGCGGGAACTTCTGCCAAATTCATGGTCGCGGATTTAAGGTCGATCTGGGTCTGACCAGAAAGCGCCGACAATCCATCGCTAAGGGCTGAACGCCAAGACAACAGATTGGCATCAATACTGATATCAACATCGCGAAGAATGCCTGATGACGTTACGGCGTCTCCCGCAAACGCGCCTTGCGCCACAACGGCATCGTCAGCGTCAATCGACGCCTCAAGTGAAAATTCGCTATTCTCCACGAGATGTGTGGGAATACCAGCGCGTTCTGTCGCGATACGAATTTTTGCATTACCGCCAGTTGTCGCGTCATAGTCCGCATCGAGTGTACCGCTGGCCACCCCTTCGGGGGTATCAATGATGATTTCCAAATCAGAAACATGTAGAATTGAAAATGGTAAGACCGTGCTGCTGTTACCATCTCGGTTTCTGGATATGAAACCGGGTAATGACACGACACCATCTGGCGACACCATTGCACGGATGGTGCCGGGTCCGATGTTGATTGATTCCACCGTTCGGTCTTGCAGCACGGTGCGCCAATTGAATCGGGCTTCTATTTCGCGAATGTCGATACCATTGGCGCCATTCGGCCCAATGGCGACATCGCGCAAAACGATACGATCCATTGAAAGCGCTGCAATCTCAGCCTTCGGGTTTTCAATCCCAGCACCGGCCATCACAGACCGCGCAGCAATGCCCGCCAACGGCATACGCAAAAGATAGGCGACGGCAATAACCACCGCCAGCAACCCAATCAAAATCCCGAATAATCGCGCCGCGCGCATATTACCGATATCCCTCAAAATCCAACGCCACCATTCGCCAATGATTAAGGTCGATTCTGTCTAATCAGTAGCGTTGCCCGTCTGTAGCATGCAAAAAATTGCGGGATTTTGCGAGGCATGTCATGTAACAGCGGGCGCAGGATCAAAAATTGCCGTCAGGCAAGAAAAAACTGAGTAATTTCCGTAGGATCCGGCGGGTTGAGAGAGTGGCAAAAAGACCGATGACTACGCAATTCGTCGAAACACAGCCAGCATATACCCAAGATGGCACCGCATATTGCCCCCTCGAACGAAAACGCCGGGGCCCGGGAGCGCTCCTCGCCTCCATGGCCGTCATGTTTGCTGGAGCCGGTTTTTTAACCTTTTCGATGATGTCAGCACCGGCACCGGCCCCGAAAATTGAGCAGACAGCCACGCGCATTATCATCCCGGTTCAATCGGCAACGACAGCGCAAGACGACGCGGCACAATCTCAACCGGTACCAACAATCATCAACCCGGTCGAAGCAACGCCAGCCGTCGTCGACTCCACTGCTCCAGAGCCGCGCGTTAACCCGATTACCGTCGCTCAAACAACCGAGCAATCTGTAGGATTGATGCCGCGCCTTAAACCAGCGGCGCCCGCTCACAATGCCGCTGTTCCGATCATTGCTGCACGACCCATGCGTATTGGTGGCGTCACCTTGGCATCTACGAATGACGCTCCACCGCCCGTATTTTTTGAAGCTGACATAAATCCAAACCAACATGCGCGCGCGCCCATTAGCCTTGCATATGTGGGAGACGTCGAGCGCGATCTGACAGAAGTGCGTGTACGCATTTCACGCGGTGAAAACTTTGTTGATGCGTTAAAACGCGCTGGCGTCGGCGCACAAGACCGCAATGAAGCAGCCTATGCGTTCGGCAAGCATTATAATTTGCGTCGGCTACAAGTTGGACAACAGTTTAATCTGACCCTTGGTTGGCCAAACCAAACATTGTTTCAACTCGCTTCGTCAACTGAAGATCCAGAAGCACGCTTGCTGGGATTGGAATTTCGCAGCGACCCGGAAAACCGGATCATCATTCAACGGGGACCGTCTGGTGCGTTGGAAGCCGAGAAAGCACCGATCGCCCTGACCACACGAACCATGGCCGTCGCCGGCAGCATTGATGGCAGTTTATACCTCTCAGCAAAATCGGAAGGGGCGCCGGATCAAATCATTGCAGACCTGGCTGACGCTTTCTCATATGACGTCGATTTCCAACGGGAAATCCGCGGTGGTGATGAATTCGAAGCTATTTTCGAAGTCCAATATGATGATCAAGGCGATTTGGTTTCAACCGGCGACATTCTTTTCGCACGCCTAAGCTGGCGTGGTGGTGCCCGTAAAAAAGGGTATTACCGTTTCGCCGCAGATGCCGATGGCGGGCGTTCAGATTATTACGATGCTGAAGGTCAAAGCGCGAAACGTCTTTTGATGAAAACACCAATCGACGGTGCACGATTGTCATCAGGCTTTGGCCGACGCAAACATCCAATCCTGGGCTATCGCCGTGCGCATAAAGGTGTTGATTTTGCCGCGCGTCGCGGCACGCCGATTAAGGCTGCAGGTGACGGTGTTATCCTGCGCGCCAATCGTTACGGCAGTTTTGGCAACTACGTCCGCATACGCCACGCGAATGGGTACCAAACGGCCTACGCCCACCTAAAAGGGTTTGCGCGGGGAATGCGCGCCGGACGTCGGGTCTCGCAAGGGGATATTATTGGCTATGTGGGCACCACTGGCCGATCAACTGGCCCGCACCTTCATTATGAAGTCCATCTCAATGGTACAGCCGTTAATCCGCAGCGTTTGAAAATCGCCGCGACCGGCAAGAACCTCAAAGGCGCAGACCTTGATCGGTTCAAAGCGCACCGCGATATGATCAATGCCATGCGCGACTTGCCTGGCAACGGACCAGACCTTCTAGCGACAAGTGCTGGGGCCGAGAAAAGCGCATTGTAAGGCAAACGACGATGTGCCTTTAGCGAGCGACCTCTCCCGCTCTGACGCCTTTCCAAGCCTCCCTGGTGTGCGCCTATGCCGCTTTGGAAGACGGTCAGGCGGTTTTACATATCAATGAGAAATAATCTTCGCCCGCGTGAGGCGAGAAGCGCAGGAAATATGTTTCGCATTGAAAAAACCGAACCTCCGTCAGACTCACTCTTAAAGCATTATGCCGAAATAGACGGGTGTTATACGGATTGTTACGTCGTGGATATTGACTGCGTCGTCAGCTTTCCGGATTTCGTCACAGCATTTTATGGAACCTGGCTTTTCAAGCTTGAGCGTTTCGTGCTCGCGCATTTCGCGTCACGGCCATCAACTGATGAACAAGCCCGCCAAGTTGCAAATAGTCAGATTGATCACTTTGCTGCCTGGCGCGTTGAGGATCGAGCGAAAAACCAATTATTGATGTGCGATATGTCAGAGCGGACCCGGTCTTGGTTTATGACGGCCCCTATTTCAGATCAGAGCCAAAACCCAACGCGATTGTATTTTGGGTCTGCGGTTGTTCCTGGGGACGCGACAAGAAACGAAAAGCCGTCATTGGGCTTCATCTTCACCGCACTGCTGGGATTTCACAAACTCTATTCGCGCGCACTGCTATCAGCAGCCAAGACACAGTTGATGCGGTCGCAAGAAATAGAGCAATCACTCTAACGAAAACGGGCCACCTATGCCTTTTTCGTCTCTGCCAAAACCTGTTTGATATATCCGTCCACATCAAGATCGCCAGTGGCGCGCCCGCGCAACCGTTCTTTAATCTTATGAGGCAGCGCCGTCGCATCGCCCGGCCCCATCGCGAGAATGGTCTCGCGAATGAGGAGCTTTAGTGTTTCTTCTTCGTCAGGTTTCCAATCAGACTTGCCGGTCATGAGATGCGCCTTTTTCAGTTTAACAGCGTGCCAGCAGGCGGCTGTGGGGGTTTTGACCCAAACGAATAAACCTCGCGCCCACCGACGGATGTGCCGTTTATCGTCAATCCCTGATCGTCCGCGGAAATGACCAACGTTTCACCATCGATAATATTGCCCGCAAGCAATAGCTCTGCAAGCGGATCTTGTAGCTTCTTTTGTATAACTCGTCGTAACGGTCGCGCACCATAGACCGGGTCATAGCCTGTATCACCAAGCCAGGTCCGCGCCTTGTCGTCGAGTTCAAGTTTAATTTTGCGATCTGCTAAGAGTTTTTGCAGACCCATGATCTGAATATCAACAATTGCGTCCATATTCCCGCGCGATAAGCGGTGGAATAAAATAAGCTCGTCCAACCGGTTCAAAAATTCGGGTCGGAATTTAGCCCGCACGGCTTCCATAACTTGTGGCCGCACAGATTCTGAATCCTCACCGTCTGCTTGCGCGGCAAGATGCTCGGCACCGAGATTTGACGTCATGATGATGAGCGTGTTTTTGAAATCAACTGTATGGCCCTGGCCGTCGGTCAGGCGTCCGTCATCAAGAACTTGTAGCAATACGTTAAAGACATCGGGATGCGCCTTTTCAATTTCATCAAAAAGCACAACTTGATAGGGCCGCCGTCGCACACGTTCCGTCAGCACACCGCCTTCTTCATAACCGACATATCCGGGAGGTGCTCCAATCAATCGAGCAACGGAGTGTTTCTCCATAAACTCAGACATGTCGATACGCGCAATGGCCGTTTCATCATCAAAGAGAAACTCCGCCAATGCTTTTGTCAGCTCAGTCTTACCGACCCCAGTTGGGCCGAGAAATAGGAATGACCCCATCGGTCGGTTTGGATCTTTTAGCCCTGCCCGTGCACGACGCACGGCCGCAGATACAGCGGTCACCGCTTCTGTTTGCCCGATGACACGCTCGCCAATGCTCGCTTCCATGGATAGCAATTTGTCCCGTTCGCCTTCCAACATCTTGTCAACAGGAACACCCGTCCATCGCGAAACGATGGCGGCAATATTTTCATCATCGACAACTTCATGGACAAGCGCTTTGACCTTATCTGCACCTTTGGTTTCCGCTTCAGCCAATTGTTTTTCAAAGGCAGGGATCTCGCCATATTTTAGCTCAGACGCTCGCGCCAGATCGCCACTGCGTTCCGCCTCCGCTAATTGCTGACGGGCTTGATCGAGGGATTCTTTGACTTTGGTTGCTGAGGCAAGGCTGTCTTTTTCCGATCGCCATCGCGCAGAGATTTCGGCAGACTTTTGCTCTAGATCGGAAAGCTCTTTTTCCAGCGCTTCCAATCGATCCTTTGACGCTCGGTCATCTTCTTTTTTAAGCGCTTCGCGTTCAATCTTCATCTGAATAATACGCCGATCCAACTCGTCGAGTTCTTCGGGCTTAGAATCGACTTCCATTCGCAAACGAGATGCGGCTTCATCCACCAGATCAATGGCTTTGTCGGGCAAGAAGCGGTCGGTGATATAACGATTGGATAACATTGCCGCGGCAACAATGGCGCTATCGGAAATCCGCACGCCATGGTGCAATTCATATTTCTCTTTTAAACCACGTAAAATCGATACCGTATCCTCAACGGTCGGTTCATCCACAAACACGGATTGGAAACGACGGGCTAAGGCCGCGTCTTTCTCAACATGCTTTCGATATTCGTCCAACGTCGTCGCGCCGACACAATGTAGCTCTCCTCGTGCCAAGGCTGGTTTTAGCAAATTCGATGCATCCATCGCACCGTCGGATTTACCGGCCCCAATCAGCGTGTGCATTTCATCAATGAACAAAACGATTTGCCCATCGGCGCTGGTGACTTCTTGCAAGACCGCTTTCAGACGCTCCTCAAACTCGCCGCGATATTTCGCGCCAGCAATCAGGGAACCCATATCGAGCGCTAAGAGGCTTTTGTCTTTGAGACTTTCAGGCACGTCTCCATTGACGATACGCAAAGCAAGACCTTCAGCAATGGCTGTTTTACCAACGCCCGGTTCACCAATGAGGACAGGGTTATTCTTTGTTCGACGAGAGATAACCTGCATTGTCCGTCGGATCTCTTCGTCTCTGCCAATCACTGGGTCTAGCTTACCGTCACGGGCTGCTTGGGTAAGGTCGCGCGCATAGCGCTTTAATGCATCATAGGACTGCTCTGCCGACGCACTATCTGCCGTGCGTCCCTTGCGCAGATCATTGATGGCTTCGTTGAGCTTTACGGCTGTTATGCCCGCTTCTTTCAAAATCTTCGACGCCCCCGCTTGCGTTTCAACGGCAAGCGCAGTGAGCAAGCGTTCAGCGGTGACGAATTTGTCGCCCGCTTTTTTACCTATTTCCTCAGCGGTTGCGAGCACCCGCGCGGTCGGGGCCGCCATATAAATCTGGCCACCACCGCCTTCGACCTGGGGCAGTTTTCCAAGCGCCTCGTCAGTTAATTGCAGCGCAATCTCGGGCTTGCCACCGGCCGCGCGAATTAAGTTCGCGGCCAGCCCTTCTTGATCGTCAAGAAGCGCTTTTAGGATATGTTCAGGCGTGAATTGTTGGTGATTTTCCCGCAGCGCAATGGTTTGCGCGGCCTGGATTAAACCGCGTGCGCGGTCGGTATAGTTTTCTAATTGCATAGTGACCTCAGTTGAGCGTCAAAAGGTTAATAGCGTCCCAAAATGGCAACGCCGCTGTTGAATAATAGATAGGTGGGAATTGGCGGCCTACAAGGCCGGATTCAAGGATTTTCGCCCGCCTCTGTGCGTTTTCTCGCGCAAATCAATGGTTGGGTTTTCATGTTAAAAACTGTCGCGAAAACCCCGGCAAGGCGTTGACCTAAATCAAACCTGCCAAAGGTGAGGACGGATCCGCATATCTTTTCTTTGGCATCCGGCCAGCGCGATAGGCCTCAAAGCCCGCAATAACAGCGTGCTTCATGGCAGACGCCATCAATATTGGATCCTTTGCTTCTGCAATGGCAGTGTTCATCAAGACGCCATCACAGCCGAGCTCCATCGCGGCCGTTGCATCTGACGCTGTACCGACGCCTGCATCAACAATAACGGGTACGGATGACTGCTCTACGATAAGGCGAATATTCACAGGGTTCATCACGCCAAGACCTGAACCGATGAGCGACCCCAAAGGCATGATTGCGCAACAACCAGCATCTTCAAGCTTGCGCGCGTAAACCGGGTCATCAGAACAATAGACCATCACGTCAAAGCCCTCTTTGATGAGCAGCTTTGCCGCTCGTAACGTCTCCTCCATTTCTGGGTAGAGCGTTTTTTGATCGGCGAGCACTTCAAGTTTCACCAATTCCCAGCCACCGGCCTCGCGCGCAAGACGCAATGTTCGAATTGCATCCTCCGCCGTAAAACACCCAGCGGTGTTTGGTAGATAGACATATTTTTGTGGGTCTAGGTAATCGACCAAAAGTGGTTTGTCTTTGTCGGTCAAATTCACCCGGCGGACGGCAACCGTGACCATCTCCGCACCTGCCGCTTCAGCGGCTTCAGCATTTTGTGCGTAGGTTTCATATTTGCCAGTACCGATGATGAGGCGCGACGAAAATTTCCGACCCGCTACTTCTAGAATATCACCCAACGCTCATCCTCCACCCACAAATTGAACAATTTCGATCCGGTCGCCTTCACTCAAGGCCGTATCGCCATAAAGCGACTTCGGCACAATCTCCAAATTACGCTCAACCGCGATCTTTTTCGGCTCTAGCTCTAACTGATCTAGCAGCCCAGCAACGCTGATCGAGGCTGGCACAGTCATATTTTCTCCATTGATGGTAATAATCATTGGAATTTCAATCTCTTCCCATATTGCTAGGAGCTTTGAAAGCCACGTATATGTAGGCGCTTGAGGCTCGGCAAGAATAGGCGCGCGAAAAATTTATGGCGACAGATACGGTTTATCTCCTAAATGGTCCGAACTTGAACCTGTTGGGTCAGCGCGAGCCCGAGATCTATGGCCACGCGACCCTTGCTGATATTGAGGCGCAATCCAAAAAACGGGCAAAAGAACTAGGTTTTGGGCTCGAATTTCGCCAATCAAATGCCGAAGGCACGCTGGTCGATTGGGTCCAAGAGGCGGATGCCAAGGCGGTCGGGCTTATAATCAATCCGGGCGGTTATACGCACACGTCGATTGCCTTGCTTGATGCCCTCGCCGCGGCCTCTCTGCCGAAAATTGAGTTGCATCTGTCAAATATTCACACGCGCGAAGAATTTCGCCAAAAATCGGTGACGGCGAGCGCAGTGGACGGAATTATCGCAGGCTTTGGCGCACCAGGCTATCGTTTGGCGCTCGAAGCCCTTAAAAGTCTTGTGGAAAGTCGCACAACCTGATTAAGGGGACCTTCCAATTTTTGCGGCTACGAAAAAAATCAAAGCGGGATACGCATGTCGAACAAAAAACACGATCAGGATCGCGGGCTAGAGGCGGCATGGATCCGCGAACTCGCGGGCATTTTGGAAGAAACCGGGCTGACTGAAGTCGAGATTGAACGGGATTCTGTGCGCCTGCGGGTCTCACGCCAGGGCGGCATTGCCGCAGCAGTTGCGCCAGCGGCAGCACCTGCGGTGGCGGCACCGGTTGCTTCAGCGCCAACGCAAGCCGCCACAGACGATCATCCGGGTGCGGTTCGCTCTCCCATGGTCGGTACTGCCTATCTTTCGCCATCGCCCGGAGCCGGCGTCTTTATCAAAGAAGGTTCGACGGTCAGCGAGGGGCAGACCATCATGATCGTTGAAGCCATGAAAACAATGAACCCGATTGCCGCCCCACGGTCTGGTACTGTTACCAAAATTCTCGTCCGCGACTCACAACCCGTGGAATTCGATGAGCCGCTCATTATCCTTGAGTAAAAATACCGCGCTTAAACAAACGGAATAAGCATGTTCAAGAAGGTTCTTATCGCTAATCGCGGCGAAATTGCGCTTCGCATTCATCGCGCCTGTAAAGAACTCGGCATTTCAACGGTCGCTGTCCATTCAACAGCGGACGAAAATGCCATGCATGTTCGCTTAGCAGATGAAAGTGTGTGTATCGGGCCACCTGCCCCAAAAGACTCATATCTAAATATTCCTGCTATTATTTCTGCTGCTGAGATTACCGGCGCAGAAGCGATCCACCCTGGCTACGGTTTCCTGTCAGAGAATGCGCGTTTTTCAGAAATTGTCGCGGCTCACAATATTACGTTCATTGGACCTAGCGCTGAACATATTCGCGTCATGGGCGATAAGATCGCTGCGAAAGATGCCGTTGGTAAGGCCGGTGTTCCACTCGTGCCCGGGTCAGACGGTGAAGTCACGACGATTGAGGAAGCGCGCGCGGCAGCAGAAAAGATCGGCTACCCTGTGCTCGTCAAAGCCGCTTCAGGCGGTGGTGGCCGTGGCATGAAATTGGCGCCAACCGCAGCTGATTTGTCTGAAGCATTTTCAACGGCTAAGGCTGAATCAAAAGCCGCATTTGGTGATGATGCAGTTTATTTGGAAAAATACCTGACGATGCCACGTCATATCGAGATACAAATTCTCGCTGATTCCCATGGCAATGTTGTACAACTTGGCGAGCGCGATTGCTCCTTGCAACGACGCAATCAAAAAGTTTTGGAAGAAGCACTGTCACCAATCCTCACCGATTCGGATCGCGTCAAAATTGGCGAAACCGTGCGCAAGGCCATCGAAAAACTTGGCTATTTGGGCGCTGGAACAATTGAGTTCTTGTATGAGAATGGGGAGTTTTATTTCATCGAAATGAATACCCGTCTTCAGGTAGAGCACCCGATCACGGAACAAGTAACAGACGTCGATATTGTCAGAGAACAAATTAAGGTCGCAACGGGGGCGAAACTTAGCTTTGCTCAAGATGACATTAAATTCAAAGGCCATGCCATAGAATGTCGTATCAACGCAGAAGACCCAAAAACATTTCGACCGTCACCGGGAACCGTTACACATTTTCATGCACCAGGTGGCCCAGGTGTGCGTTTTGATTCCGCTGTTTATACCGGGTATAAAATCCCGCCCTATTACGACTCAATGATCGGCAAACTTATCGTCTGGGCTGATAACCGCGAACTTTGTATTGCGCGCCTAAAACGTGCCCTTGCTGAAATGGCGTTGATTGGTGTCGATACGACCATTCCACTTTTCATCGACCTGATTGATAATCCCGCCTTCCAAAAAGGGGATTACCATATTCACTGGTTAGAACATTGGCTTGAAGATTCCTGAGCCCTAGCGGCCAGTAAAATGGCGGTTAGAATTGGTTGGACGGAACAATCGACTAGGCGCATAATCACATTATGCCCCGCGATTCTTCAAATTCCATCGCGACTGAAGAGCTTATCAAAGCCTATATGCTCGGCTATTTCCCAATGGCGCGTTCGCGCGATGACGAAACGATCGTTTGGGTGTTGCCAGATGAACGCGGCGTGATTCCACTTTCCCAGACACGATCACCACGAAAATTAATCCGCCGTCTTAATACAAACCCCTTTGATATTCGGATCAACACAGCCTTTGGTGACGTCATTGAGGCATGTGCACAATCGACGAAAGCACGACCAGATACGTGGATCAACGACACTATTATCGAGGCCTATACAGAGTTGCACTACAAAGGCCTCGCCCACTCTATTGAATGTTGGAACGACAACAAACTTGTCGGTGGGTTATACGGCGTCATGCTTGGGGCCGCATTTTGTGGAGAAAGCATGTTCTCTCGCGAAACAGATGCCAGCAAGATTGCCTTGCTACATCTCATCGCACGATTAAAAATTGGTGGGTTCCACTTCATCGATGCGCAGTTTGTCAACGAGCATCTCGTGCAATTCGGTCTTATCGAAATGCCAGACGAGGATTACCAAAAAATTCTAGCGCCAGCGTTGGTTACTGAAGCCGATTTTTTTGCAGCACCGGATCAATTATCAACGACGCGGGTCGTGCAGTTGATCACCCAAACATCATAAACCGGATGCTCCAACGCATTTAGAGCTGGGCTTGAAGCAAACATCCAACCACGAAAAATGTTGACCCCTTCCGCTTGTGGACCCTCAACAACTTCCGCCGTCGGTTGCTCACCAAAGCTTGGTTCATATTCGGTTTCGACAGGTGCAGCGTCAACATCGCTACCTTCACCGAATGGCGCTGGCGCAATTTCGAGAACTTCAAATTCCTCGGTTTCAATTTCTTCTTCAATTACGACCGGCGGCAATGCCACTTTCAGATCGCTTTCGCGGTTGCCGAAATTTCGATCAAAGACTTCCAAAAAAACTGTTGTCTCCGGAAATTCTTCCGGTGGTCGTGTGTCACATGTGCGCGGTTGAATCTCGAGTGAGCCAAAATTTGCGATTTGATGCATCGGGACTTCAATATCTTCATAACGTGCCGTTGTTTTATTCAATGCCCGCAAGGTCACAGACACTGGTTCACGTGTTTCAGATTCAATCACGCCGGCAAAAGGATCGTCGCCAGTCCGCGAAAGCCGATCCAATTCAGTTTGCACCCGAGGTTCGTCTGACGACGAGTCGCGTCCCTGCAGTTCGCGCAATTCCTGCGCAGCGACGGGGGCGGCAAGAACACACAACACTAAACCAACCAAAACTCTACGCATCATAACTCTCCAAGTGGATCTAGTTCCATCCGGTCATCTGTGCCGCCAGGCTTTTCTTGCGTCGCCTGATTAGTGAATGTTTGAACAGCAAGGCCCAATAGATCCACGGATCCTTGAGTAATCGTTATTTTATCGCCCGCGCCCAACATTTCTTCTGAGGCACCTGGTTCAATCGATACGTGGGCCCCGCCCAAAAAGCCGTCCGAAACAATCTTCGCGACAGAGTCATCAGGGATCAAAACACTGTCTTCAATAGATAGTTGTAGATCGGCTTCGTAGGTCTGCATGTCCAATTTGTTGCCGGCAACGGAACCAATTTTTACGCCAGCAATTCTGACGTCAGAACCAATCGTAATACCGTCAACCCGACCGAAAACAGCGTCGACAGAATAGCTGTCACGTCCCAAACTTTTTCCGCTGACATCATAAGCGTAAAACATGAATGCCGTGGCAATGATGACGACAAATGCGCCGACAATTGTTTCGAATGTTCCCGATCGTTTCATGTCGTTTCCCAATCACTAACTAAGCAGGTTCGCCGTTGGACTCTGGATCCCATGCTTCATAATCATCATTAACGTCTGCTGGTCCGCCTGTGCGCGACAGGCTCCCCTTTGGATGATACGCCAATGGTGTACCCGTCATGTTCGGCAAATGGTTCAGCTCCCAATCCCGACGCGCCAGGGGCGCAACTGATGGTGCTTCTTCAAATGTATGATGCAGCCAGCCATGCCAATCTGAGGGGATGCGTGATGCTTCCGCGATACCGTGATAGATCACCCAACGGCGACGGCGCTTGCCTTCACTCCCGGGTAGGCTCGGGTCCTTTTCCTCAAAATACCGGTTGCCCTGCTCGTCCGTACCGACTTGCCGAGCGCTCTTGCGCCACAATGTAAACGAGGTCCCAAAGGTGGTTGTATTCCACCAGGTGAATATTCGGTTCAGCATTCCTAATCCCATCTCTCGCGCACGTCCTAGAATAACGCCGCGGTTAGGCCGGAATATGGCGCTTGTTGGCGGGTAGGTCCATATCCCTCAGACGTTGAGTTTTGCCCCAGATCGGCCAATCCACACCCCGAATTTCGGGCATTGCTCCGATTACCCTTGAGAAATACAATTCAAATGGCCCGATAGCAAAAATAGCCCTTTATTTTTAATAAGTTAGCCGCACATAAACAAAAACAACGCAACCGCCGCCCAATCAAAATTTTCCTACCTTTTGATCGAGCCTTTTGACGGAAAGGCACCTTGCCTCACCCCCCCGACATTGTGGTAGATATCGATATTCCTACTATATCTATGGCCTCAGCGACGGCCTTTTGAATTGACCCATTGCGCGCGACCACGCCGCTGCGCCGCAGAAAGACTGAGCGAATGAAGATCGAGCGCCGTTTCTCCAACAAATCGGACGCGCAAAATGGCGCGACAATATTCGTGCGTGCCGATTCAGAGATTCGCTCAATTACCGGCGAAATCATCTTTGAAATGCGCAACCTGGAGGTCCCAAAAGGGTGGAGCCAAACAGCCATCGATATTTTGGCGCAAAAATATCTGCGCAAATCTGGTGTACCGGCAGCGACCAGAAAAGTGCCGGAAAAAGATGTGCCGAAATTCTTGCAGCGATCCATGCCCAATGTGGCAGCGCTCGCAAAAATGCCCGCGGAAAAACGCTTCGGTCCTGAAACATCTGCCGAACAAGTTTTCGATCGCATGGTTGGTGCTTGGGCCTATTGGGGTTGGAAAGGCGGATATTTCGATACGGAACAAGCGGCGCAAATTTTTATCAATGAAATGCGCGCCATGTTGATTCAACAAATCGCTGCGCCAAACAGTCCGCAATGGTTCAATACTGGCCTCCATTGGGCCTATGGCATCGAAGGTGCTGGCCAAGGACATTATTACGTTGACCATGTTTCAGGTGATCTATCGGAATCCGATAGCGCTTATGAACGACCGCAACCACATGCGTGTTTCATTCAATCTTTAGACGACAATCTCGTTGGCGATGGCGGGATTATGGATCTTTGGAAACGCGAAGCTCTGCTTTTCAAATATGGATCCGGTGCGGGTTCAAACTTTTCAAATGTTCGCGGTGCCGGCGAGAATCTTTCTAGCGGTGGAAAAAGCTCAGGCCTAATGAGTTTTTTAAAAGTCGGCGATGCCGCCGCGGGCGCAGTAAAATCAGGTGGCACAACAAGACGTGCCGCCAAAATGGTGGTCGTCGATATTGATCACCCGGACATTCAAGAATTTGTTGGCTGGAAAGTACGCGAAGAAGAAAAAGTGGCAGCCCTTGTCACTGGTTCGCGCGCTATGGCCAAGCGCCTCCCCGCTGTGCTTAACGCCTGTTGGGCAATTGACGATGACGAAACACGGTTTGATCCAAAAAAGAACGAGGCCCTTAAAACAGCCGTTCGCGACGCGAAGAAGTCTTTTATTCCGGACACATCGATCAAACGGGTCATCGACTTTGCGCGACAAGGCTATCGTGACATTGACTTTGATATTTACGATCTTGATTGGGATTCTGAGGCCTACCGAACTGTCTCCGGTCAGAATTCGAATAACTCCGTTCGTGTCACCGACAGTTTTTTGAAAGCTGTCGCCAATGATGAAGATTGGACTTTAATACGGCGCACCGATGGCGGACCTGAAAAAACAATTTCGGCACGCACATTGTGGGAAGAGATCTGCACCGCTGCATGGGCTTGCGCTGACCCGGGCATTCAATTCCATGACACGATCAATGCCTGGCATACATGCCCCACCGGCGGTGACATCCGCGCTTCCAATCCGTGCTCAGAATATATGTTTCTTGATGACACGGCATGTAATCTCGCCTCGCTCAATCTATTAAAATTCAAAACCAAAGACGGGTTTGACGTTGACGGCTTCGAACATGCATGCCGGTTGTGGACGCTCGTGCTCGAAATTTCTGTGCTGATGGCGCAATACCCATCCGCAAAAATTGCAAGACAGTCTTACGAATACCGCACACTGGGCCTTGGCTTCGCCAATCTGGGTGGGTTGTTGATGGGGTCTGGCATTGCTTATGACAGTGCAGAAGGCCGTTCTATCGCAGCCGGTGTATCCGCACTCATGACAGGTGCCGCATATCGCACCTCAGCTGAAATGGCAGCGACGGTTGGGCCTTTTGAAAAATTTGGCGAAAACCGCGACGCTATGCTGCGTGTTATGCGCAATCATCGCCGAGCAGCGCTTGGGACATCTGAAGCTGGTGAGTTTGAAGCGCTGAGTATCGATCCAACGCAGTTCGATGAAAATACGTGCCAATGGCCGGAAATTGCAGAACGTCTCAAAGTAGTTTGGAATGAAGCCTATGAGCTTGGCACCATCAACGGTTTCCGTAATGCGCAAGTAACAGCGATTGCCCCGACAGGTACAATCGGCCTGATCATGGATTGTGACACCACTGGGGTCGAGCCGGATTTCGCGCTCGTTAAATTTAAAAAGCTCGCTGGTGGCGGCAATTTAAAAATTATCAATCAATCCGTGCCGGCAGCATTACAGGCGCTGGATTATCAGCCCCAAGAGATTGAAGACATTGAAGCCTACGCACTTGGACGTCGAACTCTGGAGGATGCACCAGGGATAAATCTTGAAGAGCTTCGCGGCGAAGGTTTCGAAGATCGGCATATAAAAGCGTTGCAGGAGAGATTAAAGACGGCGTTCGATTTAACCTACGCATTTACACCACAAGCGCTGGGCGAAGACTTTTGCATGAATGTTCTCGGCATGAGTGAAAACCAACTAAGCGCAACGGGCTATGAGTTGTTGCGTGATCTTGGGTTCGCTGATGAAGAAATCCACCAAGCAAATCTGTTTTGTTGTGGTGCAATGACCGTCGAAGGCGCTCCGCATTTACGTGAAGAACATTACCCAGTCTTTGATTGTGCCAACCCATGTGGTCGTATCGGGTCGCGCGCATTATCGGTCGATGCACATCTTTCGATGATGGCTGCATGTCAGCCCTTTATTTCAGGGGCCATCTCTAAAACCGTCAACATGCCTGCGACAGCAAACATCGCTGACTGTGCCCGGGCCTATCGGCTTGCTTGGCATCTCGGCCTAAAGGCCATCGCTCTTTATCGCGATGGTTCTAAATTATCGCAGCCCCTCGCCACCACATTGCTTGCCAATGATGACGAAGACGAAACGGACGATCTTTACGCAGCAGACGCTCTGGCTGGTGCATCAAACGTACAAAAATCAAAAGTCGTTGCCGAACGCATTGTTGAACGCATCATCGAACGCACACCGGGTCGTCGTCGTATGCCGGACCGGCGAAAAGGCTATATCCAAAAAGCCAAAGTTGGTGGGCACAAAGTCTATCTGCATACGGGTGAGTTTGATGATGGCGAGCTTGGTGAAATCTTCATCGATATGCACAAAGAAGGCGCAGCCTTCCGTAGCTTGATGAACAACTTCGCCATCGCTGTCTCCCTCGGGCTGCAATATGGTGTGCCGCTGGACGAATATGTTGATGCTTACGTCTTTACACGTTTCGACCCATCAGGACCGGTTCAGGGTAATGACCAAATCAAACACGCGACCTCCATTCTCGATTATATCTTCCGCGAACTTGCGATCTCCTATTTGGGGCGTTCCGACCTCGCCCATGTCAACCCAGATGAGTCCGCCGTTGATGCGATTGGCCACGGGGTCGACCAGGAAAAAACCCAAGCGGACGCAACCAAACTCATTTCAAAAGGTTTCAGCCGTTCAACGGTGACAGATAATCTTGTCATTTTGCGCGGCGGCGATTTCGATCGGTTGCGCGAATCCGCCAATGAAGAGACCAAAAACGCCGGCCTGGAAAGCGACATTGTTGAAGTTCCTGTGGTAAAAACCACCGAAGCCGTCAGCCCGCCCGAAATTGAAGCGCAAGTTGCCAAACTTGCCGATGCACTCAATCAAAAAGCCCCAAGGGGGGTTCTTGCGACACCAGGCGGCGCTAGAAGCGAAGCCCGCATTAAAGGCTATGAAGGCGACGCCTGTCCTGATTGCGGACAATTCACCTTGGTTAGAAATGGCGCATGCCTGAAATGCGAAAGTTGTGGTGCTTCGACTGGCTGCTCGTGAACAGTTGTTCATAAATTTTATGTTTAGAATTGGGCGTCGCTGAGGGCACCTGGCGTCACCAATTTCCTAAATTGTGCGTTAAATTTTTTGGTAATCCTTAATTGAACATTGATGCGTGTCTGCGACGGTCTTTGATGTAGAAGAGCGGAGTAATTTGACGATGAAAATCGTCGCGGTCGTTATCGTATTCATGGTCATGGTTTTTTCACTCGTCACCTCCTTGTTGCCGAGCGCACCCGGCCATCAACCATCCAATCCAGTTGCCGAATTCGGTAAGGAGATTACAAAACCGCTCGCCAGAGTTGACGAAATCGGCCCCGAAATATCGGCGGTACTCGACCGAGTCGATGTTAACCTCCCTGGATTATCCATTGGCGGTAAACCTGATGGGGTCATGAATGCTTTGGTTGATCACTCGGACGCTGACTTTTCCAATTTAGACCTTCCTCGCGGTAATTTCGCGAGTTCACAAGTTGAAAGTGCCCAATTCAACGGTGCCCTACTAGATGGCGCCGTCTTCGAAGGGGCAACGGGATCAAACCCAAATTTCAATGACGCAAGAATGGCGAAAGCCAATTTGAATGCGAGCGCCATGCCGGGGGGCGATTTTGCCGGTGCAGAACTCCGCGAGGCCGTCGCCCGTGCCGGTAATTTCAATGGTGCGACTTTTCATGGCGGGGATATTTCTTTCTCCTCTTTCTCAGGTGCCCAAATGCGCGACACGATTTTGGCGGAAGCCTATGCGCAAGGGGCCATCTTTGTAACAGCAGACATGACAGGTGCTGACTTCACTGGTGCCGATATGACTGGCGTTCGCTTTGACGGCGCTAACCTCAATAACACCGATTTCACCGACACAAATTTAGATCGCGCTCAATTTCGTTCCGCTCAACTCTATGGCGCAGACCTTTCGCGTGCCGTAAATCTAACATCTGAGCAACTCGCGAAGGCGTGCGCAGATGAGGCCACCAAGCTCCCTGAAGGGGTTTCTGCGCCCCGTTGTTAAACACGACACTGTCGCGCTTGTTGAATTTGGCGAAATCGATCGGGGCGGAACGCCTCCATCGTCGCGGACCTAACAGCACCACTACCAATCAATTCTTCTGCTAAGACTTCAGCGCTTTCTGGTGCCAACAACACGCCATTTCTATAATGCCCAAGCGCTAGGAACACATCTTCAGGACCGTCAGGGTCGCGGCCGAGTAAAGGTGCACCATCGGGTGTCGCGGGGCGTAGTCCCGCCCAACGTTCTGTTACATCAACATTACGCAGCGCCGGGACTGCGCGGGTGCCATTTCGAACGAGACCGTCGGTCGCTGATTGATCGACGGTAAGATCTTCACAATAGGGTGCTTCACTTGCGCCAATGACCAATCGTCGGCCTGCCTTTGGGCATAGATATGCACCTGGCGCGCGGACTACCTTTCGCAAAAGGTTGTCGGGGATGCTTAGCGCGACGGCGTCTCCTTTAACTGCGAAGATTGGCGGCGGTTCCAAACCGGGGATCAAAGCCGTTTTTGCGGCGACTCCACTGGCAAGTACAATCTTTGACGCTGCGATATGATCCCCTTGGTCAGTTTCAAGGATATACCCGCCCTCTTCTCGGCTGACTTGGACGACCCGCCCAGCAATGGCCTCCCCTTTAGTCTTGGCAAATCCGGCCCGCAACGCAATTAACGCTTTGCGTGGGTCAACCTGCCCATCCTGGCGGGCATGCATGGCCCCAATCACCTTGTTAGAGAGCGCAGGCTCTATGCGCCGCGCCTCCTCGCCGGTCATGACGTCGACAGCGCTGCCGCGTTGGCGAAGGTTTTCACAAGTCTTGCGCGCCTTTGACCATTCGATATCGTCATAGAAAACGCCGAGAATGCCATTGTTTTGATAGTCAATCTCGATGCCGGTTTCTTCTTCCAATGATGCTGCAAATGTTGGCCATGCGGCCAAGCTGGCCATACTGAAATGTTGAAGGCTCTGCGTTGTTGCACCCCCGCATTCAAAGGACGGGGCCAACATACCCGCGGCAGCATTGGTCGCAGCAGGAATTGTCGCGCCCGCATCAATCACGGCGACCTTTGCGCCGCGTTTCGCAAGCGCGCGCGCGAGCGCCATCCCGATGATGCCGCCCCCGATGATTCCGATATCAAATCTGCCGCGCATAATTCCCAAAAGTCTCTGCTTGCGTCTAAACATGGCGATGTAGTTGAGCCAAAGCAAGCGTCACTAATTTGCCTGCTCATAATCAGTAACGGTTTCAGTTTTTGAACCCTTCATGGCCATCAGCCGCGTTTTTTCTTTCGACCCAACAGATGATCCAAAATAGAAATTCACGACCGCTGCCGTCATCGTCGCTAATGCGCCAAGCATGATGGAGAATTCGGTCTCTGCGCCATCAGGCAGCCTTCGTGACACCATCACCGACAGGACAATAAAGAACCCCAAAATGATGAGCGCCCCAATTGCCGATGGCACCCAATCGTTTAAGTGTATTTGGCGCGCCCGCGCATTGGCGCGGTCACTGGCGTGAATGCGCTGTTCTGCAATTTTTGCCTCGCGTAATGCCAAGGCAAACTCCTGCTCGGCTTTTTTTATGGCCAACCACTGGTCTGGTGTTGCATTGACGAAGGCCTCACCCAATGAACTTTCATCCATATCTGGTTTGCCGAAAATTGCGGTTGAAATTTTTGAAACAGCAGCCCCAGCTAAAGGTCCACCCAAAGCATGGGCGAGTGTCGGTGCAGCGGTCGCGATCGCGCGTTTTATTTTCCCGCGCGCATTCTTTTTTGATGTCGCCATTCACGTCACTCCCAAAACTATCTGAGCTTTAATGTTGGCAACAGCATATGCCTGAAAAACTTTGGGGGGATAACTTTTGATGTAAAAGATGAAGTCCTTCGTGCATTAAAAAAACAAGTCGCAAAAAAGCTATTAAAATAAACGGTCAGCGGAATTCTTTGACACGAAGAAGAAATGCGTGATGCAACTTTCAATTGAGTAATGTAACGTCGCGCGTGACATCAAAAATGAATGGCGAAAAATTTTTTCTGCATGTTTTTTTGAGGAATAGAGTCAATTACACCGCATGCGGTCAATTCTTTCCAAAAATTCAATTTGCAATGACGACCGGATCAATTCATGGTCGCGAATAAGTGATTCGGCACCTGATAAAAGGGCCCTACGGCAACGACGGTCAAAGAAATTATGGCATATGCAGCCTCGGCACTTCTGGTCGCCGGCTCATTATGGATTCTGTCACGGACAAGGATTTTCGACAAAGCGTCGAAAGCACCGGCATTGCTGCTGGTGATGGGCGCTGTTGCGTCTATGTTTTATCGAATCATTGGCGGCCCATTTGCCCCATCCGAATGGGTGGCAGCGGGCGCGGATGTGCTGTTGGCCGCATTGGCCTTTGCCGCAGCGACACAATTTCGGGTATCGCGCCTAGCCAATGTTTGTCCGGCCTCATTTAAACTCACCATCGGTGGCGCACCTTTATTCTTGGTATTTTGTGGTCTCGCAGCCTTCATATTGGTGCCACAGCTGACATTGGGGACGGCCATGTTGGTCAGTGGCGCGCTCGTCTTGAATGGCGCAGCCTTTGATCGACGCGCTGTCTCCGACGCGCCGACCCCAGCAACGATAAAAGCTGCTGTCCGTTTGGAAAGTGCGGCCGCCCTGTCTTTAGGGATCTTCATCGCGTTTCTATTGGAAGCCGCGGCCTCTGCGGCACCAGAAGGTATGCCCGCGGTGACACCGCTGTTTGATGCCAGCATTGCTTTGATGATCGCTTTCGCCATTGGCGGTACTTTAGGTCTGGGCGCAGCAATGCTTGGCAACAAGCTGAAATTCAAAGACAAAAATGTTTCTCTTTCAATTGCAGCCGCTGTTCTCTCATTCTGCCTTGCGGGCCTTCTCGGTGCTCAACCTGTTGTCGCGGTCGCGGCGGTTGGTCTGCTCTGGGGCGAACAAACAACAGCTTTGGTAACACCGCGCGTAAGATTGCGACGCCGGATTGAACGGGTGGTTGCACCCACCGCCTATCTCGCATTTGGCGCGCTGCTCGCCCCGCGGATATTCCAAGCTGACCTGCTATCGATTGTTTTCGCCTTGGCCGCCGTTTCGATCATCCGATCTGGCCCACGGCTGGCGGCACTGCACAAGACCACCCTGCCCAAGGAAAGTCAGATGTTCCTGGCGTGGTTTGGCGGGGCACCCGGGGCCGCGTCCGCGCTGTTCCTGATTTCCCTGTTTGATTCACCATCGCTGGTCGCTCAGGACGCGGTTCTAACCGTCGGTGCCCTCGCCGTGACATTTGGGGTGTTCGCCGCTCGCGCAACATCACGGCCGCTGATCAAATCGCTGTTGAAGCAAACCGCACTGGCGAAAAAACGACGGCTTTTCGCAGACGCATAAGCGTCTGCAAAGAACCGTCACATCTGAGCGACAAACAACGAGCTTAAACTGTCTTCTCGAACAGCTCCCGGCCGATCAACATGCGTCGGATCTCTGAAGTCCCAGCGCCAATCTCATAGAGCTTCGCGTCGCGCAACAATCGTCCCGTGGGATATTCATTGATGTAACCATTGCCGCCGAGGAGTTGGATGGCATCGAGTGCCACTTGCGTTGCCTTCTCAGCCGCAAACAGAATGCAGCCAGCCGCGTCTTGGCGGGTCGTCTCACCCCGATCGCACGCTTTGGCCACTTGATAGACATATGATCGGGCCGCATTGGTGGTCACATACATATCTGCCAATTTCCCTTGCACCAGTTGGAACGATCCAATGGGTTTGCCGAATTGATGGCGGTCGTGGACATACGGGATCACCACATCGAGACAAGCTTGCATGATGCCGAGGGACCCAGCGGCGAGCACCGTGCGCTCATAATCAAGGCCGGACATCAACACGCGCACGCCATCATTGACCTCGCCGAGGACGTTTTCTTCCGGCACTTCGCAATCTTCAAAGACGAGTTCGCAGGTATCGGATCCGCGCATCCCTAGCTTGTCGAGTTTTTGAGCGGTCGAAAAACCCTTCATGCCTTTTTCGATGATAAAGGCAGTGATGCCACGGGAGTGTTTTTCCGGCTCTGTCTTGGCATAGACAACGAGCGTGTCAGCACCAGGACCATTGGTGATCCACATCTTGTTGCCATTCAGAATATACCGGTCGCCTTTTTTCTCGGCGCGGGTTTTCATAGAGACAACGTCCGAACCTGATCCGGGTTCAGACATCGCAAGCGCACCCAAATGTTCACCGCTGGCGAGCTTCGGGATGTATTTTGCTTTCTGTTCTTTGTTCCCGTTAATGCTGAGCTGATTGACGCAAAGGTTTGAATGCGCACCATAAGATAGTCCAACTGACCCCGAGCCGCGTGAGATTTCTTCGGTCACCACAACATGGGCGACATAGCCAAGACCAGATCCGCCATATTCTTCTTCGGCGGTGATCCCGAGCACACCAAGCTCACCCAATTGTGGCCACAGATCACGAGGAAACTGGTTGCTCTCATCGATCTCCGCAGCGCGGGGGCTCAGATTATCCTCGACCCAGCGGGCGACCACGTCGCGCATTTCCTCAATCATGGGATCAAGATCGAATTTCATGAAGGCTTGGCTATTGGACCGCATGGGCGGATCCTCCCGAAAAATGTGTAAGAACGTACCCGTCAATTAAGCCGCGGATGTCGCCACATCAAGCGCTGCGCGATTCTAGCGTTTGTCGCCGATTTGCCGTGCAATATTGGCGATTTCCTGGCGCATACCCGCAATATCCTCGCGCACGGACTGAATTTCCGCCCGCATTAAGTCTGTCTGGGTGGTCATCAGCTCGTCAGAATCCTCCTCAATCACCCGCACCACCACCGCCACAAAGAGGTTGAGCATGGTGAAAGTGGCAATCATCACAAAGGTGAGGAAAAATACCCAGGATTTTTCATGCGTTTCACCAACTTGGGCAGCGATATCCGGCCATCCTTCAAGGGTCATGATCTGGAATAGCGTGTACATCGACGAGAACACATTGCCGAACAGCTCTGGATGGGTCGGGCCATAGAGATTGGCGGCGATCACCGCGAAGACATAAATGATCAAGGCCAAAACCACGCCAACTGAGGCGATACCGGGGATAGAGTCGAGTAATGCTGAGACCACTACTCGCATGCGTGGGATCACTGTGATTACACGGAGCACGCGCAACACACGGAAGGCCCGCAATGCCGCCAATCCGCTCGTCGCTGCCAAAAGCGATATTGTCACAACCAGAAAGTCAAAGACGTTCCAGCCCTTTTTAACGTATTCGGGCCCTTCCGCATAAATCCGTAAGCAAATCTCAGCGACAAAAGCGTAAACGATGACCCGATCAGCGATCATCAAGGCGGAACCAGCTGCCGTGTTTACCCCCTGAAACGTTTCCGCGCCCAAGATCACCGCATTGGCGATTACCAGCATAAGAACAGTGACCTGGAACCAGGTACTGTCGATCATTTTCGATATCCTGGCTTTTAAGCTATTCACGCGTTTTGGGGCCCTATTGGTTGTAAACACCAATTCTTAACGGGATTCTTTTCCCACATGAATGCCAACACTTGCCCGCCCCGCCTGAACATTGCCAAAAATAAGGTTTAGATCGAGGCAAAAGGGCCCTCTAATCGATTGGCGTCCCTGGTAAAATCCGCTATGCGGAGGTCTTTCGAATTCGAAGGAGCGTCGTGAGCGAAGAACCTCAGGATAATGGCGAAACGCCAGATGAACACGCAACTGTAAATAACGCAGGCGCAAAGCCGCGCGTGAAGTTTCAGGGGATCGTGGAAGCGCGCGGGCGTGCCGCTGTCGCACCTGGTGACGACGATTATGGGCTGGCACCGATCACCCGCAATGAGCGACAATGGAACGCCATGAGCCGTCAGGTCTGGCAAGTCTCCCGCCTCACCGCAATATTTGTTTTTTTCGCTTTTGTTGTCGGCATGCCGCTCGGCAACTATTTCGCGCATTTGAAAATATTCGGCTCAGCTAGTGGTTGGAATCCACTTGATGCTTATGATTTTTATTTGCTGATTTTTGCGTTCATCGTGCCGGTCTTAGTCCTTCTCGCCGGTTACATTCTGTCGCGCACATTGACGATGTTGAACGCGGCGGAATCAATCGCGGCTGCCGCTCAACAGTTTACCTCACCTGATGTCACCGCCGTTCAAAATGTCGACACGGTTGGTGATGTCGTACGCGGACACATGACCGCTCTGAATGAAGGCTTAGACGGAGCGCTCACCAGACTTGCATCGGTCGAAGCGATGATCCGGCAGCATGTGGAAGCGATCGAGATTGCAGGCGAAGCGATCGAACATAAAGCCACCGGCGCTGTTGAGCGCGTTGCCGATGAACGCTCAAAGCTAATGGACCTTACTGAAAGTTTGAACGCCCATGCGGACTCATTTGCCGCGGCCATCGCAGAACGAGCCAATTCAAGCGTCGCCACAATGCAGAAAGCGGACACCATCTCTTTACGCACAGAAAATGAATTTGACGAACGGTTGTCCCGCTTAGAAGAAGCGGCCGCCCGCGCCCTCACCAGTTTTGAATCCCTGCGCGATGCGTTGCGGGATAGCGACGGCACGATGCGCGAGACGGCAGCGTCAATTGACGAAGCTGCGTCGCAGACCCTGAAAGCAACAGAACAAGCCAAAGCAGCGTCGAATGCAGCGGCTGAATCAGCCGCATTGAACGCCGCCAATGTTGCTGCGTCTGCCAGCCGCGCATCACAAACAGCGAAAGAAGCCGCGGACGCTGCGATTGAAACGGCAACCGAGCAAGCTGAACGCATGGCAACTGAAGCTATTGCCGCCACAACACGCGAAGGCGAGAAGGTACAAGAAGCGGCAAAAGAAACGCTTGGCGATCTTTTCCAAGCGTCAAAAGATGCCATTGATGCCGCTGCATCGGATATTGAAAAAGCGACGAAAGCAGCATCCCAAGCTTCGAAAGCAGCGCGTGAAACAAGCGAAGCGGCTGGCAAAGCCGCGGCTGACGTGGCGAGCGCGGGAGAGAAGGCGCGCAAATCATCTGAGGAGGCTGTCGAATACACAAAGACGGCAAAAACACAGATCGAAGATCGCAACAAAGCCCTCGCCAATGCCCGTGCTGCACTCGAAAAAGAAAACTCACGCCTCGAGCAGTTGATCGATGAACAGCGCAACCGCGCCGATCGCCTCGCCGATGCGATCTCCTCTCAAACGGAACGATTAAGCCGCTTGGCGGAAGCACAACTGGCTGAACAAGAAGCATCCGCAAAACTCGCAGAAGCCAAAAAAGAGCAAGCCGCCCAAGAGGCTGCCGAAGCCGCCGCAGCCGCAAAAAAGGCCGCAGCCATTGAAGCAACGCAAAAGGCGGAAGCGGAAGCGCAAAGAGCTGCAGAAGCGGCCGAGCAAAAACGGGCGAAAGAACAAGCCGCGCAAGAAAAGCGCGCTGCGGCTAGTCGTAAACGAAAAGAACCAGCAGCACCAAAAGGAAATGGCGCGGCCCGCCTTGAAGAAATTGCGAAAGACATTGCCGCGCGCAAACCATCGAATTCTAAGTCAGCGCGCAATGCGCCGCCCCTTAGCCTTGCCGCCAACAACACCGATAAAGGCGCAGTGTCGAAACGCGGCAAAGCGGATGTCTCTTGGCGTGAAATTCTCGACGCGGCGGATGACGCAGAGCCGCTTGAGCTGGGTGCCGTTTCAAAGAATGCAGTGTCGCCACAAGACGATGCTGAAAACGCGATCAAAACCATCGCGCGCTTACAACACTTTACCTATGATTTGGAAACGCGGCTCTATGGTGATCCGCCCCCAGCCCTGCAAGAACGATTTGACCGGGGCGACCGCAATGTATTTGCGAACCGGCTTTTAAGGTTGAACGAAGCAGATGTGAAACGCCGCATACGTACAGAGTCGGGTCGTGACAGAGATTTCGAACGCGGCATCCATGATTTCTTGCAAGGCTTTGAAGGGCTATTGGAAGAGGCGACAACATCCGAAACTGCTGACGAAGAGCTGGAAGAATATCTCAGCTCTCCCCTTGGTCGGGTCTATTTGTTGATTGGTGCCACCGTTGGGTATTTCGCTTAACCAGCCCCCCGTATTCAAGGCGAAATCGGACGACTAGATTGCGGGTCAAGCCCGCAGTGATGCAGACATTTGGGACGACATAAAATCAACACGTCATCCCGGGCGTGATCCGGGATCCATGTTAATTCCAATGCAAAGTCGTATTTATTGAGAATGGATTCCGGTCTGCGCCGGAATGACGTATTCTCGTTTAAGATGCCTTTGTCCTATGTCATGCTCGGACTCGTTTCGAGCACTCAGCAGACGACTATTCAAAACGTTGGTAAGCGTACCATTTCTCACTGAGCTGGCAAAAAACTTCAACCCGTCTAGGGCCGCTATTGGTTTCCAACCATTCCGTTGACCGTTCGTCACAAGCATCAAAGACGGCCATATTTGACCCGTCTTCCGGTTGCGGCAATGGCACACCAACATAAACCAAACTGACGATCGACCAGTTGGTATTGGCACCATATTTCGTCAGGACAACATCAATTTCATCGCGCTTAGTGTCACCCATCGGAAAGAAATCAATATATTCAACCGGGAATTGCTGGCGCAGCTTTTCGATGAAGGCTTTATTTTCGTTTGTTTGCTTTGCCGGGTTTCGATTGGGCACCCGAAAAAATCCGTCGAAAGGGCCTGGATAAAATCCACGAATAGAATGGATCAGTTCACGATTGGCTTCATAGGCTGCTGCTGCGTCGAGAACGGTCATTTTCTCGTTCCCAACCTCACCCAACCCGCCACCGCAGCCGGATGCGCACGCCAAAGCCCCTAGCGATGCCAAAACAGCCAATGATTTATTTACCATGATCGCCTCCTCCTCGTAGTGGAGCAGAAAATCCTAACTAAACCTTTCTCATTGACGTTTAATTTGCGTGGAAACCCTCACGTTTAGAGAGGGGTTTTCGCCAATCCGGCAAAAATTTTCTAGTTCTTAGCGCGCACATTGAACGCGCCGCCGATTTCAAAGGAAGCTGATATTGGCACCGCAGGCTGAATGCCTGGCCGTTAGTTACGGCTTTTCGAAATTTGCGCGCCAACCAAGGCCCCGAGCAATGCAACGCCAAGCGAAATTACCAATTGCAAGTTCATGAATGTGGCTGCCGGAGCGGCCAACAGGCCGACCACGATATCGATGACGACATACATCGCCCACATCGTGATGGCTAAGGTAAAGGCGTTGCGCGTAGAATTTTTACGGGCACGGAAAAAAGTCGCCAAAAAGAAAAGTACCCCACCGCCGATTGGCGCTGTCCAACCAGCAAGGCCAGGGGCAGCAGCTTCATAAAACTCGTTTGGCTCACCGGGCCGAATAAAGGTGGCATAGATAAAGACCGCAACAAACACGATTGCGAAATTCGCAATTAAAATTGCTAAGGCCCAAAGGGCGTCTACAATAGCGCTGCTAAACCTCATATCATCCAATTTACCCGCATTCACGAACGGGAACAAGCATCCTGGCACGGATCACTTTGCCGTTGAAACTAGCACGGGACTAACACAATCAGGCACTAGGGTCGTCTGACCAGCTGAAATCTCCCCGAGAGCCGAATTTTGCGCGTCGTATCATCATTCTCAAAAACATTTTCAATCGTCATTGAGCCAAGAATTTAATGCGTTGAATATAAAGCGCAGCGCGATCATGCCCAAAACGAAATACAAAACGACCTCAATTGTTGAATATCGCCAAAGCACGGCACCACCAATTAAGATAGCGACAATAGGAAAGAGCGCTAGGAATAAAGAAATCAACTCCCTTAGACTCATGTCTCCCCCAAAAAATTCATCAGGTGGATAGATTATATCGAAAAGTAAACTTGATTGCTAATCACCGGCAATCCCCCGATTAAGGACCAATTTAGTAAAAACGCTGCTAGGAATATCGCGGCGTGAATGCGTGGTGCCTACGCACCATCATGGGCGGCTTCGCCCTGATCATAAGTCCAAGCAACTAGGTCTGGGATCAAGCTTTGGAAACCCTCATTGAAGGCTGCGATAATTTCATCAGCATCGTCACCATTAACGGGCACTGTAGCACGGAAATCTCTAGCGGCATGAATGGCCCCTTTGCCATCAC
Source organism: Hyphococcus sp. (assembly GCA_021776315.1). Taxonomy (GTDB): domain Bacteria; phylum Pseudomonadota; class Alphaproteobacteria; order Caulobacterales; family Parvularculaceae; genus Hyphococcus. Next base: position 5,633 of record JAJFGD010000005.1, on the reverse strand, counting down.
CCAGGCGCGCATAGATATCGATATGGGCCTCGCCTTGGCTATTGCGCACATCAAAATACAACCGACGAATATCTGTTTGCAGAACAAAGTCGCCAACAGGTACGGCACCGCGGTCACCAACGGCCAAAATGCGCCGTGAATCTTCAAATGTTTCAACCAACGCTGTTTGAAAAAGGCGCGGCGCGCGGTCGGCCCATTCAGCACCTGCAAAATATTCAATTTTGCCGGCTGCTGGGGTCACGGCGATACGAATACTGTCGTAGATCCGCGTGGTTCGTGGATCATCTACAACCAACGACCAAGCCAATCGTTCCCCTTGCAGCGCTGACGTATCGGGTGCGGTAATGTGATAGCGCGGTTTCGGCGGCGCGGTTTCCGGCAACAAAGACACACACCCACTGGCCGCGAGTGCCATCAAAAAAAGCGGTATACGGTTTCGATTCTTCATCATTCTGATTCCGATTCTGCGCCATATTCAGGAGCGTTCTCACCTAGAAAATAGGCTTGCGGGTCGCGGTCAATCTCGCGCAACATATAATCCAATGTACGCATCAAACGGCGCGCTTCGCCCAAGGCTGGTGCAACCTGCCCCAAGCCTTGATCAGCAAAAATCCGCAACGACGCGCGGTTCTCGCCGGCGATACCGTTTAATTCCGCCACGAGTGCTTGCGATTCATTGAGCAATTCATTGAGTTCTGCCGCCGTTTCAGGGGCTTCATTTTCTAAAAATGACTGAAGTGCGGTCGCGACCGCATCAAGTTTTGCCGTGGCTTCCGCCAAGTCCGACGTCATGGCGTTGACGTTTTTCAGTGTTTCAATGATTTCTTCGTCATTATCCGCAAACGCGGCCGTCAATGTTTCCACATTGCTCAAAATACCTGATACGCTTTCAATATTCTCGTCGGACAAAATGCGTTGCGCTTGTGCGACTACATCGCCCGATCCTTCGAGGAATTGCCCGATACTGGATTCATCCGACGGCACTAGCGGTACGCGCATATCGCTTGCATCTTTTAAAAGCGGCTCGCTGGCGCTACCGCCAACCAGCTGCACAATTAAGAGACCCGTAAAGCCAACAGGTTCTAACTCAGCCGTCGTATCAGTTTTTACAGGCGTATCTTTATCAACGCGGATGCGCGCCACCACAATCTTTGGATCTTCAGGGTCAATCGTTAGTGATACGACTTCACCTTTTTGGATCCCATTGAAACGAACTTGTGCGCCAACCGAAAGACCGGATACGCGCTCTGTAAAGTTGATGTCATATTCATCGAATTCGCGCTGTGTTTGCCCCAGCCATAGGACAAACAGAAAACCAGCCGCTACCGCGATCATCACGATAGAGCCGATCACCACATAATGTGCACGCGTTTCCATCTACTCTATTCTCTTCCCCTAAACTGCTTTCGCAGCCAGAGCCGCCCGCCCCCGGGGCCCTGCAAAATACTCTTGGATCCACGGATGATCTGTCTGCCGAACATCATCTAGTGGACCACAGGCAATCACACGCTTTTCAGCCAAAACGGCCACCCGATCACAGGCCGCGTGCAACGTATCCAAATCATGAGTAACCATAAACACTGTTAACCCTAAAGATTCCTTGAGATTAACGATCAATTCGTCAAATTGCGCGGCACCAATGGGGTCTAGGCCCGCCGTGGGCTCATCTAAAAAGATAAGTTCCGGATCAAGTGCTAACGCACGCGCAATCCCTGCACGTTTTCTCATACCGCCCGACAACTCTGACGGGTATTTCGCCCCCGCTTCAGCTGGAAGGCCCGACATCGAGATTTTTAGCGCTGCAATGTCTTTCGCGAGCTCACCTTCAATATGCAAATGTTCTCGGATCGGGGCCATGACATTTTGCGCCACGGTAAGCGAGGAGAATAATGCACCCCCTTGAAATAAAACGCCCCATCTCTGCTCAACCGACAGCCGCGTTTTTTCATTCGACTTGTAAAAATCTTCGCCAAAGACACGCACCGTGCCATGACTGGGCGTCTTTAAGCCAATAATGGCCCGCATCAAGACTGATTTCCCCGTACCTGATCCACCAACGACACCAATGATCTCGCCGCGATGAACATCAAGATCGAGTTTGTCGTGAACAACAAAATCGTCGAACTGCGTTCGCAGGCCGCGTACCTCTATGGTGTTCGCGACGTCCTTTTCAATTGGGTCGGTCAAAAATCGATCTCCAAAAAGAACATCGCAAAGAATGCATCGATGACGATCACCAAAAACAATGCCTGCACAACAGATAGTGTCGTGCGACGGCCAAGGGACTCCGCACTGCCTTCAACGCGCATGCCCTGGAAGCATCCAATGACTGCTATGACAAAGGCAAAAAATGGGGCCTTGATCAGGCCGGCCCAAAAATGATTGAGCAATATCGTCTCTTGCGTCCGTGCGATAAACAAAGCTGGGGAGATATCCATCGCGCCCCACGCAACTAACAAACCACCCAACATACCAAGCATCGCGGATATAAAGGCGAGCACCGGCAACATCAAAACAAGAGCAATAACACGGGGTAAAACCAGCACTTCCATGGGTTCCAAACCCAATACGCGCAGCGCATCAATTTCCTCGCGGATTTTCATCGACCCTATTTGCGCAGTAAACGCACTGCCCGATCGCCCGGCGATAAGAATCGCGGTGAGAAGAACACCAAATTCGCGCAACACCGAAATACCAACTAGTTCAACTGTGAATATATCAGCGTTGAAAAGCTGGAGAATTTTCGCCCCCATAAAGGCGACGACAGCCCCGATAAGAAACGACATCAAACCTATGATCGGCACCGCATCAAGACCGGCCTCTTCCATATGATGAAATGTTGATGTCCATCGAAACCGTTTCGGGCGTATGATAACGCGAAACGCCGTCGACAAGGTGAAGCCAATGAATTCCAACAAATCAATCGAGACACGATATGTATTCGCCACCCCGCCGCCCAAACGATCGAGAACCGCGAGAAACGGATTGGGGTGAAACGGCGTGACATGACACGGCGCCAGATGGTTTTGGATTTGCGTCATCAACGCCGCGTGGACTTCTCGTGCGCCGACAATCTTGGAGGCACCAGTTCGGCTGTCACAGGCGTAGAAGGTTCGCTGCAACATCATCGCCCCGGTGGTATCGAGGCGTTCCACCGCCGACATATCGATGACCAGATCTCGGCCAACCGAATCATCAGCAAAATCGCGCAATTTCGAATCAATTGACCGCAAGAATCGCGCACGCCAATCGCCTTTGGCGATCAGTTTTAAAACACCGCCATCCACATCAATATCGAACTTCGCGACCGAATCCGTCATAGGTAATACTTTGTTAAGGCATCTTATGTGTTCGACTGCCCTGCACGGCGCAAGGCTTGCAGTGTCATGATGGGGCATAGGGTGTTAAAATCATGCTGAAATTGGCGTGAATGCCACAGATTTGGCGGATAAAAGCGCGAATTTTGCTCGCGCAGGTTGATTTGGGAGCAGGCTGACGTGGCCAAACCGATGTTTAGAGGACGATTTGAGTGGCTTTCAGCATTGCCATTGCTCCTGGTGACGGGCGCATTGGCTGTGATGGCGCTTGGGGCACTGACAGGGGCACAGTCCCCTGATGCGCGCTCCCGGGAGGTCCTTTTCAGCTATTTTCAACGATTATCGCCTGCCACCTATGAGCCTGGGGAAAACTTTCATCTGGTGATGATTGATCGTGAAAGCGTCGACGCCATTGGCCCCTGGCCGTGGCCGCGAACGGTTTTGGCCAATTTGGTCGCTGCCGCCGGTGAAGCCGGTGCGGCGAGCGTCATTTTGACGGAACCCGTCGACGCGCCCGATCCCTTATCACCAGAAACAATTGGCGAGTTTTGGCTCGCCGGTGCCAGCGATGATGCTCTCGCCCAACAACTTGCCCGATTGCCACGAACAGACGAAGCGTTGGCAAATGCATTTGAAAATGTTGATGGTGCATTTGGGGTTGCACTCGCACCCGGCGTGAATGCCTTACGCTCCAATAATTTTCAGCGCACCCAAATCGAAGATGGCGGGTGGCTCTCGCTTGATGGCGAAAGCAATTATGTTGCCCTGCCCGTTGCCCAATATTTTTATGCCCTAAACGATATGCTCGCGGCGTCTGCACAACCTGCTGTCGCCGCGATCCCGCTCGATAGCGATGGCATTCTACGACGGTTACCTTTGCTTTGGTCACTCGACGATCGTCCCGCGCCCTCGTTAGCTCTCGAAGCTGCACGTCTTGCAAACGGCACGACGGTCAGTGCGCAACCCGTTGGATCATCAGCGACGAGCCAAGGACAGTTATTAGCGTCACTCAATTTAGGTGATCAATCAATCGCCCTATCGCCAACGGGTGCAATGCGATTGCATTTGCCCAAACGCCTAATAATCCCAACGACATCTGCGTCATCGCTCTTAAATTCTAGCAACACAAATTCCCAATTGTCAGGCAGCGTCGTTTTGATTGGCCTCGACGCTGACCTCGGTGATGGTGTGATGACTACGCGCGGCGAACTTGCGCCCGCAGCGTTGCATGCCATTGCTGGTGCACAAATAAAGGCAGGCGATGTCCCGCGCCGACCTGGCTGGACCGGTTACATAGAAGCAATTTCCGTCATGTTGTTTGGTGCAGCCGCGATCATGATCGCCCAACGGCTGGAATTCTGGCAGGCCGTTGGCGTTTCGGCCTTGCTATCTCTCATATTGTTCTTGGGTGCGTTTAGCGCATTCAGTTTCTCAAACCTTTTGATCAACCCACTTGCACCATCACTGGCGCTTTTCGTTGGCGCGCTATCCGTGGCGGGCGGAAAATCAATTGGTGGCGCGTTAATTGACGATTCCGTACGCGGTTCATTTCACGACACGCTTCCCGAACCGGCAATGAAAAAACTACGTGAAGAAGGCGCGAGCGAAATTTTACAAGGCACTTATCGCGACGTCACAGTGCTTGCTTGCGAATTGCGGATCCTTGATGAAGACCTTCGCAAGATGGAAACATTGCCCGATGATGTGACCAAACTGCTTGCTGCCGCCAGCCTCGATTTGCGCCAAACAATTATGGACACGGGCGGCGCTGCCGATCAGGCAGATGGTGGTCGCATTTTTGCCTATTACAATGCCCCCATAGAAATGGCTGATCACTTACAGTCAGGGTGTGCTGCGGCGCTGCGCCTTGTTGAAAGCATGGACAAAATCAATGCGGATCTTGATGCTTCATCCTTGACCCGCGGTCTGCAGATCAATCTCGCCATTGGCATCGCAACGGGCAATTGCTTCATTGGACCAATGGGCCATGGTCGCCATAATCGTTATTCCGCGATTGGCCCCGCCGTCGACCGCGCCGCCTATTTGCGCAGCCAGTCTGAAATCTTTGGTCCTGCGATGATCTGTGACGAAGCAATTTATCGCGGCACCCACCATCATTTCGCGTTTTTAGAACTTGATAAGTTGAAAACGCGCGGATCGGACCGACCATTTTCTGTCTACGCTTTGATCGGAAACCCATTTATCAAATCCTCAAAAGGGTTCCGTGCGCTGGACGATGATCAGCGTAAATTGCTGACCGCTTATCGTGCTGGTAATGCAAGCGAAGCGCGCGCAATGCTCGACAAGGTCAAGAAA
>JAJFGD010000040.1 GCA_021776315.1 Hyphococcus sp. | reverse complement strand
GACCATATCGCCTTCGGCTGTGACGGCGATGTCTTCAATCCATCCTTCGAGGCGAGACGCAGACACTGTTTCACGGCGCGTATTTGGCTCAACATTCCCATATGCGCGAACGATGCGAGAAAATGGCACTTCTTCGACGGCTGCTGTCCGTACACCCATAGTTTGAATCATCGCAGGCGCGACGGTGATCATAGCACCACCGCCACCGAGCGCGCCGCCGTCCCCCGCAACGGGAACAAGATCCATACCACAGATCGGGCAATTCCCGGCCGGATCGGTGGATATATAATGAGGATGCATGGGGCAGGTATATTGCTGCTCTTCTGCAGCGTGTGCAGACGTGAGCACGATGAGGAAAACCGGTATAATTAATGCGAGGAACTTTTTCATGGTGTCACCAGCAAGCTGTTGGCGCGCACCGTCGCTGTTATCAGGCGCGCTTTTTCCGATGCGATTTGCGATTGAAAACTGAGCTTGGCGAGCTCGCCGTCGATGACCGGGGAATAATCGCCAATGCCCCCTTCGTAACTATTCAGGGAAGCGGCGATCTGTTCGTCAATTGCTGCAATTTTTTGACGAAAGATTAAAAGGCTTCTTTCAGCTGCAAGTCGAGAGGCACTAAGCCCTGTCCATTCCGATTGCGCCTGACGCGCTGTAGCATGAAATCTCTGTTCAGCGGCTGACTTGCTGCTTTGCGCAGCCCGCAATTTCGGCGTTTGCGATTTCGGTGCCCACAACGGAACCGTGAAAGTCACCTGGGCAGAAAACCAGTCTTCGCCTGAAAAGGTTGAACCCAAGGCACCGTTTCCTGCTTCTCTTTGTTGATAGGTTAGACCAACGCCCCAATCCGGACCGAAAGATGCTTTCGCCTCATCAATACTGGCTTGCGCGATATTAATGCCGACTTTTGCTAATTGTACCGCATAGAACTCTTCCGCGCCGCCCTGCCACTGACGAAGCGCCAAGTCAGGCGGATCAATGCTCGTGGCAATCCCGACAAGCTCGACAAGTTTGGCTTCAATATTCGCTCGTTCCGCTTCAAGGTTGACGGTCAGCCGTGCAACTTCTGCACGCTCCACATCAACTTGAGCCAAACGAAACACCGCCGGGCGCCCGGCGTCGATTTCCGTTTTTATGATGTCCTGCAGCTCAGCATATTTGGCGTCCCGCGCTTTTGCGAGAGCAATCTGCTCATGAATTCGTTGCTGTTCAGCGAGCACTGAAACGAGTTCCGCTTTCAAACGTGAAAACACCCACATCGCCTCTAGGTCAATTTGCGCCGCCCTCCCCTCAACGTTTCTTGATCTGGCCCGCCGTTCACCACGGCTCGGAATTTCCTGGCGAACACCAATCGATTTGTTTGTTGGGAGGAAAGTATCGAAAGAAGGATCAGCAATCGGGACATTGTTCACGCCAAGAGAGACGACCGGGTCGGGCAGCGCTTTTGTTGATATCGCGGTATCCCGTTTCGCTTCAGCGGAATGCCGCAAAGCTTGCAGCGCTGGGTGTTCAAAAAGCCGCGCTTCAACTGTTTCATAAGTTTCAATTTGCGCGTTTGCCGGAAGCGTCAACGCGATAAGCATTGAAAGCGCGACAACGCTGATGCAATGGATTGGTCTTTTTTGTTTGAATTCGATCATGAAATTTGTCCCGTAAAACCAAAAAACCGGTCGCGCGCGCATGCGCGGACCGAGCTGGCATCGGGATTAAACGATCAGGATCTGCTTCAGATTAACAAGGCTCAGCGCAGTCGGCGGCGCTGTGGCCGGTGGCTTGATGAACTTCGCTGATAAAGGCGGCTGTGCCATTATATCAAATGCCTGCACCTGAATCAGTTGTTCAGGTTCGTGGTCAACCTTGATTTGAACGGCTGAGAAATGAACTTTCGCCTGCGCGGTCATGTAGGTGCAATCAGCGCAACCGCTGCATGCGCTATCATCGTTCTCAGAACCGGTTGAATAATGCTCGCTTGCGGTATTCGATTGCTCATCACAAGGATGGCTTGTTGCGCTTGCGGATTGTTTGTTCTGATGGCTTTTGGGCGCGTCATGCATTGCGTCGGACATCGCTGCAGCGCTGGGTTGATCGGGCATGCAGCATGACATGGCGGGACCAGCGGTCATCACCGCGGCTGCCAGCGCCAAAATTATATGCTTCAACCCAATCATCTCGTTAGCTTATCAACCTAATGTTAATAATTTGAAAGCGGTCAACGCTTTCGCCCGCCCATAACGGCAACCAATTCTTCCACTTTTTCCCGGCGCGCCTTGACGCTGGACCCTGCCAGGGCATCGTCAACGCAAGTGCCAATGTGATCGTCGAGGATAACCCCTTCCAGGCCGTTCAATGCAGCTTTTATCGCCTGAATTTGCCGCACAACATCAATGCAATAGCGGTCGCCGTCGACCATTTTTGCGACACCGCGCACCTGGCCCTCAATTCGCGCCAGTCTTTTCATGGCGGCGGATTTCGTATCGACTTTCATATAGATACCCTATAGGGGGTATATGCATCGTCAGCAAGCACTATCGCCAATAAACCCTTTGGCGGCTGTGATTAATCGCTCAAAGTGGCTGACCGCCGATAAAAATTGGGAGATTTTTTGGATATGGGATCGATTTTAGAGCCGAATATTCACCCTGTACTGGTGCATTTTGCGTACGCGTTATCGTTTACCGCTTTCATATCTTATTTAATCGCGGCTGCGCCGCACACTGCTCAGTGGCGAAAAACACTGATACCGGCAGCGGATTGGATGCTGGTCTTTGGTGCACTCATGATCATCGCGACTATTCTTGCAGGGTTTCAGGCTTATTACTCTGTTGATCACGACGGGCCTTCTCACGCCGCCATGACAGTCCATCGTAATTGGGCTGTGCCCTCGGGAGCGGCAATATTATTACTGGCGTTCTGGCGTTGGCGCACACGAACAAATGCGCCGTCAGCAATATTCATTGTTCTTCTCGCTATCGCCGCAATTTCGCTTTCAGTCACAGCGTGGTGGGGCGGCAAGCTAGTCTATGGACACGGCTTAGGTGTTGCGCGCATGCCCGTTGTCACCGGAGAAGGCCATGATCATGAACATGCGCCAGGTCAGGAACATGGCGACACGGCAAAAACCCCTGAGTCTGACGATCACGACAATAGTGACGGCCATCATGACAATGATGCAGAAAACGGCACTGAGAATGCGAAGCACGACAATAGCGATGGTCACCATGATGACGATACCGGAATGTCTACGCCGGCGAGAGCTTTCGAAGCTGGATCTCCTGAAGCCGTCGTCAACGCCTATGGCACCGCACTAAAGGCAAAAGATGAAACCGCCCTGCGCGCACTACTGGCACCTGATGTCATCATCGCCGAGGGCGGCGGCGCGGAACGCTCCGTAGAGGAATATGCTGGCCATCACATGCCTGCCGACATGGCGTTTACGGCGGCAGTCGACTTTTCATTGAAAAAGCGGGACGTCATAGTGGAAGGTGACATAGCGACAGTCGTCTCGGAATCACAAGTGCACGGAACGTTCAGAGAAAAAACAATTCATTCACGCGTGATGGAAACAATGGTTTTACGCCGCATGGACGGACAATGGCGCATTGCTCACATTCATTGGTCTTCGGCACCCATTACAGGCGAGCACGAGCATTAACGCACAGAATCGAGGGAATGTGATGGCGACTTTTCTTACAGTTTTCTTGGCTGTTTTTCTTGCTGAGATTGGCGACAAAACCCAACTGGCGACAGCGCTTTTTGCTTCAGATGGAGACCGAAATCCTTGGCTGGTATTTATTGCATCTTCATCCGCTCTCATCGCTTCGTCTGCAATGGCTGTAGGTCTTGGTTTGCTTGCAGAAAGATACTTGGCGCTGTTGCCGTTAAAATTGATTGCAGGTTTAGGATTCGTCGCCATTGGCGTTTTGATGACCGCATCGCATTTTCGGGCGGCGTAGCCCGTATCAACGGCAAAGCACTGGTTCGCAGATGTGAGACTTTAGCAAACTTGACAATACCCCCCAGGGGTATTAGTTGTGAGGCATGATGAGCATGAACAGTTTTGTTTTTGCTTAGCTTCAAAACACATAGAGACGCGGTCTTCGTCAACAAAGACCAAACAAAGGAGGATGCGATGCGCATAGTTCCTATCGGTCACGCTTTGTCTTTATTTCTGGCAATCACTTTCACAGTTTGCATCGTCTGGGGGCTCGCTACGCCGCCTGCGATGCATATGCATGAAGCCTGGGAAATGGTGATGCCTGGATTTCATTGGATATCGTTTCCCGCATTCCTGATTGGTCTTGCTTGGGCGTACGCGTTTGGATGGTACACGGCGCTGGTATTTGTTCCCCTATTCACTTTCTTCAACAAGCGCGGAGCCGCTGCATAATTATGGATAGTCACGTTCACTGTCACACCAAACCTGGCACCGTAAACGCAGCACCCGGAAAATTTGACAATGTCCCGACCGATTACACTGGATCAGTCTGGACCTGCCCGATGCACCCCGAAGTGCGAGAGACCAGCAACACCGGTTGTCCAATCTGCGGTATGGCGCTTGAGCCTGAGACTGTTTCCTTAAGCGCCGAAGAAGACACGTCGGAACTCGACTCCATGACGCTGCGATTCTGGGTCGGCGCCGTCTTGAGCATCCCCCTTTTCATCTATGCCATGGGCGATCTCATTCCCGGCAGACCGTTTGAGGGCCTGCTTCCCGGCACCTGGCCGCAATGGATTCAATTCGTGCTGGCGACACCCGTCGTCCTTTGGGGCGGCTGGCCGTTTTTCGTCCGCGGCGCTCAGTCGGTTCGCACAATGAATCTGAATATGTTTACGCTGATCGCCCTTGGCGTCGGCATCGCTTATATCTTCAGCGTCGTCGCAACAATTGCGCCTGGTATTTTCCCGGACGCTTTTCTCAGCATGCACGGACAGGTCGCCGTCTATTTTGAAGCGGCTGCCGTCATCACAACGCTCGTGTTGCTCGGCCAAGTACTTGAATTGCGCGCACGAAGCCAGACCTCAGGTGCCATACGCACATTGCTAGAACTTGCGCCGCCTACCGCCCATCGCATCAACAACGACGGCTCTGAGGAAGAAATCTCAATCGACCATTTGCGCGAAGGAGACCTTCTGCGCGTTCGGCCAGGCGAGAAAGTTCCGGTCGATGGAGAAATCATCGAGGGCAAAAGTTCCATCGACGAATCCATGGTAACCGGTGAACCAATCCCGGTCGAAAAAATTGCCGGTGACGAGCTCACGGGCGGCACGGTCAACGGAGCCGGTGGCTTTATCATGAAGGCGACGCGCGTTGGCGAAGAAACTATGCTCTCGCAGATCGTCAAAATGGTATCGGAAGCCCAGCGCAGCCGCGCGCCGATCCAACGCCTTGCAGATACGGTTTCAGGCTGGTTCGTTCCTGCGGTCGTCGTGATCGCAATCATTACTTTTATCGTTTGGAGTCTTTTCGGCCCTGATCCGGCGATGGCGTTTGCCATCATCAATTCGGTCGCCGTTCTCATTATAGCTTGTCCTTGCGCGCGTGGTCTCGCAACGCCCATGTCCATCATGGTCGGGACTGGCAAGGGCGCGCAGAACGGCATTCTCATCAAGAATGCTGAGGCGTTAGAGACCCTAGAAAAGGTCGATACGATTGTCGTCGACAAGACTGGTACCCTGACAGAGGGTCGTCCGAAACTTGTTCTCGTCGAACCGCAAGCTCCATTTACGGACGAGGAGCTTTTGGGGTTGGCGGCATCTGTCGAACGAGGCAGCGAACATCCACTGGCGGAGGCCATCGTCGAAGGCGCTGAAGAGCGCGGCGTGCAATTCCGTTCGGCGTCGCAATTCTTCTCGGTCACCGGAGAAGGCGTTGAGGCGATGGTCGACGGCCGCAAGATCGCGCTTGGCAATTCGAAGATGATGAAACGCATCAGCGCCTACGACGAAAATATGGCGGCGAAGGCTGAGGATTATCGGCGCGAAGGCCAGACAGTTATGTTCATCGCGGTCGATGGAAAACCGGCCGGCCTCATCGGCGTCGGCGATCCGATTAAGGAGACAACGCCGGACGCCATAAAGGCGCTGCATGACGCCGGCGTCAAAGTCGTGATGCTCACCGGCGACAGTCGCGCCACAGCGGAAGCCGTCGGTGCCAAAATCGGCATCCACGAGATTCACGCCGACGTTTCACCGGAAGATAAAAACCGCATTGTCCGTGAACTGCAGGAAACTGGTGCCAAGGTCGCCATGGCCGGCGACGGTATTAACGATGCTCCCGCCCTCGCTCAGGCTGATGTCGGTATCGCGATGGGAACGGGAACGGACGTCGCCATGGAAAGCGCCGGCGTGACGCTCGTCAAAGGTGACTTGCGCGGCGTTTCACGGGCGCGCCACTTAAGTCAGGCGACCATGCGCAACATTCGACAGAATCTCTTTTTTGCTTTTATCTATAATTCGCTTGGCGTGCCCGTGGCGGCCGGCGCTCTATTTCCTGTCTTTGGTTTGCTCCTGAGCCCGATGATTGCCGCGGCGGCGATGAGCTTTTCATCCGTATCGGTTATCGGCAATGCCTTGCGACTTCGAGGTTTAAAGCTGTGAATGGGAAAGCAAACGGCTCCATGGGCGCTACAATGCATACGCCGCCCTTAAGGCCTTAAGCCTCAATATCGCTTAATGATCCGACGCAGCGGCATTGATTCTCATCTTTTTTTGAGTCAGATCGCATTAATTGCGAATGTTTGCTCCAAGCGAAAAGCCGACGTTCACGCTCGAATCTGCGAAATTTTTAGTTGAATGACCGTAATTCGCCAAAAGCAGACGTTCCAACTTCTGGGTCGAATGTCGGCAATGCGCACAAAAACTGACATAAGAAATCACGCGATCTTCGTCAGCAACCCACCTGCTCCATCCATAAAAAAGCCCCACTCATGGCGGGGCTCTTAAGTTCGAGAAAATGCGTATGTTAGCGGGCCTTTGCTTTTTTAGCTTTCGCTTGATGTTTTTCAAGGCCGACCGCCACGTTCTGGTAATTGCCCATGAGGTCTGTTTTCATTTCCGCAAGAGCTTCGTCAACGAGCGCCTCATACTCTTGCGCAGATAGCGAAGTCGCTTTCGACTGAAGCGCAAAGTCGAGCGAGAAGGAGTAACCCGACTTGCCCTTAGGGATACTAGTGGAGTTATTTGAACGGATTGAATTATAATCCGTGGCATAAGCTTTAACCCCATCCTCCTCGCTTTTATCAATCTCAGAGACATTAGAGCGTGAGGAATTATGGTCTACGGCTCCTACCGCCTCACCTTCTTTTTTTGGCTTTGTTTCCTCAGCCACTGACGATGCAACGCCACTAAATATAAGAGCTAACGCCGAAGCCGACAGTGTAAGAGTGATATGGTTCTTCATTAAATGTCTCCCTGATTGTTCAGTAACGAAAACGAATGGTGTATATTATTTGCACTTACCAACCGCGCCAGCGTTGACAATATCTTGAATTTCTCCCGCATTTAAAGCGCGATCATAGACCGATACTTCGTCGATCAATCCTTTAAACTGGGATTCATTTGTGCCAGGTCCAGGCGACTCGCAATGTCCGGGTCCCGTGTTGGTTGACCCAATTCTCGCAAATTCACATCCGCTTGTGTTTACGGTGCCGACCACGGGTTGCGTATCGTCGGTAAACTTATGATGGCCGTCTATATAGATATGTCCGACTGTTCCCTCGCGAACGCCGGCAATATGATGCCAATTACCGTCATTCACTTTGAATGAACTCGAAGAAGTAGCCTGGACGTAATTCTGATCACCATCTCTAAACGAAAATCGTGCTACGTCGCTCGGGTGAACGGTTAAGGCGTAAAATGGGACACCGGCATAGTTGGCAAAAACAAATGCTTGACCGCTACCTGGCTGAAATGAAATGTCAGCCTTGATCCACGCTTCTATGGTGAAGTTTTTTGCGCCCATGTCTAGCGCGCCGCCGCTCTTTGCAATTGCCACACCATCATCGTCGCCATCAAGTCTCAATGCACTGCCGACCTTGCCTTCTACGCCAGCGCCATTTTGCAGGGCACCGTGATTTACACCAACCCTGTCGAACGTTTCATCAAAACTCCACCAAGCCACCATGCCGGAGGGTCTCGCGCATTGCTGGGCGAATGCTGTTGAACTGAAAACCGCCAATACAAAGGCGGACGCAATTGTAACTGTAGCTATATGGTTTCTCATATCCCACCTTCTTTTCAGCCTGCAGTGTAGCAGAGAGTTTTCCGCGCATCACTCGAATAAATACATTGAAAATCAGAAGTTTGTTAAAAGCGAGCAATTCCACCTTCGTCTCACGACAAGCTCAAGGAGGGTCTGCAACGAGCCCTGTGCCGGGATAAGATGATGTGCGACCCATCTCGGCCACTTTCTTGTTAGGTATATGAAATGGACATGTAGCGGTTTCCTAGGACAGGCAACTAAGGGCCATCAACCGCCATCCAGACCAGATTTTTGCGTTTGCGAACGTCAATGGCGGTTTTTCGCCATTTATGGACGTTGAGTTAGATGGCAATTGACCAGCATTTACTCCCGAAATTGCGATTTGCACATTGACAACCATGTTGCCATATGTTTGTTGACAACATGGTTGTCGTTATGAAGGCAGAGAAGCATATGTCCCCAGAGGCGTTTAATAGTTTGTCACGAGAAATTCGCGCCCTATTTCAGGCTCTGCAGCAAACGTCAAATACGCTGCATCAGCACAGGGGTATCAACGCTTCTATGCGCGCTATATTGGAACTGTTGCGTGAAACTGCGCCACAAACCGTGCCTGAAATGGCGGCAACCAAAGGCGTTTCTCGTCAACACATTCAAAAGATCGTCAATGAGCTTCTCGCTGTCGGATTAGTCGAGCGGCGAGATAATCCCGGGCATCAAAGGTCGGATATTATCGCCCTGACACGAAAAGGGCGGGCCGAGTTTGCTCTACTCATAAAGCGAGAACAAAAGGCGCTTGGCGAACTTTTGCCGGCGCTTTCAACAATCGATACGCCTCTCGTCCTGAACGCACTGCGTCAAGTACGAGAAGCACTAACCTTGACCAATGAAAAGGAGAATGAAGATGAATGAATCCGTACAACACCAACGTAGAAAGGGTCATGCTTTATTCGTGATCAGTATGATTACAGTCATCGCTGCGATTGCATTAAAGTGGGCCTGGGTCAGTATCGGCGTCGAAGTATTTTCCGCGCCGGATTTGAAGTTTGTCCAGATCCTTGCTGTGATTGTTTCTGTTGCAGCCATTTTGGCCCTTGTTCGAGTTGTATTTAATCAAAGCAATACACGGAACCACTGAAAATGATGGATGCGATTATTCATCAGTTCAAACATCCAACCGGCTGGGTCGGAAGAATGGTCGGATGGATAATGACGACTCGTCCATCCAACCGTCAGCGAATAGAGTGGACTGTTGAACGCCTGCACCTATCTTCGACAGATCATGTTTTTGAGCTGGGTTGTGGCCCAGGATATGGGCTGGAACTTGCATCGAACGCTGCGCATGACGGTCTTACGATTGGCGTCGACCATTCCGGAATAATGACGGATATGGCAAGAGGAAGACTGAGAGAAAAAATCCTTACGGGGCACGCTCTTATTCGCATGGGCGACCAGCAAGAGTTACTCGCCTTTTCAGGAAATATTGATGCAATATTTTCAACCAATGTAATACAATTCCTCAGCGATAAAGCAGAGTTTTTTGAATTTACATTCGCGACACTTCGTCGGAATGGACGGGTTGCGACAACGTACCAACCGCGTGGTAAAAAACCGTCTTCTGAAAAAGCTGAACGTATGGCGCAAGCTTGCGTACAAGCTATGAAGGCCGCAGGATTTTGCGATGTCCGAACAGAGTGGTTACCACTTAATCCGATACCGGCTGCTTGCGTAATTGGGACCAAACCCTGATCCCCATAAATTTCATTGATGTCGAACGTCAGGTTTGGGCCAATTACGGAAATTCAGTTTAATATCTCGCTGTTGCAAATGTGCACGGGCGTTTTTCGACATATGTGGACACTGTATTCCAATTTTGGAATGCCTGCTATTTTGGGTAAAAGTTGCCATTGGAGCTTTGAGCGGATGTCCGCGTTTAAGCGCAGCAGTCGCCTGCCTGGATTGGCGGGCATTTCACATCGCCAAATGAACAATAAACGCAGCAATCACCTGATTTGGGTTTCAATACGGTGCGACAGCCCTTGCAATCGTAAAAATATTGGCACGCATCCGTCGGCATTTCGTCATGGGATTGATGGCCGCAATCAGGGCATGTGATCGTCGAGGTAGGAATAATCTCCCTTTTTTCAATCATTGAATGTTCCTGCTGCGTTTAACGGATTGGTCTAAATTAACTTTGCCAGCTTCATGCATCCTCTTCACTCAAACTGATCACAAAGCTCGCTCATTTCGTCGATAGATCGTGCTGTACTCCATTTCTATTTGTATCAGACATGATTGTTATCCCGACTGTCACTTTCTCTGACATTTTGAATGCCCTACGAGGGATCGCGATATCGACCCCAAATCCATTCCGGAATGAAGGTCAAAAGGACAAGAAAGCCTGTACCCCAGACCACAACGTTCAGTCCGTCTCGACCTATATCCACATATTCAAAACCAACAAGTAGCACCGCTATCGCACCGAGCGATAGAACTGGCCCTGCAAGATAACAATGCCGTCTTTTGCAACGTTGAGCATTTATCAAACAGCCCATACCCATCCAGGCCAATGTGCCTGCCATGATGAATACGATCCCCTCAAACGGGATTTTTCCTCTTGCGAAATTCATGGAGAACAGCATGACAAGAGGAAGGCCCC
>JAJFGD010000039.1 GCA_021776315.1 Hyphococcus sp. | reverse complement strand
ATCGATATTCAAGAATTCATGATCATGCCATTGGGGGCGGAGCGTTTTTCTGATGCCTTGCGCATGGGTGCCGAAGTTTTTCACACATTGAAAAAAGAACTCGCCGCTGCTGGTCATAATACGAATGTTGGCGATGAAGGTGGTTTTGCACCTGGATTGAAATCCACGGATGAAGCGCTGGGCTTTATAATGACGGCGGTTGAGAAAGCCGGTTACAAACCCGGCGAAGAGATTTTCATTGCGCTCGACGCCGCATCGACAGAATTCTACAAAGATGGCCGCTATGAACTCGCCGGTGAAGGGAAATCCCTAGATGGTGACGGTATGGCGGCTTACCTCGCTGATCTCGTGGCGCGTTATCCTATCGTTTCCATTGAAGATGGTATGGACGAAGATGATTGGGACGGCTGGAAGTCTTTGACGCAAGCCGTTGGCGATAAATGCCAGCTGGTTGGTGATGATTTGTTTGTTACAAACGAAAAGCGCCTGCGTGATGGGATTGAAAAAGGATGTGCGAACTCCATCCTCGTCAAGGTCAATCAAATTGGTACGCTGACGGAAACATTGAATGCAGTGGAAGCAGCGCATCGGGCGCGCTACACAGCGGTGATGTCACACCGTTCTGGCGAAACCGAAGATTCAACCATTGCTGATCTCGCTGTGGCCACCAATTGCGGTCAAATCAAAACGGGATCACTGGCACGCTCTGACCGGCTCGCGAAATACAACCAGCTACTGCGTATCGAACAAGAGTTGGGCGATACAGGGTATTATGCCGGGAAGGGCGCTTTAGGGCTCGCCTAGAAATAAAAAACCCGCCAGCAAGTTGCTGACGGGTTCCAAAGTCATCTGTCTTAAGATGGACTAGTTTTGCGTTGGCCAAGCTGACCAATCACTACAATGTCCGCCTTTATCAGGGCCACGCAGACCGCGTTTCACGCCGCCATAGATAGCGTTCATGACCGCAGCTGGTGATGTGGTGAGACCTTTTTTATGGTGGATCGCCACGTCGCCAAAGTGCGCCCGCGAAAGGGCGTGCCCGGATTCATGTAGTGCTACGGTGGCGAAATCAAAGACACCGTCGCCGCGCTCACCAAGAACGCCATCATTCACCCATGTGAATTCATCATTGTAGTAGCTCTCTTTGATCGCAACATCGCTTCGGCCATTGCCGTCCCAATCTGTGCCGATCCAAGTGAACGTGAAGTTCACACCGAGGATGCCGTTACCGCAACCAGCACCCGGGGCGCATCCGGCAATAATATCCCAGAATGGCTGTGGTAGGAATCCGCCGTGGACGACATCAACCTGACCGAGACGTGGTCCAACAGTGACTGTCGACCCTTGTGCGCCGCCTGTAACTTGCCACTGTACAAAGCCCAAGTCTGGTGCCGCAGCAGGGAGCTCATCTATCCCAATGTTTGAGCAGGTCTCTTCATCCCATGTCTCCATACCGAAGCGAACGACATCTGGTTGTTCGCCGGCTGGGAAATCAGCCGTCGTATCCACACTATCGATCATGTAGGTGATATTTGTGCGGTTCCCACGGAACTGATCATTGATCGCCCAGTCTGAGGATAGCTGTTTATTGCCTTTGTCCCGAGCTGCATTGATCACCGTTCGGCCCATATTCAAGCCTTCGCCAGAACCCAAGAGTTCAATTTTATCAACTTCAAGATTGAGTCCCATGCTGGCGAGCTCAGCGTTGAGTGCATCAATAGTTGCTTGTGCGGGATCGTCATCCGATGCAGTGGCAATCGCTCCCATTGCGCATGCCCCAGCAAGCGCCGCCAATAAATGTTTAAGCTTCATTGTATATCCTCCGAGTTTTTACAAAACAGTCGGAGTGAGCGCCCCCAAGAAATAGCCCCCAACCCCAACCTGGAAGGAACCCTATTCAAGTTCACAGGTTCGTGAAGTATTGACTCTGCAATTTGGCTTAATCATCGAATAATTGGCGAGAAAGTTAGTGGTTTTTGCTATTTTTGCTGCCTATTTTAAATTTTCCCAAAAAGTGATAATGTAACGCTAACAAGCGCTTAGATCGTTAATGTTTCCTTAACTTTGATCGATTCTTCTGAGTCGCAACTTCCAACTGATTTGAAATGGCTGGCGATGTTGCGTTCCAAATTCATATTCGATGTGCTGGCTCCATCCTGTATTTTATTCTGGGCGGCAATCTTGGTGTATAGCGCTGTCTTCAGCGACACCGGCTATCGGGCGCTCTCTAGTCTGGAATTTGAGGCGGCGGCGCTGACCGAAGAAGTCGATCAATTGCGGGTGCGCCGGGAAGCGCTAGAGAAACGGGCTGATCTATTGAATTCAAAATCCTTGGATCTTGATTTGGTCGATGAACGCATTCGCGCGATTTTGGGCTATTCCCGCGATGGTGATGTCGTGATTACCAGCACTGAGCTTGACCGTGCCCTTCGCCTAAAGGCGAAGAAGTCTAACTAATCCAAAATGTTAGCATTGGCTTTGTGACGGCTTGTCCAAGCCGGGCCACCCGCGTATGAAGGCTCAAAATTCCATATGGAGAGCCTAAATGTCCGCAGATGCTGCCACGACCAATTTGACCGCGACCCGCGAAGAGCTTCTCAAATATTACGAAGATATGCTGCTCATTCGTCGTTTCGAAGAGCGGGCGGGCCAGCT
>JAJFGD010000038.1 GCA_021776315.1 Hyphococcus sp. | reverse complement strand
CGTGCTTATACGAATACCTTTTTCGCGAAGAAACGTCGCCGTCACGATAAAGAAGATAAGCAGAATAAAGACGATATCGAGCAAAGGCGTGATGTTAACATCAGCCGCTTCTGCACTTGAGGTCGCTCTTTTTCTCATGGGCCCTACTCGATCAACAATTCGTCAGAAATGCCGTGAGACGCTTTTTCAACATTGCTATCAAATGCATTGATGAAAATGAGTCCTGACAATGACGCTACTAGACCAGACATGGTCGGGATGGTCGCTTTAGAAATCCCGGCCGCCATCAAGCGTGCATTCGATGATCCGGTCACTGCCATGACATCAAACACTTCAACCATTCCGGTCACTGTCCCTAGCAAGCCAAGCAACGGGGTTACCGCCACCAACGCACGGATCACATTATTGAACCGTGATGCTTCCTGCACTGTTTCCGAAATTAAACGATCGCGAATTGCATGCGCATACCAAGATTTATGATCGGTACGCGACGCCCATGCACGTTTTGCACGTTTGGCCACGCCACCATGGGCACCGGACCAATACATTAGCCGTTCAATGATCAATGCCCACATAAAGAATGTCGTGAACATGATGACGACAAGAACGTTGCCGCCAGCTGAAAGAAAATCTCTCAGCGCATCAAAGGCAATTGCGGGGTTTAAAAACTCGAGCATACTCGAGAGTTCCCTTTCTGGGCCGGCGCCTAGCGCCGACCGCCTTCCGCATGTTCAGCGATAATGCCAGCCGCTTGCTCTTCAAGGATTTGCGACACGCGCTTAGAAGCACCGGAAGCAAATGAGTGAAGAAGGAGAAGCGGAATAGCGGCGATGAGACCGAGCACCGTGGTGACCAGCGCTTCAGAAATACCACCCGCCATAATCTGCGGATCACCGGTACCAAAGAGCGTAATCGCCTGGAAGGTGTTGATCATACCAATAACCGTACCCAACAGACCAAGGAGTGGGGCTGTCGCCGCCAGCACTTTGACTAAGTTCAAGCCGGTTTCTAGTTTTGGCACTTCCTTCAAAATGGCGTCATCGAGTTTGAGTGCCACTGTTTCAACGTCATTTGACGAGGTGTTTTCGTAAGCCAGCATAACGCGACCCAATGGGTTGCTCTTAGATGCTTTCTTCTTACGAACCTGACCGCGCACAGCACCGGCTGTCATTGTCAGGGTTACCCATTTATAAACACCGAGCGCGATACCGAAAAGCGCTGCACCAATAATCACTTTACCGATGAAACGACCTTGATCGATCCGCTCAGTAATTGTTGGCTTTGCAACTTCCAAACTAAGTAGCTGACCCAATGTCGGGTCAATCGCACCACGAACAAATCCAGTGCCGCTAGCATTTGCAACACGGCTGGCTGCGCCAGTGTAATCGCTACGTGGCTGGCGTGCGAGGAACTGAAGACTTTCATCTTCATATGTAAGGAAGCGGTTATTTTCAAACGCCACGAAAGGACCAATTCGAGTAATCGTTGCGTCATCAGCTTGACCATTCGCTTGAACGATGCGCGCTGGGAAAGCCGCAGTTTTACCCTGCTCAGAGATTTGCTGGATCATAATTTCCCACAAATCGCGGAGCTGGTCTTCTGACGGTAGCTTTTCAGTTTGCGCCAATTCACGCAATGTTTCACCGCGACCAGGGAACTGGGCGGAAATGATAGAGCCTTGAAGCTGTGCATTCAGGTCTGCCGCTGCGGTACGCGCCGCACCAAACAATTCCTGGAACTCACCTTGGCGGTCAGCCAACTGAGCGTCAAGATCATCGATCGTCACTTGATTTGCGTCCATCACCCCTTCGAGGCGCGTTGATTCAGCTTCCGCTGCAGCAACTTGATTACGCGCTTGATTCAACAAGTTCTGCTGTTGATTACGCTGTTGAAGGAAGCGTGATTCACGTTCCTGATTTTCCTGGCTCACTTCGTTGCGTTCACGACGAACGGCGGCAAGCACCTGATCCAATGTCAGTGTTGCTTCCTGCGCTGTCGCGGCGCTGGTGAGATTTCCATTTGAAATGTCCATACCTAGTGCGGCAACGCCAGCAACCAGAGAAAGACCTGCAAGTTTGAAGAATTTCATGACTTGTTTCCCTTAAACAATGTTGCCGTTACTGCGCAGCTACTGGCGGCTTGACGGGCGCGAAGAAAATATCTGGTGCAGTTTGCTCTTTGGCCATTCGCAGGGCGAATTTCACATCTTGCAAATAGCTCCGCTCGAGATTGACCCAATCATTTTGGTCTTTATCCCAGATCCGAAGAACTGAATCGTCAGGCGTTTTAAAGATCAACGCGATCCGACCGATCTGAAGGAATTCACCCGAAAGTGTATCTTCACCAGATCCAATTTCACCGTCATAGTAACCAATCGTGCGACCAAATTCGTCTTCGATCTGATAGGCTTCAACAATTAACCGGTAACGCTGAGCGGCAGACATCGACGGGTTATCAAGAACCGTCGCAAGACGTCCTGCTCGGGCAGATCGATCGGCAACTCTGAACGGTATGTCTGCATTAACGATCTCACCGAAGCGCGACACCATGTCTTCCATCAGTGGTTGCATCGCGCGCTGAAGACCTTCGACATTATCGATGTCTTCTCGAAGACGCGCGATTTCTCTATTTTGCGCATCGATATTGCGATTAAGCGACGCGTTGTAACGACGTGCCGCCTCGAGTTGTTTCAGATTTGCGCGATAATCATTTAACAACACAGCTGTTTGATCATCGAGCTGATCAATTCTTTGCTGTGATGTCGCTGTATCGCGTGCGGTCCGCTCGCTTGTACCAAGCGCATCGTTAAACTGCGCCTGGGCGGACGCGCCTAAACCAGCAAGCATGACCACTGCTGAACCCAAAATCGCTACTCTTTTCATAGTTGCCTCACCTAACCGGAATGTTGCGGCTGATTTCATTACGACGGCAAGAGACCGTCTGATTAGTGCACGTTTCCGCGCCGACGAGGAATGCAAACCGCATTCCCAAAACTGGTATCCCATTTATGCACACTTATTGTTGCTGTCCCCTGCAAACCCCTTACTTAATATGGAATTGGTGCACTTATGCCCACAAACAAACGACGTTTTGATGACAGTGTCAAACATCACAGCGTTTGTTTCGCTGCCACAATTGCTAATCCCCTACAATCTTCCCCCTGCGTACACCGTTAATTTGTAACAATTGTATCGGTATGATGCAATGAAAGAATATGGTTAAAAAGTGCTTTCCTGGACGGAAAAACGAATCGGCCAATCTGGCATGGGGAAAATTGGCTGGGGCGCCAGGATTCGAACCTGGGAATGTCGATACCAAAAACCGATGCCTTACCACTTGGCGACGCCCCAACTTGGCACAGCAATGCTGCTTTTGGACTTCTGTCCAAAAGGCGGCTTGGCCAAAGAAAGCCCACCGCCGTCAAGGGTTTCAGCGGATATTCAGCCGCTGGAAGCGGCGGAGATAGCGCTTTCGGGCCGACCTTGCAATGGGGTTTTTGAGCAAAATTGCGCATTTGCGATATGCCATCCAAAACCGAGCCGAAAACAGACCCGAAACCATCCGCAAGAATCAGCCAAAGGCTGGCCAATTTTGCCGCTCCGACTTTCCCAAACACGAATATTCCGGATGGCGGCCCCATGGGTCACTGTCGAAGCGGGCCCCTAAACTGCACAGTTTTCCGAATCACGAGCCCGCAATGAATGCCGGGAACCCCGGTAGTTAAAAAGCAATCACGAAAACGTGAGGTCATCTCATCTAATCAAGACACTATGGAGACCGCCGCCCCAAAATGGGTCGCAAAAGAACTTCAGTCCTTCTGCTTCAGGTAAACCCCATCTGCCGTTTTTTTCTTGCGTGTCGCGAAGCCAAGTCCGGCAAGCCCCGAAATCAACAACGGGATTGCCCCGGGTATTGGCACATCAGAAATACTGCTCAGATAAAAATCAGTGTCGACAAAAGCCAATCCGAAAAACGTTGTGCCATCTAAGTCACCGGCAATGGCCATAGCGACCAATTCAGCAAAGGTGTTGGTCCCACCAAACGACCTAGTCGCTGTCGTTGCCCCCCATTGAACCAGGCCATTCGAATTGTTGATGTCTTTGTGATCACCGTCCCGGAATGACAGCATTCGAATATCAAATGGTCCATCAATAAATTCTAGCCAAATGGATTCCACAATTCCATTTTCGCCGTCGATGCTATCGTCGCCGGAGTCCAAGCAGTCAGCACCCGGAGCACCGTTTCCAGGCAACCCATCAAGAACGCGGCAAACGCCAAGCCCGCCTGGATTGCCACTATCATCGTGATCATCAAAATAAGGGAATAGGTCAGGCTGTCCTGGTGTATTAATATTCAACCCGTCGCCCGTATAGAAACGAATCCTATCGCCCGAACTAAACGTAATCGTGCTTTTGTTTTCTACGCCGCCTTCATTGTTCGCAGCATAGTCGCCAAAATTGATCGTACCGGCACTTGCCGACGTCGTAAAAAGACTAGCGCCCAGTGCCAGCGCCGCCATCATCAAAAATTTTTTCATGAAAAACCCCAATAAAATACAGTTACAAACAGTTACAAAAAATACCGGCCCTCAAAAGCAGGAGCCCACGAGAATAGTGTCTAGCAAATCAAAAAAATCGTCGCTGTGGGCGTGCTAATAACTTAATCAAGTGCACGAGACTTTGTTACGCTTAATTGCCGCTACGCTAATCACGATTTGGTGAACATTGGTTTTTATGCGCACTTAAATTTTCAAGCGAAAAAGCCAGCCCCGAGGGACCAGCTTTCACTTGCGAGCGAATGCTCGTCGAAAAACTAAACCGCCTTCTTTTTGCGTGATACAAAACCGAACCCTGCTAAACCCGACAGCAATAGCGATATTGCACCAGGGATTGGGACATCGGAAATGTTGCTCAAATAAAATTCTGTATCTACATAGCCAAGCGCAAAAGATCGTGTGCCGACAAACTCGCCAGCGATCGCCATCGCCACTAAATCAGCAAAAGTTGTGATACCCCCAAAAACACCATTTTGTGTCGCCATGCCCCACTCAACCAGTCCATCGGAGTGGGAGATATCGTTGTGATTACCATCGCGGAAGGAGAGTGTGCGGATATCAAAAACATCATCCACGAAACTCATAAAGATGGCTTCATCCATACCATCATTTCCGTCAATACTGTCGTCGCTCGGGTCCAGGCATTCAGCGCCAGGCCCGGTCGTGCCCGCCGCGCCAGTAAGCGCACGACAAACACCAAGCCCCCCAGGTAGCCCGTTGGAGACATCATCATAATAGCTGGAAAATGGATCCGTACCGCGCCCGCCAGAACGGATTGACATAAACCCGCGTCCCGTCTGCAATTCATATCCAGCCAAATGATAGATATTCACACCGTTGACAATGACCTCGCTTCCATTTTTCACACCCCCCTCATTGCTGGTAGCAAAATCCGAAAAATTGATTGTGGTCGCATGTGCCGGGGCTACAAAGATGCTTGCGGTCAAAGACAACGCCGCCAGAGTGAAAATTTTCTTCATGATAAAATCCAACTTTTACTGTTACTAAAATGCCAATTGAAAATGCAAAAAATATCAAAACAAAAATATTGCCCAAATCTAGAGCGATATAGATGTATGCCAATCATCGTGTGCTCAATAATAGAATAACAGGCCTCCTTTTTTCTCGATATTTCCATCCCTATGCGGAGGTTTTTAACCAGGCGATATTTTACCCTACCGATCAGCAGGAATAAAATTCCGGGAAAACGCGGATTTTTTAGCGTGAAGTAAAACCGGCCCCGAGGGGCCGGTCAAAAAATGTCTGATAGTAATTGAGGTCATAAAATTCATTTAGCGCTTTTCTTTTTGCGCGAGAAAAAACCCAGCCCCGCAAGACCGGAAATCAGTATTGGAATGGCACCGGGGATCGGCACGTCTGAAATAGAGTTGATGTAAAATTTTGTATCGAGATAACCAAAGGCAATCGCGTCGATCGTGCCAAAACCACCCGCTGCCGCCATCACAACAGCCTCAGCAAAAGTCATATCTTTGCTGGCAATATTGTTTGATCCCAACACATGCCAAACCACCCGTAGCAGCCCTGAGGAATCATTGATGTCGTTGTGATCACCGTCGCGAAAGGAAAGCCCAAGAAGATCATATCCACCTGCGCCTTCATTGATGAAGAAACCTACGCCTTCATTTAGGCCCGCCACCCCGTCAATGCTATCATCGCTCGGGACAAGGCACGGCGCACCAGGCTCTCCTATATCCGCAGCGCCAGATAAAGCTCGGCACACGCCGAGCCCTGCCGGATTGCCACCATTGGCACCGTCGAAATATGGAAAAAAATCAACTTGCTCTGACGACCCGTCGAGATTTAATCCATACCCGCTTTGAAAACGCAGTGTATCGCCAGTGCTAAATGTAATTGAGCTGTTGTTTTCTATGCCGCCTTCATTGGTTTCGGCCGCATAGTCCGCGAAGTTAATCGTTCCTGCGTTTGCTGGCATGGAGAACAAACCCGTAGCAAGCACCGCAATTGTTAATGTAAATAATTTTTTCACCGAGGCCCCTTTTGTACTGTGTCGTACAGTTACAAAGTCACCTCCCCCATTTCCGTTGTGTCGTGACAATCAATTACAACGCAAAGTCACACACAGCTATCCCCACCAATGGGACGCCGTCAATCATTCATTATGGTTACCAACCAACTAACCAATCACGAATCTGTGAGGTTAGTTTTTCCTCCGTCCCAAAATGCCAAGCCCACATCACCGCCGTGTGCCGACCGATCACAATACACGCTATAGGCGAATGTGTTTGCACAAATAAAAGCCGGCCCCAAAGGGCCGGCTTTTATTCTGAGATCAAAATTTTGTTTTGCTTACGCGGTTTTCTTTTTTCGTGACGCGAAACCAAGACCCGCAATCCCTGAAAGTAAAAGTGGGATCGCGCCTGGGATCGGCACATCGGAAATCGCTTCTAGGTAAAATTCCGTATCCACATAGCCGAGTGCAAAATCGGTGGTTCCATCAAAATCACCCGCTATCGCCATTGCGACCAAATTAGCAAATGTCGTGATACCGCCAATAGTGCCACCAGTTGTTGCCGCACCCCATTCAACCATACCATTAGAATTTGTGATATCGTTGTGCTGTCCATCACGGAATGACAATTCGCGAATGTTAAATGGCCCGTCCGAAAACGATATTATAATGGCTTCATCAATGCCGCCTTCGCCATCGATGCTATCATCGCCAGAATCCGCACAGTCGGCTCCAGGGCCCGTCGTCCCCGCCGCCCCCGAAAGGGCGCGACAAACACCAAGCCCGCCGGGTTGGCCGCCACTTGTATCATCGTAATAGCTGAAAAATGGACCGGTAGGACCACTAGAAATTACCATAGTTATCGAACCTGGCCCAGTCTGCAGATTAAAACCAGCAAGATGGGAAATATTGACACCATCAACACTAAAGGTGCTGAAATTTTGCACGCCGCCCTCATTGCCAGATGCTAAATCTGAAAAACTAATGACGCCAGCGCTGGCTGGTGCTGCAAACAAACCAACGCCAAGCGCGGCCGCTGCTATTGTGATAATTTTCTTCATGGGCTCCCCCCAAATACTGTTACAATCTCGCCCAACCATTAACCAAGAACGCAGCACTGCGTCATGATTGATCGCCTGAAATCATGTAAGCACCAGTATTTTTCTTCCGTCAACGGATTATTATGGTTAATGAATAAATTTTTATATAGACCGCAACACTGTGCCCGGTGGGTCACTGATATTAACCATCGCTGTTAATTTTCGCCTGAAGGCAACGTGCAACAAAAAGCCGACCCCTAAGGGCCGGCTTTTATTCTGAGGTTGGAATTTTGTTTCGCTTACGCTGTTTTCTTTTTGCGTGAGGCAAAACCAAGACCTGCAAGGCCGGAAAGCAGAAGCGGAATCGCGCCTGGGATCGGCACTTCCGCAACTGTCAATTGGGCCACCACAAAACCGGAACCTTGATCAAGTGCAGTCAATAGGAAACGCGCACCAGTGCCCAATACAGGCAACATGTCGATATTGGTGATGTCGATAATGGTCGACAAGATCATCATGTCGCTCACATCGAAAATCTCGAGCATAAAACGACCACAAGTACCTTCGCCGCCGCCGCCAGCATTTGTTGTACAATTCACATCGCCGCCAGCGTTGAATTCAACATCAGTGACGGTCACTGATTTCATACCGAAATCAAATTCGATTGATTCACCAGCGTCAAACTGTGTTTGGTCATCACTGCTATTCGATTCAGAAAAAGCACCGAGGCCAGAATCGGTTGGCGATACATCCTGGATGAGACGTGTTGGGTTCATGTTTTCATAAGCACGAACGGTCAGGTCGATACCACCGATCTCATATTCCAATCCAGCGGAATGATCAGGAACAGAACAAAAATCAACACCAACGGTCCCGCAATCCTGTACGAATGCGTTTTGTGGTGTGACGTTCAGACCGTCACCCTTGAATATGAAAGTTGCGGCATTGGCCGATGCACCAGCTGCAAGAACCGAGAACGCGGTCGCAGCGGCTGCGAAAATTGAAATACGTTTAGACATTTTGTCCCCACTCTACTGTTACAAAGTCGCTTTGGCATTAACCAACGGGGCACATACGCACCAACTATGACGACTAAAGGCGTTTTAAATACTGGGCCTGCCAAGTAGTCAATGAATTATTATGGTTAATGTATAGAATTTCAGGCAACGATATGGCTTGTGTCCTCTACGCCACGAATATCAACTTTGATGTTCGCGTTGCAGGCGAAAAAAACACATTGTCGCCACAATCAACACAAAACCGGCCCCGTAGGGCCGGCTTTTCATTCGGTCAAATTCTTTTTTGTGCTCACGCTTTTTTCTTTTTGCGTGAAGCAAAGCCAAGACCGGCAAGACCTGTAATCAAAAGCGGGATCGCACCCGGGATTGGCACATCAGCAATGGTCAGTTGTGCCACCACAAAACCTGAACCCGTATCGAGCGCCGTTAACAAAAAGCGTGCGCCGGTACCCAAGACGGGAAGCATGTCGATATTGGTGATGTCGATAATGGTTGACAAAATCATCATGTCGTTAATATCGAAAATCTCGAGCATAAACCGACCGCACGTCCCCTCGGTGCCCATGCCAGCGGCAGCGGCAGAACAGTCAATGTCGTCGCCAGCATTAAATTCAACATCCACAACCGTCACAGCATTCATGCCGAAATCGAATTCAATCGACTCACCGGCATCAAATTGCGTCTGGTCATCGCGGGCTGTCTGTTCGGAAAACGCGGCCAGGCCTGAATTATCCGGTGTGATATCCTGGATAAGGCGCGTCGGGGTGCCGTCCTTATAGGCACGCACCGTCAGCTCGACACCATCGCGTTCATAGGCAAAGCCATTTGAGTGGTCAGGAACGGTACAATAGTCGACGCCCACCGTGCCGCAATCTTGGACAAAACCGCCCAAAGGCGTGACGTTCAGCCCGCCGCCTTTGAAAACAAAGATTGTCGCGTTGGCGGACGTCGCCATCGCAAAAACGGAAAAAAAGAGCGCTGCTATCATGGAAAAACGCATATTCATAAGTCACCACCAGATTGGCAGCAGCGCGCCTGGCACCCAATCATTAGCAATTCTCAGAATCACCGCTGCCATTTGTTCAAAAATAACACGCGATATCGCCAGAATTACGGGCTTTCCGTGTGGCCGGTCGTTTATTTGGCCTCAAAATTCCAACGAATCCGCAGTAGTTAAGTTCAGACTCCTGTTTGCAGCGCAGCGCAAGGGGATGTAGAGGCTCTTGGTTAATTTAATTTACCGGGGAGTCCGAGCCATGTTTTCACACCGTATTCGATTGATAATGGCCGCCACGCTAATGACAGCCGCATGCGCCTCCGAAGACCGACCGGAGAAAACGCCCGTTACCGATACCGAACAAGCAGATGTGGTCATCTATACGGGCGGCACAATTTATACGGGCGTTGATGAGACGCCTATGGCGGAAGCAGTCGCCGTTGCCAATGGTGTCATCCTAGCGGTCGGCAGCCGAGAGATTGTAGAGAGTGCAGCCACCGGCGATATCGCGATCTACGATCTAAACGGCGCTACGATGTATCCGGGCTTCACCGATGCGCATGCCCATTTGCTCGGCATTGGTTTGCGCGAGCTCACCTTGAACCTTGAAGACATTGGCTCGGTCAATGAATTGGTCTCAACAGTTGCCGAACGCGTGCAGCAAGCCGAAGAGGGCGAAACCGTTTCCGGTCGCGGCTGGATTGAAACCGGCT
>JAJFGD010000037.1 GCA_021776315.1 Hyphococcus sp. | reverse complement strand
CCCCCCAGAAGACTTTGACAATGAGGGCAGACTTTCCCTGCTGACCACCCGGCGCATCTGGCTTTAGACAGACCCCAGCGATCGAGTGCGTATTGGAATCCATCGCCGTCGCAAAAGAAATGAATGTAACGATGACGAAAGCAAGCACGACAAAGCCTGTAAATGGCAGGGCTTCAAAAAGCGCATAAATAACGGCCTCCGGGCCATTCTCGTTTAACGCCGCCGTTAACGCGCCGCCAGTCGCAGCATCAATTTCAATCGCCGCCCCGCCAAAGACCGTCATCCAAATAGCGCCAAACGCCGCAGGGCCTGCTAAATTAAACACCAAGAATTCACGCACTGTGTAACCAACAGAAATCCGTCCTAAAAAGAGCGCTGTTATCGGCGCCCATGCAAGCCAATTAGCGAAGTAAAACACTGTCCAGTCGCGCGTCCATTGATGTCCTGCGCGCGCGCCCAGATTGAGGCTGCGCTGAACGAAGGTTTCGCCATATTCAGCAAGGCTCTCCAGGCCCAATGAGAATATTGATAACGTAGGGCCAAATATCAGCACAAAGAGGCATAAAGCAAAAAAGAATCGGATATTGAGATCTGATAAAAACTTTATGCCGCGCTGAATGCCGCTGATCGACGAAACAACAAACAAAACCACAATAGAGGCCGTCACAACAAACCGCAGCGCCGGGCCATCATTAATACCGCCTATATGCCAAAGTCCGCCAGCGACCGTCATCACACCCGCACCAAGACTTGCGGCAACGCCCGCCACAAGCGCGTAAAGCCCGATTGCATCGATAATTGCGCCGGTTCGCCCCGTCGCGGCGCGGCCAAAAACGATAGAGAGCGGCCCGCTCAAAGAATAAGGTCTGCCAAGATTATAGTGCGACAACGCAAAAGCGAGGGCAGGAACAGCGTAAATCGCATAAGGCGTAATCGTCCAATGCATAAACATCGACGACAGCGCGAAACTCGCCGCTTCATCTGAATGAGGCGCGGCGCCAATAAAGTCCGGCGGGCCGCTCATATAAAACATAGGCTCGGCGGTTCCCCAAAACAGAATGCCGATCGCAATCGTCGTACACAACGTGATAGCAAACCAATTCCAGCGGCTTAAAATAGGTTTTGCATCTGGCCCGCCAATGCGCACGGCGCCCAACGGGGAAATAGAGACCCATAGCAACAACAGCACGGCGCCAAAAGAGCCAAGGCTGAAAAGCCAGTCAAACCGACTTAAGATCCATCCGTTTGCAGCCGTCGCCCAGGCATGAAACCCATCAAAATCAACAAGGCTAATAAATAGCGCTAGAAGAAGCAGCACAACTGGCGGCCAGAAAACTAGCGGCCGTATCCACTTCATTGCGGTGATAATGATCAGTGTTTCTCCCTGCGGACGACATCTTCGGGTCTATCGCATCAGGCCTGAATGGTAAAACCAACGCAGTAATACAAGGCACACGCGATCAGAAAGTGCTAATTACCAACAAAGTCCCGAATAGCGCCAATAACCTTGTCTTGACCTTCCCGTGCAAGATAAGCGTGCATCGGCAGGCTTATGACTTGTGCTGCCAGCTCATCACAAACCGGCAATCCGCCTGGCGTCTGAGGGTAATCCTTATACGCTGTTTGTTGGTGCAAGGGTTTGGGATAATGAATCGCAGTTGGAATGCCCTGATCTTTCAAGGCAAGGGCGAGAGCATCGCGCCGGTCTGTTCTGATAGTGTATTGCGCCCACACCGACACGCAACCTTCTGACAATTCAGGCACATAGACCGGTCCCCTCAAGCCCTTGGAGTAATATTCTGCAGCCTTATTGCGCAGCTCAATTTCCTCGGGGAAAATTGCGAACTTCTCCAATAACACTGCCGCCTGAATTGTATCAAGGCGAGAATTCAGTCCAATCCGAACATTATTGTAACGATCTTCGCCCGCGCCATGATTGCGCAGCGAGATCATCGCCTCTTGTAGCTCACTGTCATTCGTAAAGGCCGCGCCGCCGTCGCCATAACACCCGAACGGCTTTGCCGGATAAAAACTGGTCGTCGTGACGTCGGCCCATGAAATCGGATGACGCTCATCGCGCGTGGCGCCAAAGCTCTGCGCGCTATCGGCGATGAGTTTCAGATCATGCTTACGCGCAATCGCCCGCAACGCCGGATAGTCAGCCGGTTGGCCAAACAAATCGACAGCAATGATTGCGCGCGGGCGCAGCTTGCCTTCGTCCTTGATCGCACAGATCGCGGCTTCGAGATTATCCGGGTCTATATTAAAACTGTCAGGCAACACATCGACCATAACCGGGCTGGCGCCAATGAGACACACAACTTCCGCTGTCGCCGCAAAAGTGAAGCTGGGCGTAAACACTGCATCGCCAGGGCCAATGCCCCATGCCATCAACGGAAGTTGCAAGGCATCCGTACCGCTGGCGCAACCAAGGCCGTAGCGAGCGCCAATAAAATTGGCGAGTTGTTCCTCAAGAATGCGGACTTCCGGCCCCATAATAAAAGCGCCGCTGTCGAGCACCTTGCGAATGGCTTCGTCAACCCGATCGCCCATCCGGGCGCGCTGCGCCTGAAGGTCAATGAACTGCATGGAACCGCTCCTGTTGATTACGCGACTTTGCCCGCCCGCATTTACCCTAGGCGAGTACCACAGCGCTCACGGCAGATAAACAGCCTCCCCCGCGCACAAAATGTTACGAAAAAACAGGCGGACACTTAGCCGGGCGCCAGAAGAAGTTGGTAAAGAAAAGGGTCACATGCTCGAAAAACAATGGTGCCGCATGGGTGACTTGATCGCCATGAAAACGATTGCTCTTCAATGATCATAAGCCATTGATAAAACAATATCTCTCAAACAGTAAGGGTTCAAGAATATGGAATTTTTGTGGGAGGTTTTGGGGGTATTTTACTCACTCGAGCCGAGCTGCGTCTAAATTCAATTTGTCGTAAACCTTCCCAAAAACAAGATGCTTGGAATCTACCCTTTCCCGACCCGCTTTGTGCCACTCGACAGTCGATAATCGCGATTGAAATTCCAGAAAATCGTACTTGTATAAATAATAGTAGAAAGCATTTTTAGCGAAGACCTATAATTGAAGTACAACCATTTAGACCACCAATCACCTGATATTTTAACCGTCAATGACCTTTGTAGGCTGCTCAGTGTTTCTGAGCGCACATTGCGTCGCCTGAGGGCTGACGGTTCAGGACCAAGATACGTAAGATTTGGGAGACGAATACTCTACCGGGCAACGGATGTGGCTGCTTGGACAGAGGAACGCGCGCTCCATTCAAAAAAGCAGCTGAGAGAGCACGCCTTGCTTTCAGCGCAGATAAATAAAAGACCAACACATTGGGGCCCATTTTAGGCCCGCTGAAGGAAAACAAAGTACAATCGACAATGAATGAATACGAACACAGAATAAAAACGAAAAAAGAACTGATGGCCTTTATTGAAAAGTTCGACTTTTGCTTTGCGTTCACAGGGACATATCGACAAGTTGTTTTCCATGAAACCAAAATAAATGACCGAGTCAGGGAGTTTCTAGACATCGAAGAAGCCAACCGCAACGTTGGTAGATTTATCAACATGGTTTCTCGGCGCATAATTGGCCGGTCGCGAGCAAATAAAACAAACCGCCTGATCACAGCTGGATATATAGAAGGGCATCCTCGAGCTTCTGTGAGCGGTAAAGAGCGAATTCACTGCCACCTTCTAATTGGAGGCCCCATAGATACACATTTTGATCTTGAGAAATCAGGCGACTCTTTAAGGCTGAAGAACATATTGGAACAAGAATGGAAAGATACGAAATGGGGTTGGAAACAAACCGATTTGCTACATCATTCCAAAAAATCAATAAGCCCCATATTACCGGCTTTCGATACCCAGCAATGGATAAGTTATATTTTCAAGAATTTTGACCACCAGCAGTCAGAGCGAATTGTTCTTAATTTGCCGAAGGCTGCATAAAACGACAATTATCGATGGCGGAGGGCTATGCTATCTTGCCGCGTGAGATCATTCTCATATCTTTGATGTCTTCACAATTTGTAAAAGGAAAAATTTTTCGAGTTTCTCCTTGATGGGTACTATTGTCTAATAGTTGGATTAATAAGACAAATTCTAATTCACTTTCAATATCACAATCAAAACTGAATGCGTAGCATTCATTGCGAAGCAATACGCAAGCAATTATTTCTCTTCTCAATAGAATATATTCCTTACGATATATAATTCCAATTCACTACCGATCAAACAGTACTGCTAACAGAAATTACAACTTACCTTTTTCTGTACTTAAGAAAAGTAATACTATCTGGATAAGCAAAAAACCTGTGTAGTGTTTCAAATGGAGGATCTTGCGTAATTGACGTGCTGCCTAAATCTACAGCTTAAAATGAAACAACAGATGAGCCAGAGACTCCCTTACTGAATACACTCTGTAGTCTCAAGTTATTTGAAGACGGACAGGGCTCTCGTACATTAGCATAGATGTTAGCCAATGTTGTTATCCATCAATTGATCATTATTGCATCAATATCCAGTCAAATCATTAGATAAACAATTATTCAATCATCAAATAACAAATTCCAACAATACATAATAGCTGTTATTTTCTCCGTAGATTCTTAGAGCGTGTAATTGTTTTCAGCAATTATTCCACCAAATTTTGTTGTTACCTGACTCCATTCGATTTTGTATCAATAGTGATTCTTGAACGAAATATTTCAAGAAACTTACTCTAGACTTCCCGAATTCATATCACCTCTTGGAGGCAAGTTTTGTAGGCAATGTAGAGAAAAGGAATTTCTCTTTTCTATTTCAGAACAACAGGAACACGCTTTGAATCATTTTCGTCGGCCACAATGAGCGAAGATGCATGCACTATCGAAAACTCTAGCGAATAGGATGACGAGATAAAGTCTTTGGGAATGGTGAATTCAGGGGAGGTGAATGCATAACAACTCCCATTAAGAGTTTTGGACCGAAGAGAAACTAGCTCTGTATCGAAGTTGCCGCTTGATGGGTTTCTTAGCCTTACATCGATTTTATCAATATCATGTGCACGGCCATATCCTTCAGGGACTTGGCTTTTGTGATTACGAAAATCAGTTAGGAGGAGTCCATCTGTATTGTAACAAACAGTAGCCTTAGCAATAAATATCTCATTTTTCTTCTGGATGACTTCAATACCATCGAGTTTTGTAATATTGCGATTTGCGGGCAGAAACTTTGTATAGACTGGTGTTGTACTAACGCAGAATGAGAAATCGCAGTCTGAATCTCCTATCGTCTGATATAGGAACGGAATGTGATCCGCAGAATCCGGTACAAAAAAGGTCTGATAGGTCCGACCCCTTTTCTCTACGTTAGTGAGAATGTACCAACCATTACCTTCGTAGGGGGAAATAATTCGCCCACCCTTTGCATGCGGTATAAGTGTATTATTGATCACACAACGTGCAGCCGTGCCTCTAAAGCTTAAAGAGGCAGATGATAAGCATTTTAAAACACTATTGAGAGGAGATACGTAAACATCGCTTACTTCTGGTAGCAATGAAGCGCATTGCCCATCTTTGCATTGTTTGCGTAAAACATAGGTGGATGTGTGATTTCCATTTCTTTTAACGCAGAATGCTTGAAGCCAAACCTTCTCTGAGCCGTTAATTTTGATCGGGCCAAATTCATTTTTTCTAAATTCTGCCTGGCGGAGATAAGAGTAGAACCGTTCGAAGTCGTTTCTATTGCAACTATTGTCAGTAGTTTCCACTGACTGATTAGATTCTGTTTCAATACTGCCATCGGCTAATTTCTGGTCGTCTTGCGTGGTCGTTACCTGACCGACTTCTTCTTTGTTGTCGATAGAATATTCTGGCTTGCCCTGCGTCTCTATTTGCTCGGAGGCGGTTGGCGCTTGGCCCTGTTGTTCATTTTCATCCGTTTCATTCGGAGCTGGGGCCGTTTCTGGATCACAAAACCCGGCTTCCCAATGAGCGCAGTAGGAATCTCCCATCCAATCTGAAATTACATCTTCAATACGCTCATCATTAGCGTAGTAATAAAATTGCAGCGTAACAAAAGTTGCCACAGTAGCGGTTATGACAATAAGGTTTGCAATTACTGGATATTTTCGGCGGAGTTTTGGAAGGACAATAAAGTAAGCAACCACCCCCGAAATAAGTGTAATGATGAATTGAAATAAGAGTGAGATGCTCATTTAACGCGGTCCCCCGGCCCAATATACAATTATCTTTACATCTAGGTTGTTGCTAGGCAAACCTTAGGCTGGTTTGCCAGGCGTCAAAAGGCTATTATGCATTTGACGGCGCTATTGTCGTCAATTATTCTCCATTGGAGAAATTCGGGGGCCGATATGCGAATAGCTGGCGGGATAATTTCTCTAATTGCGGGAATATTTGGTTTTCTCGCTGCACTACTCACAATTTCTGTTGGTGGGTTAGGGGCCGCATTTGATGCGGAGGAAGCAGAACTCGTTGTGGCATTAGGTTACGGCGGGGTCGCATTTTCTTTCCTTGTAATCATCTTCGGCGCAACTGCGCTAGGCGTACGCAGCCGATGGATCGGGGTCTCTTTAATCTTATCGTCT
Source organism: Hyphococcus sp. (assembly GCA_021776315.1). Taxonomy (GTDB): domain Bacteria; phylum Pseudomonadota; class Alphaproteobacteria; order Caulobacterales; family Parvularculaceae; genus Hyphococcus. Next base: position 1,830 of record JAJFGD010000037.1, on the reverse strand, counting down.
ATCTTAGGAGCCGTTCTTGGTGGTACATTTGTAGCCATGCTGATGATCTTGTCCCTAATTGGTGGCATTATGGTTGTTATAGGAAGTGGTAGCGCCTTGGAGGACGAGCAGTCAGATACTAAAAAGAACAGATCGGGTGCATCAAAAATTCTACTGTGGGCCGGTGGCGCTGCTATTGTTGCTTTTCTCGCCATTTTTACCGTGACAAATAATTCCGGAGATGACCTGCGTTCGAATAGTACTAATTCTGAGACGGAGAAAATTACGATCACACTGCCTGGTCCAGATGACATCATCCAATTAGGTGATGAGTTCGAGTTCCAAATTACATCGGTGAGAACAGCAAAAACCGTTGGCAGTGATCTCTTCGAAGAGACTGCAAATACCGGCGAGATATTTGTTATAGTCACCTACAAATACAAAAACATTAGCAACAAACCAATTGGCCCATACTCTACCCCAGACGTGCGATTAGTGGACGCAAACGGTGTCGTCTATAACCCAGATATTGGCGCTAGCTCGGCCTTAGCAACAGAAATAGATGATGAATTCAATCTTTTTTCAGATATCAATCCAGGAATCTCTCAATCTGAAAGTGATGCATTTGTCATAAGTGAGGATCTGTTTGATATCAAAAATTGGAGAATTCAGGCGTCTCTCGACCGTGAAACAATTCTGTTTTTGATGGTCAAGGAGCAAGAGGATCTAAATGACTCTACAACAACAGCACCGCTTACAACTCCGGCGTTAAGCGGCCCGGTAAGTGTCGAAAGTGCTGCTGGTGATAGCCCAATGAATTCAGAAGTGGCCACGAGGGAAGCGAACCGATTACCAATCGGCCAATGGGCGAACCTAAGCGAGCGTTTCGATGCAATTATACTGAGCGCTCGCGCTAGCAAAAGTATAGGCTCCGGTGCGTTCGAAGCCAACGCTGGTCCTGGCGAACTCTTTATAGCTGTTAGCTACAGTTATCGGAATATCAGTGATCGCCCTATAGCCGCTTTTTCTGTGCCTAAGCTAAATCTGATCGATGCTCATGGCGTCGTATATACCCCCGACGTTGGGGCGAGTGCGACATTTGCAACCGAGATTGATGAAAATCCTAATGTTTTATCCGACATTAACCCCGGCATTGCCCAAGTTGAGGCGGCCGCATTTGTAATTAGCGACGAGCGATTTTCGGAATCTAGTTGGCATCTGCGGTTGAGTGATCGTTCTAGTCAATTGGAAGTTCGATTCCCTGATCTATCTTCGGAAAAAGATACTGAGGAAGAACCGGCCAATGACGCTGGCCGGGATCTAAATCGACCTGTCGTTGTTTCCATGCGAGGGCAGTTGCGGGATCCATATGTTGGGTATCAGGATGCTTACGGCGACGTTTCGCTATTCAATGAATTAATGTTTATTCGTGCTGAGATTGACACTGAAGCTGCAAACGTTGTTGCAAGACGCTTAGCATATAACTCAACCGTAGTTGAGCCAGGGGAACCATTTGGGTGCTGCGCATTTGTTGTCAATGTCAGGTCTAACGATGTCCTAAATATTCGTGTGCGTCCATCAGCCAAGTCGGCTATAATTGGCACCTTGCGTGCAATTGAGCGCGACATTGTGGTTCACAGTTGCGTTGGTCAATATGACAAGAGCTCCCTTTTTAGTAGCCCTGAAGTTCGCAACAACATACGAGGAACTTGGTGTTTTATTGGTGAGTTTAGTCCGGTTGAAAACCACACGCGCATCGGCTGGGTAAATGCAGCATTTCTTAATATCAAGACAAAATCTATTAATCTCATTGAGCCGGTTACCGTTGACGCTTTGGTACCTTCATTTGAT
>JAJFGD010000036.1 GCA_021776315.1 Hyphococcus sp. | reverse complement strand
TTGGGATTGGCGATGATATTTTTTTTCCGAGCGCCCGACACCGCGTCAGCATTTACTTCCGGTACAATTAAGGGAACATCTGGGTCCATACGAAATTGTGATGAATTATCGATTACGATCGCACCTGCTTTCGCTGCTTTAGGTGCCCACTCTTTGGCGACTGTGCTGCCTGCAGCAAAGAATACAATGTCAACATTACTAAAATCAAACGTTGCGAGGTCACAACATTTCAATGTCTTCTCACCGAAGGAAACCTCGCGCCCAATCGACTGGCGAGATGCTAAAGCAAAAACAGTATGTGCGGGAAATAATCGTTCATCCAGAATTGTTAGTAATTCCTGACCCACAGTTCCTGTGGCACCAACGATAGCGACGTTTACTTGCATAGTCCGAACTCCATCTGATGAGTGCGTAAGACGCCCTTGTCGGGCTCGTGTCAAGGTGAAATGGGTCGTATCTAATGATTGTCCCAAGTTGCTTGTGACCGGTTTAGGAAATCTCAGATCAGATTGAGCAGCTCTGATGCTGGGCTTCTATTAGTATCAAGCTTTCTAGGCTAAGATTGATCGGTGAACTTTTAAGAACAAGGGCCGAAGGGCACGACCTTGTTGTCGCTATCATGTCCGATGTCGGCTCGCCCCAGATAGGGGACCCCTGCCCGTGCGCACCAATATTGGATTATTTCTTCTTCTGATTGTCCGAACTCACGATCATTTTTCGGGACATCGCTGACCCGGCCCAATTTAATACCCGCAACGGTCTGCAATGATGGGCTGGACATTATCGTGAACATCGACCGGTCGATGCCGTAGAGATATTCAGCGACATCCTCGAGCATCACCACATGACCTGAAAGGTCGGGCATCCATGGTGCGCTCACCAGATGGCTAAGAACCGTTATGTTGAATGCAGCATATTGCGCGCCAGATCGAATGGAACTTTCGACAACGTCGGTATTCCGGCGAGTTAAAAAGTCGAGCGAACGTTTTATAGCTACATCACCACCATCGCGCGGTTGGTCTGTTGGCATTGGACCATGCACAGCTAGTCCTGTTTTTTGACCATAAAGCCGCGCCAACAAAAACCCAGTATCGGAGTATCCAAGATATGTTTTTTGATGCGCTGATTCATTCAGCTTGTCGAAAACAGCGTCATCAAGTCGGCAGGCACCGTACCCGCCCCTTGCGAACCAAACAGCGTCATATTTAGGGTCATTGGCGACCTGAAGAAACGCGTCGCTTCGCATGGCATCTGTGCCCGCAAAATGGCCAGCAATTTCGAAACATTGGTTATGAAAGTGTAACTGGAGGTCTGTTCCACAGTGATCTGCCGTAATCTCGACGATTTTATCGGCGAGATTTCTGGTGATTGGCCCACCAGGGCAGACCAGCGCTACATGTTTCTTAGCATTTTTCATCAAACAATGCTTACGACTTATTGGTTAATTCCAGTTATAGCGGCTTTATGATGACGAAAACAAAAGACTTTTTCTTCTGTGGGATCGGTGGGTCAGGCATGTTGCCACTTGCCATGATCGTCAAGGCCGCAGGACACCATGTCGAAGGATCTGACCGGGCGCTCGATCAAGGCCGCACGGGGGCGAAATTCGACTATTTACGGTCTCTCGGTATTGAACTCCATCAACAGGATGGCTCTGGCGTTGTTCGAGCTGGTCAGATTCTAGTGGCCTCGGCCGCTGTCGAAGACACTGTTTCAGATGTAGTCGCAGCAAAAAATGTCGGTGCCTCAAGACTGTCACGGGCTCAGCTATTGGCTGAATTATTCAACAACGCGGCTTGTCCCATTGGTGTTGCCGGCACCAGCGGAAAGTCGACAACCACGGCGATGATCGGTTGGATTCTCCACCATACTGAGAAATATCCAACCATCATGAATGGCGCTGTGATGAAGAATTTTGTGAGCCCGGATGCGCTATTTGCAAGTGCACTTGTGGGTGACGGGGATGCCTTTGTATCGGAGGTTGATGAGAGCGACGGTTCCATCGCCATGTACAATCCAAAGATCGCCGTACTGAACAACATAGCACTCGATCATAAATCGATGGATGAATTGCGAAGATTGTTTGGCGATTTCGTCGGCAAAGCAGATATCGCTGTGCTAAATCTCGATAATGGAGAGACAGCTCAGCTATCAAACAATAATACCAGGAAGAAAATCACCTATTCCATTAAGGGGAAACCGGGTGATCTAAGAGCTGAAAAAATTAAGCCGACGCCCTTTGGTGTTTCTTTTGATGTCTATGCGGGCGAATGCTGCGTTTCAGTTAATTTGAGAATGCCCGGCAGGCACAATGTGTCAAATGCTCTTGCGGCAATGGCAGCAGCGTCAGCGGCCGGTGTCAGCATTCAAAAATCTGCTGCTGCGCTAAACCATTTCGATGGCGTGAAACGCCGTTTGGAATATGTCGGTGAAACGAAAGGCGTAACCGTCATTGATGACTTCGGTCACAACCCGGATAAAATTACGGCAACACTTAAAACACTACATGAATTCCCTGGCCGACTTCTCGTCATGTTTCAACCGCATGGGTTTGGGCCCCTCAAAAAAATGAAAAATGAATTCATCGAGACGTTTTCGGAGCATCTAACCCCGGACGATATTTTGCTGATGCCAGAGCCAGTTTATTATGGCGGTACAACAGATAAATCTGTATCGAGTGGTGACATCGCTGCTGGCGTCGCAGCTGCTGGTCGACAAACCGAAGCGTTGAGTGACCGCGAGGCCTGCGGTGCCCGGCTATTGGAAATAGCCGAGGCTGGCGACCGAATTGTCGTTATGGGTGCGCGCGACGACACGCTCTCAATATTTGCAAAGGAAATTCTTTCACGAATTTAGCTGCGTAAATTTTTCGTCTGTGTAAGGCATTCTGTTTGGGTATCCAATTATTCTAACTTTAAAGACAGCGTTTCTTTTTGTATGACTGACACTACTTTTTTCTGAGCAGAAAGTTGCAGTCGATGAACGATTTAACCAACTGGAAAACGTGCCTCGAACCCAGTCTGAACCCCTTGCGAGGGCGATATGTAGCGATTGAGCCAACAATTTTTTCCCAACACACCAATATGCTTTTTGACGTCATCGGTGGGCCTGAAAACGATGATTTGTGGTCGCATGTTGCCATAGGGCCCTGGAAATCAGCTGCACTTTTCGGGCAAGCCATGGAAATGCATGGGGAAAATGACGGCTGGATCACCCACCATTTTCGGGACGCAAATACGGCAGAACTCCTCGGTATGGCGAGTTATATGCGCAATCGCCCTGAGCAAGGATCCACAGAGATTGGTTGTGTCGTTTTCTCGAAAAAGCTCCAGCGGACAGCGGCCGCAACCGAAGCGATGTACCTAATGGCAAAACATGTTTTCGATGATCTCGGTTATCGTCGTTATGAATGGAAGTGCAATAATGCCAATGAGTCATCCAAAAGAGCAGCGCTAAGGTTGGGCTTCACTTTCGAAGGCATTTTCCGCCAAGACATGGTGGTGAAAGGTCAAAATCGAGACACGGCGTGGTTTTCTATCACCGATCGGGAGTGGCCCCGGATTAAATCCGCATTTGAGGCATGGCTTAAGCCAGCAAATTTCGATGCACACGGAGGCCAAAAGCACTCGCTCGCGGATATTCGTGCAGCGCTTTAGCCCAATCCCGCTTGTGCCCCATCGCGGCACGGTTATAACGCCCATATCTGTCCATTTCCGACTTGGGAGCCCCCATGAACATCCACGAATATCAGGCCAAGCAATTGTTGAAGCAATTCGGTGCACCCGTCTCTGACGGCCGTGCTGTTTTACGCGGGGATAATGCTGAAGAAGCAGCCAAATCACTCCCTGGGCCGTTATATGTAGTGAAAGCACAAATTCACGCTGGCGGACGCGGTAAGGGAAAATTCAAGGAATCAAGCGCTGGTGAGGCGGGTGGCGTGCGCCTCGCCAAATCACCCGCAGAAGCTGCGGATTTCGCAAAACAAATGCTCGGCGCGACGCTTGTCACCAAACAGACGGGTGACGCGGGCAAACAGGTCAATCGCATCTATATTGAAGACGGCTCAGATATTGAGACAGAACTATATCTCTCGACCCTGATCGATCGCGGCACTGGGCGCATCGCCTTTATCGCCTCCACTGAAGGTGGAATGAATATCGAAGAAGTTGCGGAGGAAACGCCAGAAAAAATCATTACGGTCGAGATTGATCCGGCTACCGGCTATATGCCCCATCACGGGCGCCGTATCGCCCAAGCCTTGGGCCTTTCAGGCGTCCAAGCAAAACAATGCGGCAAGCTAATTCCAATTCTCTACAAAGCATTCGTCGAGAAAGACATGTCGATGCTAGAGATCAATCCGCTGATCGTCACTAAAGATGGCGATATCAAGGTCCTTGATGCAAAAGTTGGTTTCGATTCAAACGCGATGTTCCGGCACCCTGACATTATGGAGCTACGGGACGAAACCGAAGAAGACCCAATGGAGCTGAAGGCGTCTGAATATGACCTTTCCTATGTAAAGCTCGACGGTAATATTGGCTGTATGGTCAATGGAGCTGGCCTTGCGATGTCGACCATGGACATCATCAAACATTACGGTGCTGAGCCGGCGAATTTCCTAGATGTTGGCGGCGGTGCCACGAAAGAGAAAGTCACCGAAGCTTTTAAAATCATTACTACTGACCCAGGTGTTAAAGGCATTCTCGTCAATATATTTGGCGGTATTATGCAATGCGATATCATCGCCGAAGGCATTGTCGCAGCCGTAAAAGAGGTAGGTCTCGAAGATCCATTGGTCGTCCGCCTGGAAGGCACCAATGTGGAAAAGGGCAAAGAGATTTTAGCCAATTCTGGCCTTAAAATTACGCCTGCAGATGATCTAGAAGATGCCGCGCAAAAGGTGGTTGCTGCGGTTCAGGGTTAAATATTAGCTTCGTTTGAAAATTTTTTCGCTGCCTTTCGCCTGAATAGCACCGAAAAAAAAGTTACCAGTGAGCTGCTAGAAATTCTTTAATACCCAAACCTATTGATCCTCGCCCTTTTCGTTAAAGATCGGCACCGTTTGCACAACTTTATTTTGCGCAAGATCGTAAATCACGATCATTGGCCCCTCACCCGTTTCGACCCGCAAAGCGAGCCTATCGCCATCAAGAGACATGACACCCGCTTCAGCGCCAACAGGCAGGGTGATCCCCCCTATGGCGCCATCAGCCATTGCCGAAATCGGTAGAACAACCCGTTGAGGCTCAGTGATGGCTGGCTCTTCAAGCGAGCCATTGTGTGACGAAATCGACTGCACAACACGACCAACATCACTCGCGGCATCGTCGGGCCGACCGAAAATCGAAATAATCGCCATAACGACAACCAAAAACACAAATGGCATAGTCACGATGACGATCAAGAGATTCCTTGTGCCAATCATCCCGGCAACAGATGACGGTGTCGGCACCGCATCGCGAAAGCCCGACCCATTATTGTTGCTACGGTTCTGCTGATTTGATCCGAGTTCCACCTCGATGCTCCTTCTCATATCCGCTCAAAAAATTGGCGGACGCATTTGACACCGTCGCTCTAGGCGCTTAACCGCCACGCTTATGACGCGCGACGACAAACCTCTCAACCCCATAGCGGATGCTAGTGATACCACCAGCGATCCCAATCCGGCATTTCACATTGATGCCGATAATGCAGGCGTAAGGCTTGATAAATGGTTGTCAGATCACGTGGAAGGCCTAACGCGCACCCGAATTAAGGGGCTTATCGAAGATGGCGCCGTGAGCCGAGACGGTGACATTTTCACGGATGCCTCCTGGAAAATTCGTGAAAATGAGCATTATCGTCTAACGCTGCCCCCAGTTGCGGAGCCGGAACCGGAAGCTGAGGCCATTCCCCTCGACGTCATTTTTGAGGATGGGGACCTTATCGTCATCAATAAACCGGCAGGATTAGTCGTCCACCCAGCTGCTGGGAATTGGACAGGCACTCTTGTAAACGCCCTCATCCATCATTGCGGGAAAAGTTTGTCGGGCATTGGTGGCGTCGCGCGACCAGGCATTGTCCATCGCATCGACAAAGACACTTCTGGCTTACTGGTTGTTGCTAAAAGTGACGCGGCGCATCAGGGACTCACCAAGGCGTTTTCTGTTCATGATATTGAACGGCTCTATGAAGCCATTGCAATCGGCGCGCCCCGCCCAGGACTTGGTACGATAAAGGGCGCATTGGCTCGGGCCAGCTCGGATCGAAAAAAAATGGCCGTCGTCGATGAAACTACCCATGACAATGCGCGCCATGCAGTCACCCATTACAAAGTCATTCAAGCCTTTGGACGCGCGCGCGCAAAGTTAAAAGGCGATGCACTTGCGTCCCTCATACAATGTCGTTTGGAAACAGGCCGCACCCATCAAATCCGCGTGCACCTTGCCCATAATGGGCATCCGTTGATTGGTGATCAGTTATATGGTCGAGGCCCTGGCCTTGCAGGATTGCGACCAGGAGATGCCGCCGCAGATAACGCCATAGCCATCTTGAGAAATTTTCGTCGGCAAGCGTTACACGCAAGAGTATTGGGCTTTGCGCACCCACTTACTGGTGAAATGCTTCGATTTGAATGTAATCCGCCTGCAGATTTTGCTAATCTACAGGCGTCTCTAGCTGCGCTTTAAACATCGACTGTTTTGTCGATCGAGTGAGGGGCAAAATACCTAGCTAGCGGCTGCAGCCTGCTGAGTGTTCGCACCAATCCAACGTTTGAAAACTTCGTCGATCGCGCCTTTTTTGAGTGGCTTTGGCAAAAAGTCATTCATGCCAACTTCACCGCACCGATCTCTTGCCTCTTGCAACACATGCGCGGTTGTCGCGATGATCGGGGTCTCCGGTAACCCGGTTTCCGCTTCGATCTCACGAATTTTTCGCGTTGCCTCTAATCCATCCATGACCGGCATGGACAAATCCATCAACACCAATGCCGGTTTGTGGGCTTGAAATAACTCAACAGCGACTTTTCCATTGTCGGCCACAACAATATCAAACTCGTCCGCGGAAATGAATGTTTTCAAAACCATCTGATTGACCGCATTATCTTCTGCGATCAAGATCTTTTTCTTTTCGTTGATTGCAGGCTCGGGCATTGGTTTTTTGTTGAGCAATTTTCGAGCGGTCTGACAAAGGGCCGACACAGACGAATCCGACAACAATTGCGCCATAGCATCCATCAATTGTGACGGCCGGACCGGTTTTGCAAGAGAAATGGCTATGTCACCATTTGAACTTTGCGACGTATCTTCAATGCCACCAATTGAGGACAACATAATGATCGGAATGGTCGCAAATCGTGGATCTGCCTTCATGCGTGAAGCCAATGAGACGCCATCCTCATCAGGCATTTGATGATCCAATAGCGCTAAGTGAAAACGATCCCCATCTGCGACTGATTTCTCCAAAGCAGCGAATGCATGGACAGGACTTTCAACAACCGTTGAACGCATATCCCAGCCATCCAACAACTCTTTAAAGACCCGCCGATTGACGGGATTATCATCGACAGCCAGAACCCGAACCCCGTTGAATACTTCAGTGTCGCGTTCTTTCATTGCCGCGACTTGTTCATCAATCGGCAATGTGCACGAAAATGCAAAACGTGAACCTTTACCAACCTCACTATCTGCCGAGATTTCGCCGCCCATCAATTCAACAATATTTTTAGTAATCGCGAGACCAAGCCCGGTACCCCCGAATTTTCGCGTATGGGATCCATCGGCCTGTTCGAATTTTTCAAACATTCTTGGCATTTGACCGGGTGCGATTCCAATTCCAGTGTCCTTCACAGAAATTTGCAACACCACATTCTCGTCCACATGTTCGCCATCAACTTCGACCAGGACATATCCTTGCTGCGTAAATTTGACGGCATTTCCGATCAAATTGCCAAGCACCTGGCGCAACCGCGCATCATCGCCAATAACGCCTTCCGGCAAATGAGGCGCATAACGCACGATCAATTCTAGATCCTTTTCGAGCGCGCGTGCTTGCATCATCGTCGCCATTTCAAAAACTGTCTGGCGCAGATTGAAGCTGTTTGTACTAAGTCGAAGTTTCCCCGCTTCAAGCTTTGAAAAGTCAAGAATATCATTGATAACGGTCATCAATGCATTGCCAGAGGAATTGATAATCGACACCAATTCCTTTTGACGGTTATCCAAATCGCTGCTGAGGAGCACCTCTGCCATTCCCAGTACACCATTCATTGGTGTACGAATTTCATGACTCATAGAGGCTAGAAATTCAGATTTTGCAACACTGGCCGCGTCAGCTTCTATTCGCGATTTGTTGAGTGGGCGCACAAGTAATCGATGTATCACATAGCTTAATACAACAATCATAAAAAATGCGGCTGCAAGCGCAGCGATCGCTGCCCTACGCCTGAATTCATTCAACCCTGCAAAGGCCTTAGCTTGGTTGACCGATAGCCCTAAATGCCAATCAATCGCGGCAACTGCGGGGATCGGTAAGAAGGATACAATTTCTGGCTCGTCAAGGCTGTCCAAATACTGAATATCTGAAGCGAGCTGCGGTGTATCAAGAGCGTAAACAGCGTTGATACTATCAGATATTGCCCCTCGGTCAGGATGCGCCAAAATCTTACCTTGGTTTGTTACCAAAAAAGCATGGCCCAATCCGCCAAGATTGGTTCGCGCCAACACTTCACTCAAACTTGCTGTTGAAAAATCAGCCCCAACCACGCCCAATAAGCTACCGTCGCGATAGATAGGCGTTGCCACAGTAATAGTTTCGACACCTGTCGTAATATCAAAGTAAGGTTCGGTTAGGGTCGTTTGGCCGGCACTGGCGGCGGCCTCATACCAAGGACGCGTACGCGGGTCATAATCAGATGGTAGTTCATCATCGAGGGGCCATATATGATATGTCCCGTCGGCTTCGCCGTAGTAAGTCCAAATAAAAGTGTCTTCAAAAACCGTACTCCGCAAATGGTCCACAATGGTTTCCATTTGCAACGTCATTTCAATTTCGTATCCAACTTCCTCAGCCATTTTGATGCGTTGGGTTAGCCAATTCTCAACGCCCCAGGCCGTGGATTGTCCGACAGATTCGATATATTGATTGACCTCTTTGCGACGTAGCGAGCTTTCCGACGCCTGGTTATAGGCGGTAAAAAAGCCAAAGATGAGCAGAACGGTAAGCGTTCCAGCTGCAATCGCCGGGATCATCAATCGTGTACTAGACTGTTTTACGTGACCTACACGTGATTTCGTCAGAAGAACCATCGCTTAAGGATTCCTTAAAATCGTCGGACATTCGAATTCAAAAATCTAAGGCAAAATGGTTAATCAGAGGGTACGATCGCCAAAACCCCGATCAAGTTTTCTAGCGATGAATGGCCCAATGACTTGGACTTTGCCCCCATCACCAGAGGCCAGTTTAATGCGGCCAGTGCCATAATTTCGACGTTAAGTGTCTGTAGTTACTGCATTAATGAGTAAAAATTTGGATTTTTGGCCACCTGTCCCCATATATTGGTCAGCGCCCTTATCAGGGCGTATCCTTTGGGGACTTCAAACACCAAGCACCCGTCTATTTTTCGCGCCGAGGAGACTGCGCCGATGAGCAACGCATTAACCACCACCCCTTCGCTGACACCGGAAGGAAGTTTGTCACGATATCTTTCTGATATCCGCAAATTTCCGATGTTGGAAAAAGACGAAGAATATATGCTCGCGAAACGATTTGCGGAGCATGAGGATCCCGATGCAGCGCAAAAGCTGATCACAAGCCATCTGCGCTTGGTTGCCAAAATTGCAATGGGCTACCGCGGCTATGGTTTGCCAATTGGCGAAGTCATTTCAGAAGGCAATGTTGGCTTGATGCAAGCCGTGAAAAAATTTGATCCCGAGAAAGGGTTCCGCCTCGCAACTTATGCGATGTGGTGGATCCGCGCCTCGATCCAGGAATATGTCTTGCGATCTTGGTCTCTGGTGAAAATTGGTACCACTGCCGCACAGAAGAAACTCTTTTTCAACTTGCGCAAAATCAAGGGACAAATTGAGGCTGTCGATGACGGCGATCTACATCCCGATCAAGTGGAACATATAGCGACCAAGCTCGGCGTGACCCATGACGATGTGATTTCCATGAACCGCCGCATGACTGGGGGCGAAGCATCCCTCAACGCACCGATGTCAAAAGATGCAGATGGTGGCGGTGAATGGCAGGACTGGCTGGTTGACGAAAATGCCGTCAATCCGGAATCAAAGATCGTCAAAGAAGACGAATATGAAATGCGCATGGGCTTATTAGGGAATGCGTTGTCCAGTTTGAATGAGCGGGAACAACACATTCTCACCGAACGCCGCTTGAAGGATAACCCTTCAACCTTGGAAGAGTTGAGCCAAGTCTACAATGTCAGCCGCGAACGCGTTCGCCAAATTGAAGTGCGGGCGTTTGAAAAACTGCAAAAAGCCATGAAACGCATGGACAAAGAAGCAAAGCAGCCACGTGACATTGAAGAGGTTGAGGCGTAAGCGGTCAACCAAAAGACTGATACACAAAATCTCTATCAAGTTTAGCGTAGCTCAAATAATATTTGGGCTGCGCTTTTCTTTGTACCAACTTGTAACGGCGCGACGAAAATTCGTTCGGCTGGCACCCCAAGTTTTTCAAGTGCCGCGCGTATCGCTTTCGCGCGGTTTTCGGCCAGATCGATATTGTCATCGCTGGCCGGTTCGAAATCACCGCCAGCCGCAATTGTGATGGACACAATGTCATAGGCCGACGCGCTATTCCAAGCCGCGGTAATCGCTGTGTAAGCATCGCCGGGCCGACCCTAGCGGTTCATGTGCAGTCAACCGAACAATTGACGCACCAATGCCTTCCACCCAATCCATATTGCCCCCGTTTCCCACGGAGGTATCTTATGTCGGCTGAAAGGTAAGTTTCAACTCAATTCCAATAAGTGCGCAGGTTTTTTGCTGATTGCTCAAAACTAAGCGGTCTGCGTTGCCTAGAACCCAGGATGCGGTCAGGGAAATACACCCTTATTTGCGAGCCGTTAAACGCCGTGGCTCTCTAGCGCGGTAATCACATTGACACGGGCTGCCTTTCGATTTGGATCCGAATAAGCATCCGCCAAAGCATGATTGACATCGCGATGTCCGGCTTCATCGGCGCGCACGGCGATTACGACATCACGCAAGCGGGCATCTGCATCAAGATTCCAATACTCAATTGCAATATTTGGCGCGGCAACATTGTCAACTTTTCCATCATCAATCTGACGCAAAAATTGGGTGTAACTAAAGACTGCCTCTTCTTCAAAATACCCAACAATGCGATGCGCAGTGATTGGTGACATAAGGTAAATTAATCCATAGCCGAAGAAAAACGTCCCTTGAGCAAACAAGACGACTAAACGTTCAATCCAGTTTGGTTGGGCAATTTCGATGAACGTCATTAAATGCATGCGTTCATTTTCTGCCTCATCAAGTAGGATCTTGATCCAGCCTTCGTCATTTTCCATACGCCGGAGAGAGCGAAAATGCTGCAACATCCCACCAACCATGCCGGGCACTCCAGCGACTGTTTCAAGAACAATCGCACGGTGACCATAGCGCCCGGAAAAGAAAGCATCGGCAAAGAACCGCAACACCTTGGTAAACCAAAACGCGATGATACTACGCAAATCGTCAGGTTTGCGATGCGAGGCAAGGGGATCAATAGTCGCGTGGTCAGACATCAGTTTCATCCCAGGATGCGTAGAGATAAGATAAGTACACCCTTCCCGATTTCATCCTCTTGTGACAATCTGCCATAGGTCAATTTTGTTACGCTTTAACCCGCAATATTAAATCGTGTCGCCTACTATTTCTGCACAATTTCGATGTCTGCCAACCATTGCAAAACATCTGGTAGATATGGATTTAACTGAGAAATCTCTGCCTCTTCCAAAATGCCACCATATTTGGCTTCAAAAAGGCCGTGCTCAGCTTCCGGGTATCGTGTTATTTTGAGTAGGTTACTTCTATCACCCGAGAATGCACTCTCAATCGCCCTTATACTGCCATCAATGTCATTGATGGGGTCTAAATCACCGATCATATACAAAACCGGTACCTCGACATCATTCCAGGGCTCTGCAGGGTCGAAACTGTTCCCTTGTTTCCAAAAGTCCCAAGAGTGACGCTCTATGTCCACTGTGGAGCCAATGATTGTTTCAAACCACGGTTTATCAACGACCCGCTGAAATGATTGTAGGTATGCTTCCCACCCGATGCGTTCATTTGCATAAAAGAATTTCAAAATCTGAGTCGCAACTGCGTCATTTATATCATTATCGGGCCATCCATCCGCTCTGAGTTGTTGCTCTGTACGCATAATTTCTTGAATGTCACCTCGCACAACCGACGCTGCAATGACTGCCGTAAAGTTTACATTATCAGTCATAGAAATTGTTTTGGGTGCATAGATACCCGATTGGCTGTGCACCAGTAATCCGGTTCGATTGCTATCAACTTCAGGGCGCGTTGCGAGAAAATCGACAGCCGCTGCCATATCACCGGCTAAATCATCGTGGGTTCGATCTTCATAAGAACCTCCTGAGGCACCAACGCCACGCTTGTCATAGACTATTGTTGCAAATCCATTTTGCGCAAGCCACACGGCTCGGTAGTAGGGCTGTCCGCTAAACCCATAACGATCCTGCCGACCTGACCCCCAGGCGATGACAGCGCCGGGAACGTGCGTCTCTATACTGCTTGGGCGTATCAAAAGGCCGGCGAGTTTCGTGTCTCCATTTGCAAAGGAAATTTCCTCTTGAACAATGCGGGCGGATTTTTTTCCCTTTATCTCCACGCCAGCATTGGTGCGGTAGATTATTTCCGTTTCATCCGTTCCTGCAAGGAATGTAATTTGGGATTGTGCTGATGCCGGCAAAAGAGCACCCGGGCCAGCGATGAATGTCGTTTCGTTTCTAGGGAAATATGTTCTAAATTCCCAAGATTGGAAATTGTATACGGCAAACGTCCACCGCCGCGCGGCAAGAACGATCTGTTCCCCATTCTCAAGTTCATAAAGACCCGCTTGTTTCACTAAAAAATCATGGTCGATATCAGTGAATACCCGTTCCAGACGAACTTTCCGTTGGCCCTGAATCGAGGTCAACGTCCCCGTCATCGTATCTAGATCAATGACGGAAAGAGAGAGGTGCCCCTCATCGTCAAGGAATGGGAAATTTATTAGGACATCGTCATCGGCAATGGTGATAGTCTTCAATTCCTCTTCAAGACCTATCTGATAGGCTGAGACGACGCCACTGAACTGCCCTTCATCCTCAGAAATATTGACGCCAAAATAGACCTGATGGACAACGCCGTCTGCACGCGCATATTCGAGCGCCCCTCTCCAAGCCCCCACGGCCGTCTGACTAGACGCATTGGCAAAAGAGGTGCTGATGCCACCAAGTAAGCTCAGAAAAACAATACAAAACAATCGCATAATCATTTTATCCAATTCCTTGTTCGCATGATCGACGACCTAGAGTGAAGAATAAGGGCGTTAGGAGACAAGTGAATATGCTGCCAACGAACAGAAATACTCTGTCAGTGAACAGTTCGCCGCGCCCAAATTACGCTAACATTCTACGAACGGTAGAAATGAAAGAGACGAATGTTGACGAAGATAAAAAACAGCTTGCATTCGTGGGTTGCCATTGCGAGCAGGAACCGACAATTCCTTTACATTGCCGCTAGCGCCGCAATTATTTGGTTTGGATTGGTTTCGATCTATTCGGCACTTAGCCCATGGGGGGCATTTCGTTCAGCCCTTTGGCATGGCCTACTTTTCCTGACCACTTGGCTTTTTGCGAAAAGTGCCGCCGGACATATTGCCAATGGTAGCTCAAACACACAAAGCCTGGTCTTTGCCCATGTAGCAGCCGGCGTTGGTATCGCAACATTTTGGGCGCTATTTAGCCTTGCCTCTGGCGCAGCGCTTTCCGATTGGTTTTTAGAGGGACCAATCGAACAAATCCCCTTCTTTGATTGGCTCGAATCCTTATTCGACAATACTGAGGAATATTTTTCTTCAGATCCAGGATGGCTTGCCTTTCGGTGGGTTCTGGGACTCTTCGTATATGTAACAGCGATTGTCGCGGTTCGCGCCGATTTTGCGCATACTAAAGTCGACGCTTTGGAAAAGCGGGTTCAACTCCTTCTCAACACCCAGATTTCAACACCGGACAACGAGATTGAAAATCATCTCACGGTCAATGATCAGGGCAAGATACGAAAAATTGCGCAAGCCGATTTGACACTATTGGAGGGCGAACGTGACTATGTGCGTATTCACGCCAAAGAGCGGCAATATCTGGTTCGTTTTCCGCTTCGAAAATTTGAAACATTGCTTGACCAAACTGCATTTGTTCGAATTCATCGATCTCGCATCGTAAACATCAACCACATAGAACAAGTTTCGTCTCTTGGTGATGGCCGTGCATCATTGACAACCACCAATGGAATCCAAATTCATACCAGTCGACAGGGGAGAAAGTTGTTGAAAGAAAAATGGACGAAGCCAATGGTTTGACTTTAACCAAAGGCCGTATTGCGCAATGAAGTTCTAACTTTTTCTCAACACAACGCACACTTAAATATGGCTGATCAACCGCACATCGCGTGGACAATACGAAAAGCCCAATTAGATGACGCCGCTGCACTTGGGCGTTGCATGGCGCAAGCGTTTGCTGGTCCAAGCGCTCAACTTGGGGGTGATCCCTTGCCACCCATGGTGGCGGATTATGAAACAGAGATTCGCGACTATTTGGTCTGGGTAGCAGAAATCGGCCCCGACATTATCGGCGGCCTTGTGCTGGTGCCAAAGTCGGATCACATGCTGATCGGCATCATTGCTGTTGATCCAAAGGCGCAAGGGCTTGGAATTGGCAAAGCCTTACTCGAATTTGCTGAAAGCCAATCCAAACAGACCGGGCGCGATGAATTGCGGTTGGCAACCCATATCGCACTCACGGAAAATATCTGTTTTTACAAGCATCTCGGTTGGGCAGAGACAAAGCGCGACAAATCCCGCATCCATATGTCCAAAATTCTCGAATAAGGTTTTTCTGACGACCATCACCAGAATCTGCTCATTAATTCTGCCCAATGTTGCAGTCGCTAAGGATATGGGCATTGGTCCCCACCGATCAATCCAGTAGAGTGGATCTCAATCGTATCAATAAAAATACATGGAGCCCATTAATGTCCGATGTCGCTTTCCGCCCTAGCCGTCGCGCTCTTCTCGCCGGTGGCTCCGCCCTTGCGGCGATCGCCACCACAACAACTTCAAGCTTAGCGCAGGACAACACCACCATTGCTGATTTTTCTGGCAAGTCAGTATTGATCACAGGGACGAGCTCCGGATTCGGACGATTAACAGCGCTGCATCTTGCGCGTTTGGGGGCGAGTGTCATTGCGTCCATGCGAAATCTCGATGATGGCAAACGTGCCGAAGCGGTTGAATTGATGCAGATCGCAGAAGCGGAAAATTTAAAACTCTCAGTCGTCGAGATTGATGTGCTTGACGAGGAACTGATCGCCACTGGCGTCGCTAAGGCCGAAGAGATCGCCGGCGGTGCGCTCGATATATTGATCAACAACGCAGGGATTGGTCTCGCCGGCCCGGTCGAAATCAATGATGATGATGCAACGCGCCTTATTTTTGAGACAAACTTGTTTGGCTATTTGCGCATGGCGCGTGCAGTGCTGCCAAAAATGCGTGCGCAGCAGCAGGGGCAAATTTTTAACGTCTCGTCACAGCTTGGTCGCATCCTATTGCCAAATTTAGGTATGTATTGCGCCACCAAATTCGGGGTGGAAGCGATGTTTGAAACCATGGCATATGAACTTGCCCCATTCGGTATTGAAATTACGATCATACAACCAGGTGGCTACCCAACAAAAATTTGGGAGAATGGGTCACGCTATATGGATACATTACTAGGTGGCGCTTCTTCTGAACGTCTCGCTGCCTATGAAGGTCACTTGCAAATGTCGCGCGGGCTTCTTAATGGGCAATATTCAACTGATCCGATGGATGTGCCTTTGGCAATTTCAGAGATTATCGCCATGCCTGCGGGTAAACGCCCACTGCGCCGCCCAGTTCATCCAAATCCTACCGCGACCGCAAATGCCAATGCTGCAATGACGCAACTCCAAGCTGCCATATTGGGGCAAGGCGGCTATAGCGCCTGGCACGCAGCCGTAACTGACTAATCAACGATCATTCAACACCGACTCTTCACTGATTTTGGGGGATATTATTGTGAACATACGCGCCACATTCGCCGCCATTGCCTTTTTGACGACACCTGCTTGGGCCCAATCTAATGCCTCCGTTGACTATCGCGTGTCATTTGAAAATGCGGTGCACCATGAAGCACAAATAACGGCGACTTTTAGCGATATTGGTGATGCACCACTAGAATTGCGTATGTCGCGCGCGTCCCCAGGGCGCTATGCCCTGCATGAGTTTGCCAAGAATGTTTATAGCGTATCGGCAGTCGATGGCTCAGGAGAATCATTGATGGTCGTCGCCGATGATCCGTATTCATGGCGTGTTAGCGATCATGATGGCACCGTCGCTTTTACATATACGCTGTTTGCCGATCATGCCGATGGCACATACAGCCAAATTGACCGCACCCACGCCCATCTCAACATGCCCGCGACCTTTGTTTGGGCGCGCGGCTTAGAAGGCGCGGCGATAACACTCGCTTTTGAACCCGCCATGCGAAATTGGAAAGCGGCGACACAACTGCTTCCGACGCGTCGCGCGATGACTTTTCGCGCGCCAAACCTACAGTATTTTTTGGATAGCCCGACAGAGCTGAGTAATTTTGACATGCGCCAATGGACGATTGGCGACGGTGGAGACCGTCAAACCATTCGACTCGCCGTCCACCATGATGGCGACGCAAGCGACGTCGATATTTTCACGGAGAAAGCCAAGAAAGTCGTGGCAGAGCAGATCAAAGTCTTTGGCGAAGCCCCAAAATTTGATCATGGCGAATATACATTTATTGCTGACTATTTACCCTACGCTGATGGTGATGGCATGGAACATCGCAACTCGACCATCCTTACAAGCAGCAGCGGCCTTTACGAGACGGAATATGCTCAGCTCGGCACGCTTTCCCATGAATTTATCCACGCTTGGAACGTTGAACGCATCAGGCCCGCCGCCCTTGAACCTTTTGACTTTTTTAAAACCAATCCAACGACCAATCTATGGTTTGCAGAAGGGTTCACCTCCTATTACGGACCACTCACCATCCGGCGGGCGGGTGAAAGCTCGATGAGTGATTATCTGTCCAACCTTGGGGGGACGCTTAGCTATATTATCAATGCACCGGGGCGTACTTATCGCGCCCCTGTTGCAATGAGCTTACGCGCACCTTTCACTGATGCGGCAACGTCCGTCGACCCCACAAACGACCGCAATGTCTTTTTGTCATACTACTCTTATGGCGCAATGATTGCCGTTGCGTTGGATCTTTCAATTCGGAAAGAATTCGACGGGCTGTCACTGGACAGTTTCATGCAGCATCTCTGGCAGGAATATGGCGTTGGAGAAAAGCCTTATCGTCATGAAGATTTACGCAAAGCGCTGGCAGACGTCACTGGCGATACAAATTTCGCTGAGCAGTTTTTTGCAAACTTTATTGAAGCTAGTGATTTACCAGATTATGCCCCGCTCCTCGCCCAAGCTGGACTGAAATTACAGCTCGCGCAGGCTGATGGCGCCTATCTTGGCAGTGCTCGGTTCGATGATAATGCTGATGGTCTTGTGATCTCAGCAAATACGCTCGTCGGAACCCCACTCTACGCTGCCGGGCTAGATCGCGGTGATAAAATCTTGCGTATTGGGCGGTTCAAGCTCGACGACAAACGGGATTGGGATCGCGTTATTGGGCGTCATAAGCCTGGCGATAGTGTCACTATTGTCTATCAGCAGCGTGGTGAAGAGATTCGCCAAGAAATCACATTTAAAGAAAACCCCGAACTTGAAATCATACTATTTGAAGATGCTGACCTTCCTGTTTCACAAGCGCAGCAGGATTTTCGGGATGCATGGCTCGGTATAGATTAGTCGGGAATGACCGCAAGATCCGGGCAGCCAAAAATTTAGCCAGTATGCTATTGCTCTGTGACATTATGGAGATTGAGAATGACAACGCTCGCTGAAAAAACCGCCGCGCTGAGAGACTTGCATCAACCTGGTAACCCCTTTGTTATTCCAAACCCTTGGGATGCGGGGTCTGCGCGGATGCTACAAGGGTTAGGGTTTAAGGCGCTTGCGACAACAAGCTCCGGATTTGCACTGACGCTTGGGCGCAAGGATTATGATGTCAGCAGAAAAGAGGCCGTCAATCATGGGGGCGCTGTCGCTGACGCCGTCGACATTCCCGTCATCGCCGATTTGGAAAATGGGTTTGGGGCGGCACCAGAGGCAGCGGCGCAAACAATTCTTGATGCTCTAAAAACAAACCTCGCCGGTGGATCGATCGAAGATTCCACTGGTGACAAAGACAATCCCATTTACGAACAAGCCCATGCCATCGATCGGGTGACCGCCGCCATTGAAGCCGCCAGATCAACAGACCGTGATTTCCTATTCACGGCGCGGGCGGAAGCTTTTTTACATGGACGCGGTGATCTTGACGACGTCATCACCCGTTTGACGGCATTCGCCGATGCGGGCGCGGATGCCGTCTATGCCCCAGGCCTGCCTAACATTGACGCAGTGAAGGCTGTTTGCGACGCCGTCTCTAAGCCAGTAAATGTTTTGATCATTGGCAAGCTAGCCCAACATTCCGTTGACGAGTTTGCAGCGGCTGGTGCGTCTCGGCTGTCCATTGGTGGCGGCCTCGCCTGGTCAGCCTATGGAACACTCGCCAATGCCGCTGAGATGTTGGCGACTGGAAATTTTAGCTGCCTTTCAGCGAATAAGGACGGCGCTAAAACTGTTGCACAAATCCTATAGGGTCAAAGAACCTTATATTCGATAGTTTCCACACGCGGCTTTTCTGATAGACCCAATCCTCCGTGCGATCCCGGGCGGATTTGAGGGTAACATGACGACCGCTGAGACAAAGTTGGAAACAGGGAATGCTCCCTGGCGACGAGAATTCGTCGCTTTAATGACTATCGGTTTACCGATGGGCATAACCCAGCTTATTCAATTTTCTATCAACACGATTGATGTGTTGATGATTGGACGCTTGGGCTCAGAATCCCTTGCGGCTGCATCTCTCGGCATCGTCATGTTCTATGTTTTGTATGTTGCGGGTATGGGTCCTGCAATGGCTGTCTCACCCATGGTCAGCCAAGCGCTTGGTGCAGATGCCAATGACACCCGTGATGCACGACGATCTGTGCGGATGGGGCTTTGGGCCGTCGGCATAGGCGCATCCGTCCTCTCATTAATGTATTTTTTCACAGAAGAAATCGCCCTTGCCCTTGGTCAACCAGCATCGCTCGCAAAACTTGCTGAACCTTATGTGCTAGCTTTAGCGCCGGGTCTTCCGTTTGCGCTCGGTGTCATTGTGTTGCGGAATTTTCTTGCTGCAATCGAACGTACCCGGTGGCCTTTGGTCTTCATCATTCTAACGACCTTGCTCAATGCGTTCCTAAATTATCTTCTGATTTATGGAAGTTTAGGATTTCCACAACTCGGCTTAGTTGGTGCGGGCATCGCATCGTCTATTTCCCATGCGGTCGGGTTTTTCGCACTGGCCGTTTATATCGTCATTGAAAAACGCGCACGGCAGTTTGATCTATTTAAAAACTTCACGGCGCCAGATTGGGAACGCCTGCGCGAAGTCATTTCACTCGGTTGGCCGATTGGCCTCACGATCTTGTTCGAGGCCATGTTGTTCAATGCTGCGGTCTTCCTCATGGGGCGCATCGGTGTCAACGAAGTTGCCGCCTATCAAGTTGCTCTTAATGTTGCCGCCGTCGCTTTCATGACACCCCTTGGCCTTTCCATGGCAGGGGCGGTACGTGTTGGGCTGATGCAAGGGGCCAAAAACTATGCGGGCGTACGCCGTGCTTCATTGTTGACGATCGTATCATGCATCGGTGCCATCATGATCGTGGCGATACCGGTCATGATCGCACCGCGCGCCATTGCGGAATTATATTTGGACGCAAGCGACCCAGACAATACTGCTGTTCTTGGGTTGGTTGCATCGTTCTTACCGATCGCCGCTGCATTCGCTTTGTTTGACGCGACGCAGGTTGCTGCTGCACAAGCTTTGCGCGGCTTAAAAGATGTACGCATCCCAATGATCATTACGGGCTTCAGCTATTGGGGTATCGGATTTCCCGTCGCGGCTTGGCTCGGTCTGTTCACACCGCTTGGTGCTGTTGGTGTCTGGTATGGATTGCTCGCCAGCTTGTTCTCAGCCGCCGTTTTGCTCAGCGGGCGTTTGTGGCTGATTACGCGCCATCCCCGAACATAAACAAAAATCCAAAAGCGGGTTCATCACCATTATTGATAAATTCGTGAGAGACACCCGCCGGTGCCAACATCGCATTCCCTGCACGGAAAATTAGCTCTTCACCATCAACCAAAGCCGTGACTTCACCGCTGATGAGAATAAACATCGATGGGAACGGGTTGGTACGGCTATTTTCGTCTTCATTCACGTGATGACCGGGCAAAATATTAAACCAACCGCTACGAAATCCCGGTTGGTAATATAAAACACCCGTATTTGTCCCATGAACCATACGAGTATTATCAACTCCAAATTTGACGAATTCCGGTTTGCCCTTGGTCCAAAAATGAAAAGTAAGTGGTAATAGCTGCGATACAAAATTGTCCGGTGGCTCAAACCCGTCTTGAAAGTCGATATCCATCGGCGTCACGTCAGAAGAGAATGCTTTGCCCATCAGCGTTAAAGCGTTGAAACCACCATCACCAAGTTTAGCTAAAGCAGCGCCATCTTTGAACGTATAATAAAAAACCGGAGATGTGGGATCAGTCTTTGTAACCGTGACTTGCGCACCCGATAAGTCTGACTTTGGTTTTGCCAAGACGGTATAAAAATCATCACCGACTTCAATACCAAATGTCACCTCAGTTACGAAAGTGACATCGCTTTCGTAATCATCACCATAACCTTGCAATACATCCAACACCGTTGGTTCTGATGCATAGGATGGCGTTATCATTCCCGCCAGACCAATCAGACTAAACCCCAGGGTTATAAACGATTTCAAGGTCATCGGCTTACTCCTTCAATCAAATACGGTTGCGCAGACGGGCAGATATCGTTGCGCCCACTCGCACAGGCATAGGCTCCCATCTGCTTGGCATCAATTAACTAACCAGTTGTTTAATTAATGTCAACGCGCTTCAACGTCTTATCGCGTCGCCTTCACGCACACACCGTCCAAGATCATTCGCGCCAACTGTTTGGTGAAAACGTCCATGGACGGGTCAGATAAACCGCGAGCATGCTTGGATAATGCTCGGTCACGTAGCCGTTGTGTCAGCACAAAGTGAACAAGGGGGCCGACTATTGAAAGGTGGAGTTGGTGCACATCGAAGTTTCGAAATAGGCGTGCCTTGCGACCTGCCGCGTAAAAACTTTCAGTCATCTGATAAAATTGTAATACCTGGCGAAACGGAATCTCGCGTTCCTGCATCGAACCTTCAATATATTCTCGCATCAAAATCGCACAAAAAGATTGCCGCTCAGCGAAAGCATACCCCAAGGCAGCAATATAACGCCGAAAATTTTTTACCGGATCGTTGCTGGTACGAAGGATCGACTTCACATGGGCTAAGACATCACTGACGAGGGCTTCAATAACCGCGTCGTATAACCCCTCTTTTGACCCGAAATAATACGATACCATTGCTTTATTCGCGCCCGAAGCTGTTGCCACCATGTCCAGCGTCACGCCATTAAATCCGTATTGCGCAAAGAGCTCCTCGCCTGCTTGCACCAACGCTTTCTGGGTCGCCGCACGATCGCGTCGCCGCGTCGTCGCCACCGGTTTTCCTCGGGCGCTTCGTTTGGTATTTTTAACAGTCCTTGACATTAGGTCATGGCTTAACGGGAATTCAGCGCAATGAAAAGCCAAGACCCGATATCAAATCGGTGCCCCTACCGCATCACATAAAAATTTCATCAGCGGTTTTGCGTCTTTCATGGCACTCTCAATGTCGCTGCAAAATGTTGGCTGCTTTGTTTGAGCTGGCTTGCCTTGTGCCATGGCAAAGAAACTCTTGCGTTTTATGTCGTCAATGCAAGGGTGTTGCGCATCGAAGCCACGGGGCGGGCGAACCAGCCCGTCACCCCGCAATGCACCAAATCGATTTTTAAAAGCAGCACTTGTTGTTGCCTTTTTCCAAACTGCAGGCTTGTTATGAATCGCTTCACGGATCATCAGCAATTGTGGCGATGGCGGCACCCAAATACCACCGCCATAAAAAATTTCTGCCGGGTCAAGATGGATATAAAAGCCCGGCGCATGCGCGTCCTTTCCCAATGCATGGCGAAATTGCACAGCGCCATGGGTCTTATAAGGCGTTTTGTCTTTAGAAAACCGCACATCCTTGTAAATTCTAAAAACAGACCCACCGTTCAATCGCGGGTCCGCTACAAAATGTTTTGATATTTTTTTCAAGCGCGGAGCCATGGCTTCAACCAGCGATGCAAGGGGTTCTTGAACACTTTCTCGAAACCGCTGCTTGTTGTCATTGAACCATTCACGATTGTTGTTTTCTTTGATCTCTTTGAAAAACCGAAAATAGTCTGCCGGAAGGCCAGAAAATAGTGTCATCGCAGTGGTCCCTGTTCAGCGCGAAACTGAAAGCATGGCGCGCCGCCAGTCCGCTGTGATTTTCGCGTCTTTTAATCCGAGTCCACTTGCGGCCCGGATCTGTTTGACGGCGGCAATAATTTTGCCATCAACCAATAGACGATCGACCTCTGACTGTTTCGACGCGTCGAGTGCAGAAAAAATGCGCTCTGCATCATGGGCCTCCCGTAAGCGACGTTCTTCTCGGCCTTCGCCGTCGCCTGCGCTCGCACGACCAAAAAGATACGCTACATAAGCGACCGCTATCATGAGAAGGATAATTTGATAGGGTTCGAAGTTTTCCATATTCAGACACCTTTTTCAAAAATCGTCGACACCAATGACTGCTTCATAATCCCTAGATACCAGCGTTTCAGATATTTGCGACCTCAATTTCAGAGATCATTAAAACAGTCTTAATACTACATATATAGGGTGCCAGACCGGGAAAATAACCCGCGATAACGCAATAGGAGTTCAGGGGATGAGCGTTAGCCAGTCGGTAGATTCACCAGAAAAAACCACCGCGACCGCGGCGGTTCTAAGTGCTTCACCCAGCCCACTAGATGCTGCGATATCGCGCATTTCAAAACGCCTCAATAATGTAACTGCCCCCCAGTTTCTCGATGAATATGTGTTGAGCATCGGCGAAGAGCTTGGTGCGGACTATATTGCTCTTGGGCGGTTGAATCCATTTTCGAACATCATGCGTACACTGCGTTTTGTTTCAGGCGAAAATATAGCCGAAAATTTTGTTTACAATCTAGATGGCTCGCCGTGTGAGAACACCATAAAGGATGGTGTTTGTATCCATAAAAACAACGTTGCCGAGCAATATCCACGGGATCAAGATTTAGTTGACCTCAACATCTGCAGCTATGCCGGCACATCTATGCATGGATCAAATGGTGCAACAATAGGCGTCATTGTCGCCATGTGGTGCAATCCATTGCTCGACGAAAAATTCGTTACAGGGTTGCTGGATCATTTTCGCAAACGCGTGGGTAGCGTTATTGAGACAACGGAAACCCTAGAACGCTATGCATGGGCGATCTCTAATATCTTTAGCGGCGTATGGGACTGGGACCTTCGCACCGGTGGTGTCACCGTGTCGAAAGAGTTCCAACAAATTCTCGGGGGTGCAGGTGAAAAAACGACAGGGGCGTATGATCTAACCCATATCGAAAATGCGATGCATCCCGACGATCGTCCAAAACACATCGAAGCCCTAAAACGTCATATCAATGAAAGCACCCCCTATGATCTGCGTTTACGCCTGCGCGATCACACGGGTGTTTATCGTTGGTACTTATCACGAGGACGGGTGACGCGCGATGAAAATGGTAAGCCCGAACGGATGATCGGCGGGTTTTGCGATATCCATGATACCGTCATAGGCTTGGAAAAAACGGCCCGCAGTTAAAATACCAGTGCCCAAAGATTGCGCAATGCAATCACAATTAACAATAGCGATGACACCGCAAACAAGCTGAACCGGACCATGACGCGCCGGAGTACGATTTGTGCGATAGAATGCGCAATGCGCAACCCAACATAGCCCCAAGCCAGCCAAATATTGATCGGATCGGCAACACCAACCAAATGAGCATAAAAAGCCAACGCATAAAAAATCGTCGGCTGCTCATGCAGGTGATTGTAATTGTCCGCAACAACCCGCGCCTCAGAGGGAAGCTCTGACAATGCACCAGGATGAATGGCTTTTTGCGGATGAATCCGGGCTTTTTTCATCGCCGGAATACGCGTTGTGTAAAGCCACACCCAGACAATCAACGTCCAAATGATCAGCGCGAGAACTGGCGTGAGAATGGTCATAAGTTTTTAAAACACCTTCATATATCCGAAAAATAGAAAATAAACTACCGTTGCCCCTTGGCAGCGACTACGTCGAAATAAGCACCTTGTGTTTTTCCATGCTGAGTCTGTTTGTCGTAGGCTTTTTGTCTATCCTTAGCGGTCCTCAGCACTTCATGCGTAGCGAGCCTCGCTGCATCCATTACGACCTTACAATCCTCATTGGGAGCCGTGTTTAAGATCGCTCTTGCCATATCTGCTGCAACTTCCAACGCGACATCTCCATGCCCTTGCTCATGTGCGAAAACGTTTTTCTCAAATTCCTCCCAATACAGCACAAGCTCGGGGCTGCCACGTTCCTTATTCGTCCACTTTGGAAGGATATAAAGCATATCGACCGTTACGTCGGACCCTTCCGTTTTGCAAAGATCACCTGCAAATTCAAAACTAAGATCCCAAGAGAAAAGTGATTGCGCTCTAGCAAAACGGTCGGCCCCGCCAAAGGCGGGAGGGGGTGCCTTTTTCTGCATTTCACGAAGTAAACGCTTAGGGGTCCGCCCCTGAATGCCATAGAATTCCAATTGTTCATTGATGCTCACATGTTGTGCAGAAACCTCTGTAGAGGTGAGCAAGAAAACAGCGCCTAAAAGAAATGCGCTATTTGGAAATTTGGCACCGCTTTTAATTTGCAAAAAATTATGTCGTTTAGCGTTCATCCAATCCTTAAACCGCATTCGAATGTTTTTTAAATTCCATGCGTGCGATGGATCGGCAATGGACTTCATCAGGACCGTCAGCAAGTCGCAACGTGCGCAACATCGAATACATGCGGGCAAGACCAAAGTCAGTTGTCACACCAGCACCACCATGGGCCTGGATCGCATCATCAATGACTTTCAGGGCGACACGTGGTGCTGCAACTTTGATCATGGCGATTTCCCCTTGAGCAACCTTATTGCCGACAGTGTCCATCATCCAAGCGGCCTTTAGTGTCAGGAGGCGCGTCATTTCAATGTCGATACGCGCCTCGGCAACACGTTGTTCCCAAATCGAATGTTTGAAAATTGGCTTGCCAAAGGCTTCGCGGGTCAAAATGCGCTTGACCATTTTTTCGAGGGCCACTTCCGCTGCCCCAATCGTGCGCATGCAGTGATGAATGCGCCCTGGCCCAAGCCGTCCTTGTGCAATTTCAAATCCACGGCCTTCGCCCAAAATGATATTCTCTTTGGGCACCCGCACATCTTTGAGTTCAACTTCCATATGCCCATGCGGCGCATCGTCATAGCCAAACACTGGAAGATGGCGAATAATATTCACGCCCGGCGCATCAGCCGGCACCAAAATCTGAGTTTGCTGCACATGGCGCTGAGCAGTTTTATCTGTCTTGCCCATCACAATAAATATTTTACAGCGCGGATCGCCCGCACCAGACGACCACCATTTGCGCCCATTGATGACATAGTCATCACCGTCACGTGTTATTTCTGTTTCGATATTGGTTGCATCAGAGGATGCGACTTGCGGCTCTGTCATTAAGAACGCGGAGCGAATTTTTCCTTCAAGCAGCGGATGTAACCACTGCTCTTGTTGTTCGGGTGAGCCATAACGTGACAATACTTCCATATTGCCTGTATCTGGTGCGGCACAATTAAACACCTCAGGGGCAATGAGGCAGCGCCCGGTTAACTCTGCGATGGGTGCATAATCCGCATTGGAAAGACCAGGCCCAAATTTTGGGTCCGGGTGGAACATATTCCACAACCCCTCAGACTTTGCTTTGTCTTTTAGTTCTTCAATGATGGGCGGAACTTTCCAACGCCCCTCACCTGGCCCAAATTCATTGTGCTGATTTTCGTAAATCTCATTACCTTCATAAACATATCTGTCCATGAATGAGCTGACGCGTTTTAGATAATCATTGCAGCGGTCGGAATAGGCAAATTCCATGAGGGGGCTCTCCTTTTCTGAGAGCCATCATAACCACGATAAAACCGGGGGAAAGAGTTGAGTGCAGCGTTTAGCGACGCGCGCGAAAGAAATCCTTCAGCAGCTGCCCAGCTTCTTTGGGAAAAGGACCCGCGACGATATCTGGACGCCAATGGCAGGTCGATTGTTCGAAGAATTTCGGGCCATGCCACACAGCGCCACCTTTCGGGTCTGATGCTGCAATAACCAGACGCGCCACTCGGGCATGAGAGATTGCCCCAGCACACATAGCACATGGCTCTAAGGTCACAAAAAGAGTTGTTTTCGGTAGCCGATAGTTTCCAAGCCTTTGGGCCGCTTCCCGTAAAACCCTTATTTCTGCATGCCCCGACGGATCATGAGTTGCGATTGGTGCATTTCCGGCCGCGGCAATGATTTTACCATCATCACCAACAAGCACAGCGCCGATTGGTGCCTCACCGGCATTCGCGGCAGCGCGCGCCTGTTCAAGAGCGCATTGCATCATGGCATCATCATCAATCATAGATAGGCGTTTTACGCTGCGACCTTGGTTTCCGCCAGCACTGGTTTTTCCGCCAGACAGAATGCCGTCACACCAGCAAGGCGATTAAACGGAAACAGAGCCATTCTCTCTAAATCATGAACGGCGACAAGTGACGCGTTAAGCCAGCTAGGGGCCGGTTTGAGCTGGCTTGCTGCGTCTTCCGGATCTTGTTTTTTATCCACAAGGCGCATCGCCGCTGCTGCTGGGAATAATAACCCAAAAAAATATCGCATTTGCACGGGCTCAAGGCCAGCGCTCTCAACCGACCGGCGCAGATTGTTCAAATTGTATCGGCGACGGTGATCAAGGAATTCGTCATGGGAAGACCACAAAAACTGAAATGCCGGAACCGAAATCAAAAATCGGGTTCCCGTTGGAGCACGATCCGCATAATCTCGTATCAACGCCACATCATCATCAACATGCTCAATGACGTCGATCATCAATACAGTGTCGGCTTCAACGGTCTCGACATTACGCACAAAATCAATTCTATCCGTGCGGCGTCCTCCTACGAAGTCCGCTTCATATCCGGGATCTACGCATGTCGCGTGGTCGGCGCGTCCTTCCGCGGTCAGCATTTTCGAGAAAACACCAGACCCAGCACCGACATCCAGAAGCTTTTTAATGGGTCTGCGGCCCAAAAGAGACTTGATCGCACGCCCTTTGGAAATGTAGTACCAATGGTCGGCTGGATCGCCATTTATCGCTTTTTGCTCTTTAAGGTCCATTGCCTCATCGCCAGGTTCAATTAGCATCACTAAACAGCGGATAGACTTAAGGACTTCTTAATGACGCATGATGACCAAAAGGCCGACCTACGCGACGGGGAACGTATTGCGAAATACCTCGCTCGTGCTGGTGTCGCCTCGCGTCGTGAGGCGGAAAAGCTGATTGAGCAAGGGATCGTTTCGGTCAACGGAAACGTCCTGACAACGCCTGCTTTTAAGGTCACGCCCGACATGGACATCCGTGTCGACGGGACCCGTATCAGTAAGCCCGCTGCGCCGCGACTTTGGCGATATCATAAGCCAGACGGTCTGGTCACAACCCACAAGGATCCGCAAGGACGCAGAACTGTGTTTGATGCGGTTGAAGGGCGTTTGCCACGCGTCATTTCTGTTGGTCGCCTCGATTTAACCACCGAAGGGTTGTTACTTTTGACCAATGCTGGCGATTTGGCCCGTCGCCTAGAACTCCCCTCAACCGGTTGGGCCCGACGCTATCGCGTGCGCGCTTACGGTAAAGCCTCACAACGCAGCCTTGATGGATTGAAAGACGGTGTTGAAATCGACGGTATCGAATATGGACCGGTGAAGGCGACGCTCGACCAATATCAAGGTGGCAATGTTTGGATCACCCTATCCATCAATGAAGGAAAAAATCGGGAAGTGCGCACACTCATGCGCCACCTTGACCTTCACGTGAACCGACTAATCCGAACCGCCTATGGGCCTTTCCAGCTTGGCAAACTCAACAAAGAAGCAATCGAGGAAA
Source organism: Hyphococcus sp. (assembly GCA_021776315.1). Lineage (GTDB taxonomy): Bacteria > Pseudomonadota > Alphaproteobacteria > Caulobacterales > Parvularculaceae > Hyphococcus. Next base: position 6,622 of record JAJFGD010000036.1, on the reverse strand, counting down.
TTCCTGGGAAACAGCTGCGCGAACAGTTGGGCAAGAAAATTTGCACGGAGATCGGATTGTGAACAATGTTGTCAATCTCAATAAGTTTCGGAAAAAGAAAAAACGCGAGAAATCAGATATCCTTGCCGAAGAGAATCGCGCAAAATTTGGCCGCACAAAAGAGCAGAAGAGAAAAGATGAAAGTGACGCCCGCGAAACATCTCATCATCTTGACGCGCACAAACTAGATAATGACGAAACCTAATGCGAATTATCGGCGGCTCATTCAGCGGTAGGCGGATCATCGCACCAAAAGGCACGGTATCGAGGCCAACGACTGACCGCACACGCGAATCCCTTTTCAATATTTTATCGTCGCGCGACGATATCGATTTCGACGGCGCGCGGGTCATCGATTTATTTGCCGGCTCGGGTGCCCTTGGAATTGAAGCGCTTTCTCGCGGTGCCGCATGGTGTTTATTTGTTGACACAGACACCGCTGCGCGCGGTGCTATTCGCGATAACATCGAGGCCCTTGGCCTATTTGGGTGCACACGCATTCACCGGCGCTCAGCATCAGCACTCGGTGATAAACCAGCCAGCAGCGGTCAACCTTTTAATCTCGCTTTTCTTGATCCCCCCTACCACAAAGAGCTGGCGGCACCTGCTTTGGAAACGTTGGATAGTGGTGGCTGGCTTTCGCCAGGGGCACTTATCATCGTTGAGCAGGCGGCGACTGAAACGCCCGTTCAATGTGGCGGGTTTGATGAATTCGACCGTCGCAAATATGGCGACACACAAATCGGCTTTTATCGTTTCCAAGAATCTTAGTGTAAGCCGACGGAATATATTTCACTAACGCAATTGTGTCCGACCCGTCTTAGTTATCACCGATATGCGACAACGAAAATTCATTTTTCGGTAATCATCCAAATTCCTGTTTTTCTTTCCATATTTCTCTCTGCTTATTCGGCAAATGACGGCATGATGCGCTGTTCGCAATTTAGAGAATATTCAACATTAATTGCTCTACTGTCTTCTTTCGGGAGTATGAGTCATGGTTTCGATTTTTGACGTATTTTCATTGGCCTTATTGGTGGCATCGATGTCGTTATTCGTTCATCGACACATTACCCAAGATCCGCCAGTTTACCCTTACCTGATTATCGCCTCGACGTGCCTTGTAGCGAATTGGTTAGGCGACCTCGGTGGCGGAATTTTCGCGTTAGCTCTTCTTGTCGCGGCGTCTTTTTCGTTTCTTGGCTGCTTGCTGTATCCGAGCTGGCGCAATATGGGTCAGTCCCCAACAAGCACAAAAAGCCCTGCGCCTCGGTCCGTTAAGTCACCAAACTGAAACCACACCCATGATCAGGGACTGTTTCGGAATATATTTCCGACCGGCACCTCTTTACGACAAGCATTACGCACCCTATTTTCAATTGGCTGCCCGGCCCGTCAGGATGACATTCCCCGGGGCCTTATCTCTTCTATCGGGAGCTGTCTCTGGTTTGGGCCGTGGCCCTTCTCATGCGGTGCCCACCTGTACCTTAGGGTCCAGGGCGAACAATAGATCCGACGGCCAGGGCGGCGTTTTTTGAACTAAATCTACCCAAGGGTTTTTGCGTTGCTGCCGCCCATCACGCCAATGTTTAATCCGAAACAGCTATTGCGTGAACGCATGAAAGCTGAACGTCGCGAAGCGGCGAAAGCAAGATCTGATGCGGCAAACCATGCGGCACGAAATTTCATTGCATCGATACCTTTGAACGATGCGAGCACGGTTTCCCTCTATTACCCCATTGGTGATGAGCTCGATACAGAACCCCTTGCGGCAGCGCTGCTTGAACGGGACTTAAAAATCGCGCTTCCCGTGGTCGTCAAAAAAAATCAACCACTAGCCTTTCGTGCCTATTCACCTGGTGATGCGCTTATTGATGGTGCTTATGGGGAGCTTGTTCCTGATGAATCAGCGGCCGTCGTCGCGCCGCAAATCATCATTGCCCCCCTCCTGGCATTCACAAGAGATGGTGGGCGGCTTGGCTATGGCGGCGGATATTATGACCGAACGCTCTTAGCAGCACGCGATGCCGGTCCAGTTTTAGCAGTCGGCTATGCATTTGGGGCGCAAGAAGTTGACGACCTCCCCCTCTCCCCCCTAGATCAACCACTGGACTGGGTCGTCACGGAACGTGGGGCGAACCGCTGCTAACCTAAAGCAGTTTCCGGACCAAAAGTGGGTAATGAAAGCGGGGCACGGTTTGCGAATTGCAGTTTTTGGCGACATCGTAGGTCGCAGCGGGCGTACGACCGTTGTTGAGCGTTTGCCGCGTTTGCGCCGTGATCTAAATCTCGATTTCATTGTCGTGAATGCAGAAAACGCCGCTGGTGGATTTGGCGTAACACCACGGATATGTGAAGAACTTTTTGATGCAGGTGCCGATGTTTTGACGACCGGCAACCATGCCTATGACCAACGCGATGATATCGCGATCTTTGACCGGGAACCTAGATTGTTGCGACCGGCAAATTTCGCACCATCAAATCCCGGCCGTGGCAGTGCGATGTTTCAAGATTCACAAGGCCGCAATATTCTGGTCATTCATGTGCAAGGACAGCGCGGGATGTTCCCCGTAGATGATCCGTGTGCCGCTGTTGACCGTGAACTCGCAGCCGTACAATTGGGCCGCGAAGCCGACGCCGTCATCGTCGATTTTCATGCCGAGGCCACGTCCGAGAAATATTCCATGGGACATCATCTAGATGGTCGGGTCAGCTTGGTAGTTGGCACACACACCCATGTTCCGACCGCCGATGACCAGATCCTCACCCACGGCACAGCCTATATCACTGACCTAGGCATGTGTGGCGACTATGACAGCGTCATTGGGATGGAGAAAACAGAACCGCTTCATCGCTTTGTAACCAAAATTCCGGGCGGTCGATTTACACCAGCAGCAGGTGCCGCCACCATTTGTGGTGTTGTGACGGAGACCGATTCAAAAACCGGTCTCGCCACATCCGTTAGCGCTCTGCGTACAGGTGGCCGCCTACGAGAAATCCGGCCAGATTTTTGACGCCGTCCATTTAGGCGGTCGCAGCAAAAACAAACTTCCATTGGATCAGCATAAAGGCGAGCGCCCCAAGCGCCAATACAAACACCGTGTGATGACTTTTGCGCCAAACGCTCCAGCCTGATCCACGCCAAACGGGAAATAAGCTGCCTATTGCGACAACCGTGGCCACAACAAACAGTGTAGCAATCATGCGAAACATCGTGATTATCGGCAACGGATAATTGACCAAATCAGCAACTCCAAGTGAACCCATTCTCGCTAGCATGGCGGCGAAGCCAGCAACCAAGCCAAATAGAATGATGGTGCCTGCAAAGGCTCCAAGACCTAACATTTTTCCAGTATTTGTTTGCACCACTTCGCGACCCTGACGCCGCCAGGCACCAACTAGAGTGGTCAAAGCAAAAAACACTGCAGCGCCAACGGTGACATTGAACAAAATCGATTGCGCCAAAAACGAAATACGATCCGAGGAATGCACACCCATAGTTCCCGAAAGGTGAGTGACCTTCCCACTGTCATCTCGCCCAAAACTCACGCGTCCACCATGACGATTCTCGTAAATGTCTGGTGCATTGCGTACCGGTTCATAAAGCATCGGCCCGTTGCCATTCGTTACGATTATTGAGCCATTGTCGCCTGCGCTGACTTTTGTTGCCGCGGTTAATGCGAATGCTTTTTCAAACTGCGTAAAGCTGCGCCGGTTTGCCAAATAACTCCCCGCCGCATCGCCTGCGCGGGCAATGGCCAGATCATCGGCATCGACGACAGTGGTCTCGCTATGATCCACCAGGTGATCAATGACCAGTTGAGAAAGGTCGGACACCAAGGTTCGGTCTGTCGTCGCATTTTGTGAAATATAAATACCGACATTCAAGCTCGGTATCAAATCCATATAGGTAAAAAACGCGGCCGTCGCACCACCATGTCCATATGCGTCATAACCGCGATAATTCCGAGAGAAAAAACCATGGGCGAGATCTGCTCCGGCGGCGCGGTCTGTGAATGCCCGTGACCACATAGTTGCATGAGTTTGTGGTGTCATCAGACGCACACCATCTAGTGACCCAGCGCCTAAATGTAGTTGCATCCAACGGGCCATATCTGCTGCAGACATACTCATCGCCCCTGCTGGGGCATAGGGACCGATATTCATCAGCTCAGCCTCGACAAGCCCGCCCGCCTTTAGTTCATATCCCTTCGATAACCTTGCGCGCAAAGCGCTGGGCATTGTGGCTGGACCGGAAAGCGCTGTGGATGACATGCCCAGCGGATTTAATATTTCAAGAAAAAGAAAATCTGCGTAAGTTTCACCGGTGACATCCTCAATAATTTTTGCAGCAAGAGCCGAGCCCCAATTCGAATAGGACGTACGCGCGCCCGGCGCATAAACCCGCGCTGGCATATTTTTATTTAACGCCTCCGTTAGTGAAATATCGCCCTCTCGTGGGATCGTGAAAACGCCAAATGAGTCTTCAAAACCAGCGCGGTGTGCCATCAAATGGTTCATGGTCACTGGCGCACCAAATTTCTCAGGGATAACAATCCCATCCAAATAAGTATTTACATCTGCATCCAGATCGATGGCACCGCGCTCAACCAACATCATGACCGCGGTCCAGATGAAAGTCTTTGAAACTGAGCCAATCCGAAAGAGTGATTCCTCACCGTTAGCACGCGACGCCGCCTCAAGGTCAGTATATCCATACCCCTTGGCAAAAAGAACTTTTCCATCTTTGACAATGCTGACCGAGGTTCCCGGAATATCATGCTCACGCATATGGGCAGCAACGACGCCATCGACAAAAGCCTCGAACACAGCCTCTTCCCGGGTCGGTTCAAAAGCCACAAGCTCTACCAATTCGACTGGCACAGAAGGTGCCGCATCCGGTACCTGCGCAACACTCAACCCTGGCAGCAATGACATCGCTACCAAAAAAAACAAACTTCTCATTTGAAACCTCAATCAATCACAAAATTAATATAGCAGAGAACGCGTCTTTCCAAAGCCTGCCAAAACGGCACTCAACGGATCATGGTGATAATAGTCATTGCGGCAATCGGTCGTCACGTCTTTCAGGATCGGCCGTGACACCATCTGGAATTGCAAGTGACGGCGTCGATTGAGGAGCCACATCTTGTACATACCACGTCATCACTGCACGTTGCGGCGCACGGCGCACGATACTACCAGTGGCGCGATTGACCCACACCGCATCGAAAACACCTTTGGACGTCAACATGCCACGCCACATGACGGCGGGTTCGTCAAAGAGCGCTTGATCAATGTCCCAATAACTCTTTGCAGCAATGTGTTCCGGCAATTGTGCGGAAATTTCTTGCCCATCAACAATTGTCAGAAAAACCGGCGACACTATATGTTCAACGGACTTTTGTGCACCCGCGACATCCCGCGCTAATCCCCATCCTACTTGTATTGGATGACCTGCGCGTATAGCAGCAAACAAACGTTTCTTTGAGCCTTCAAGGGCCTCCCCATTACGCCCATTTTTATAAACAGGCGTCCACGTAGGTTTTATAGGTCGGGCGGCGCACCAAAACATTTGCACAGAACGACCCGCCCCCGGCTCTGAATCGCTCAACGATCCCATGATTAACCCATTTGTTCCGAGCAGCCCACGCCACTCAGTAAATGGGCCTGGCAGGCGGACCTCACCCTCACCACGAATGGGGCGTTGACGATGTATGGCGGTGACTTGTGTAAATACCTCCCCTTCCCATACGGATAAAAATTCAGCGTCTGCCCAATGGGAAAGGTCGCTTTCTCCATCCTCGTCAAAATCAATGTCCCAACCGATACGAATAGCCTCACCGCGTTGAACCGCATCGATAAGGCGCTGCTTGGATCCGCCAAGGGGCTTGCCATCAAACCCACTCGCATAAAGTTGGCTAGGACAACGTTGGTCTTGTGCGATTGAAGGGGAGGAAAGCAACAATGAACTTGTCACTATGCACCATACACTAACAATTCTCACCAGCATAAAATACTCCCATTCAAACACCAACACGGCTTACGAACCGAGCATTCGGCCTATTCTCAATATCAGGGTGCGCGATCCAATGATATGAGGAACGGATGTTACTTTTTTGAGAGGGCGCAATACCCGATTGCACCCTTCCTTTTTTCTAACCCCTCAAGCACGGTTATCCAATTGCGCGCGCACGGATTTTCTTCCCTTCATGGTTGCACGATATGGTCCACTATTCGTGGAGCAGACCAGCCGTCGTCTTTTGAGTTTTAAAAACACCGCCAATGTGCAGTCAGCAAGCACCCACCCTTCCGGGCTTGCGCAATCGACTTTAACGATTTTACCTTTTTCGTTCTTCTCTACAAAAATCGCACCCCCACGCGCGAGTACATGGAGCGTTCGCTGCTCCGCCTTCGAAATGTTCATTGAAAATTGTCCGATTGAAATCAAAAACCGGGCGCGTCAACAGGCCATCCCACAATCTACGATACTAGATTGGGTCACCGTGAAGCGCCGCGAAAGCGGTTATTTCAATACAATCTCTGACATAAGACCGCACTGCAATACCGAAACTACTGCAAG